>DAHUYZ010000003.1 GCA_027306855.1 Solirubrobacterales bacterium | reverse complement strand
TAGGCGCGCTGCACGCGCTCCCACCGCCTGTCACGGTCCATCGCGAAGTAGCGCCCGATCACCGACCCCACCCGCGCGCCCGGCAGGGAGTCGAGCTGCTCCAGGAAGCCCTTGCCCGAGTGCGGCAGCGTGTCGCGACCGTCGGTGAAGGCGTGGATCACGAGGTCAATCTGCGGAGCCTTGACCGAGATCATCCGCACCAGCGCGATCAGATGCTCCATCGAAGAGTGCACGCCGCCGTCCGAGACCAGCCCGATCAGGTGCACGCGCCGCACGCCGCCGAGCGCGCCGGACAGCGCGGGGTTCTTCGCGAGGCTGCCATCGGCGACGGCCTCGTCGATGCGCACCAGGTCCTGCTTGACGACCGCGCCGGCGCCGAGATTGAGGTGGCCCACCTCCGAGTTGCCCATCTGCCCTTCGGGCAGGCCCACCGCGGACCCGCACGCGCGCAGCGTGGTGTGCGTGCAGCGCTCCCAGAGCTCGTCGAAGACGGGCGTGTCGGCGAGCGAAACCGCGTTGCCGGGCCCAGGCTCGGCCAGGCCCCAACCGTCGAGCACGATCAGGCAGACGCTGGGAGCCGGGAGATCGATCATGGTGCCGCAGCAGCCACTATCCGCGAGAAGGAGTCGGGGTCGAGCGAGGCGCCCCCGACGAGCGCGCCATCGACGTCCGGTAGGGCAAGCAGCTCGGGTGCGTTGTCGGGCTTGACGGAGCCCCCATAGAGAATCCGAGCCCGCGCAGCGGCCTCGGGCGAGCGGGCCTCGATCAGCGCCCGTATGAACGCGATCGCCTCCTGGGCCTGCTCGGGTGACGCGACCCGTCCGGTCCCGATCGCCCAGATCGGCTCATACGCGATCACGACGTGGGCAAGCTGCTCGTCGGCTACGCCCGCCAGATCCTCGCCGATCTGGTTGCGCAGCTTGCGCTCGGTATCGCCGCTGTCGCGCTCGACCTCGGTCTCGCCGACGCACAGGATCGGCACAAGGCCGGCGCTGAGCGTGGCTGGAACCTTCAGCGCGAGCGCTTTGTCTGTCTCGCCGAACAGCTCGCGACGCTCGGAGTGGCCGAGCACGACGCCGTGGACGTCGAGCTCGCTGAGCATCGGTGCGGAGATCTCGCCGGTATAGGCGCCCTGCGGCTCGGAGTGCACGTTCTGGGCGTAGACCTCCACGCGCGAGCCGCGCGCCGAATCGACCATGGCGCGCAGGTCCGTGAAGGGCACGCATATCGCGACATCGACGTCTGTGGCAGTGGAGACGCGTGGAAGCAGAGCTTGTATGTACTGCTCGGCTTCGCTCTCGGTCTTGTACATCTTCCAGTTGCCCGCGATCAGCGGGGTGCGCGTGGCCATTGTTCAGGCCTCCTTCTCTTGCAGCGCGGTGACGCCGGGCAGTGCCTTGCCCTCGACCAGCTCGAGCGTGGCGCCACCGCCGGTGGACAGGTGGGTGACCTGGTCCTGGAGGCCGAACTCGACGAGCGCGGCCGCCGAATCCCCTCCTCCGACGACGGTCACGCCGGAGGCGCTTGCGACGGCCTGGGCCACCGCGCGCGTGCCTGCGGCGAACGGCTCCAGCTCGAAAGCACCCATCGGCCCATTCCAGAAGACGGTGCCGGCGCGCGTGATCTCATTGGAATAGCCCTCGGCCGTAGAGGGACCGATATCGAGGCCCATCCAGCCCTGCGGCACCTCAACGCCGTCGAGCACGCGGCACTCGGCGTCGGCTGCCAGCCTGTCGCCGATGACCAGGTCGTTCGGCACGAGCAGACGTGAGCGCCCAGGCTGCGGGAAATGCGTGTCGCTGGCGCGCGAAAGGGCTTGCCGGGCATGCTCGATGTCCTCCTCGTCACACAGTGATGCCCCTACGGAGTGGCCTTGGGCCGCGAGGAACGGGAAGCACATCGCACCTCCGATCATGACGCTGTCGGCGAGTGCGAGGAAGCGGTCGATCACGCCGATCTTGTCCGCCACCTTGGCTCCGCCTATGACGGCGACGAGCGGTCTGGCGGGATTCTCGAGGATGCCGGTGAGCGTGTGGACCTCGTTTTCGAGCAGCCTGCCGGCCGCTGAAGGCAGCAGGTGGGCGACCCCCTCGGTGGAGGCATGCGCGCGATGGGCAGCGCCGAACGCATCGTTGACGTAGACATCGGCCAGATCGGCGAGCTCGCGCGCAAAGGCCGGATCGTTGGATGTCTCGCCCGCCGCGAAGCGCACGTTCTCGAGCACGAGGATCTCGCCGTCTTCGAGCTCCTGCGCCATCTCTTGTGCCCGCTCCCCAACGACCTCGGGCGCAAGCGTGACCTTCGCGCCGGTCAGCTCGCGCAGACACTTGACGACCGGGGCGAGCGAGAGCGTGGGGTCGACGCCGTCCTTGGGCCGTCCGAGGTGCGAGACGAGGATCAGGCGCGCGCCGCGCGAACGGAGCTCTTCGATCGTGGGCAGAGCTGAGACGATGCGGGTGTCGTCGGCAACGCTGTTCGCGCCGTCGGGACCTGACTTCAGCGGAACGTTGAAATCGACGCGCACGAGCACCCGGCGCCCGCGCACGTCGAGATCATCGAGGCTTCTCAAAGGACGCGCTGGGCGAGGTCGACGAGCCGGTTGGAGTAGCCCCACTCGTTGTCGTACCAGGCGACAACCTTCAGCATCGTGCCGTCGATGACTGAGGTCAGCTGGGCGTCGACGATCGAGGAGTAAGGCGAGGAGACGATGTCGCTGGAGACGATCGGATCTTCGGTGTAGGCAAGGATCCCCTGCAGCGGTCCGCTTTCGGAGGCGGCCTTCAGCGCGCCGTTGACCTCCTCGACGCTTGTCTGACGCTCGCACTCGACGGTCAGATCGACGACCGAGCCGGTCGGGACAGGAGCGCGTACGGCGAAACCGTGGAGCTTGCCTTGCAGCTCGGGGATGACGAGGCCGATCGCCTTGGCGGCGCCGGTGGAGGCGGGGATCAGGTTGATCGCCGCGGCGCGCGCCCTGCGAAGGTCTTTGTGAGGGAGATCCTGAAGGCGCTGGTCGGCAGTGTAGGCGTGGATCGTGGTCATCAAGCCGTGCTTGACCCCGATCGAGTCGACGATCACCTTCGCGACCGGCGCGAGGCAGTTGGTCGTGCACGACGCGTTGGAGATCACCTGGTGCGCCACGCGGTCGTAGGCCTGCTCGAAGTTGACGCCGAGCACGACCGTCACGTCGGGATTTGTGGCGGGCGCGGAGATGATGACCTTCTTGGCGCCGCCGTCCAGATGGGCCGCCGCCTTCTCGCGGTCGGTGAACAGACCGGTGGACTCGATCACGACGTCTACGCCGAGGTCCTTCCACGGCAGCGCAGAGGGATCACGCTCGGCGAGCACCTTGAGCCGATGGCCGTCGACCGCGATCGAGCCGTCGGAGCGCTCGGCCACCTCGCCCGGATAGGGACCGAGGATCGAGTCGTACTTCAGCAGGTGCGCAAGTGTCTTGGAGTCGGTGAGGTCGTTTACGGCGATCCACTCGATCTCCGATGCGTCGTCCCTGGCCATTGCGGCGCGGAACACGTTCCGGCCGATGCGGCCGAATCCGTTTATCCCGACGCGTACGGGCATGTAACGCCTCCTGTGCGAAAGATGAACAAGACCGGGTGCCCCGTGGGCCCGGCGTGCGGGCGAACCCTATCAACGGCCCAGCCGCCAGCGCGGCCGGGCCATTAGGGATGCCTAACACTCATGCGTCGCGGGTACGCTTGTCGATGTCGCGGTGAGCGACGGCGACGGTCAGCTCCTCGCGTTCGCGGTAGCGCTCGGCGAGGTGCTCGGCGATCGCCACCGAGCGATGACGCCCGCCGGTGCAGCCAATCGCGATCATCAGATGGGACTTGCCCTCGGCTACGTACTGGGGCAGCAGGAAGTCCAGCAGCGAATGAAGGTGCCCGTATAGCTCTTGGAGCCGGCCGTCGCTCGCCATGTAGCGCACGACCCGGTCGTCATGGCCCGTCAGGTCGCGAAGCGACGACTCGTAGTGGGGGTTGGGCAGGAACCGCACGTCGAACGCCAGGTCCTCGTCGCGCGGGGGGCCATGCTTGAAGCCGAAGCTCATGAACGTGAGCGCGAGCCGCCCGCTCTGGGCGCCCGGCAGCAGCTCATCGGCGATCCGTATGCGCAGCGCAGCGGCTGACATGCTGGTCGTGTCGATCACGAGATCGGCGCGCTCGCGCAGCGGCTCGAGCAAGGCGCGCTCGGACTCGACACCTGCGGCGACGCTGCCCTCGGTGGCGACTGGATGGCGCCGGCGCGTCTCCTTGTAGCGGGTCAGCAGCGTAGGCTCGGAGGCGTCGAGGAACAGCACGCGATGGGATATCCCGAGCGACTGCAGCTTGTCGAGCACTTCGCATAGCGCCTCGAAGTAGACGCCGCCGCGCACGTCGGACACGACGGCGGCCCGCTCGACCTTCGATCCCTCGTGCATGAACAGCTCGGCCAGCGAGCGAATCATCTCGGGCGGCAGGTTGTCGACACAGAAGTAGCCCGCGTCCTCGAAAACGTTCATGGCGGTCGACTTGCCCGCACCGGAGAAGCCCGTAATCACGACCAGGTCGCGCAGACTCGAGTTGGCCGTCCGGTCTTCGGAGGAGCGCAGTACACGTAGGGGCCTCAAAACGGCCATCTCGTTTCCATTGTGCCGCGTATCGCGGACGCTTCAGCCGGTTCGGTGAAGACGGGCGTGAATGTCGCGTGCCAGCTTCGCCGGCAGCCCTGGCACCGCCTGCAGTTCCTCGCGCGAGGCGGCCGCGACCGACTCGGGCGAGCCGAAGTGGGTGAGCAAGGCGCGCTTGCGCGCGGGACCGACACCAGGGAGGTCATCGAGCAGCGAGCCGGTCATCGCGCGGTCGCGCCGCGAGCGATGGTGGGTGATCGCGAAGCGGTGCGCTTCGTCTCGTACGCGCTGCAAGAGCTGGAGCTCGGGGGTGGAGTGGTCGAGCACCAGCGGGGCGCGGCGGCCTGGGAGGAAGACCTCCTCGATCCGCTTGGCGAGCGAGACGACCGCGACCCCACGCTCGCGGAAGCCGGCGAGCGGACCGAGCCCTGCCGCGAGCTGACCCTTGCCGCCGTCGATAACGACGAGGCTCGGCAGCGCCGCGAAGCTCGCGTCGTGGGAGGAGTCGTGCGGCGAGAAGTCGGCCTGGCGCTCCCATTGGGCGAAACGCCTCGATAGGACCTCAGCCATCGACGCATAGTCGTCGGAGCCCTCGACCGAGCGGATCTGAAAGCGCCGGTAGTCCGAGCGCTTGGGTGCGCCACCCTCGAACACGACCATCGAGGCGACGGTGTGGGTGCCACCGAGGTTGGAGATGTCGAAGCACTCGATCCGCATGGGCACGGCGTCGAGCCCGAGCGCGACCTGCAGCCCTTCGAGCGCTTGCGCACGGCGCTGGTGACGACGCTCCTCGTGCAGGCGCTCGGTCTGCAGGGCGAGTAGCGCGTTGTGGTGGGCGAGCTCGAGGATGCGGTGCTTATCGCCACGTTCGGCCGCCCGCAACTCGACGGGGCCACCACGGCGCCGTGCGAGCGCTTCGGCCAGCACGATCCGATCGGCCAGCTCGCGCTGCACGACGATCAGCGCGGGGATCTGGGTGGGCCCGCCGTAGTACTGGAGCATGAACTCTTCGGCCACCTCGTCGAGCCCGCGCTCGGTCTCGTTTGATAGGTAAAAAGAGTGGCGGTCTGAGAGCACGCCGTCGCGCACCTGGAAGACCTGGGCGTTGGCGTCTGCGCCCTCCACCGCGACGGCGACCGCGTCAAGCGTGCCGATCGACTCGCGCGCGACCCGCTGGCGCTCCATTACCGAGCGCACCGCGCGCAGGCGGTTGCGTTCGAGCGTGGCCTGCTCGTACTCGAGAGCCGCAGACGCCGCGCGCATGCGCTGCTCCAGGTCGCGCTCGATCGTGCGAAAGCGCCCGGAGAGGAAGTCGATCACGCCGTCGATCGAGTGGCGGTAGTCATCCTTGGAGACGTAGCCCACGCAGGGGGCCTCGCAGCGCTTGATGTAGTAGTCGAGGCACGGGCTACCGCTGCGCCGCCCCGGCTCCGGGCCTGTGCAAGAGCGGTACATGAAGACCTTTGCGAGCACGTCGAGCGTGGAGCGCACACGCTTGGCACTCGAGTAGGGGCCGAAGTAGGCGCGCCCCGGACGGTGGCGCTCGCGCGTGAAGTAGACGCGCGGGAAGTCCTCGTCGAGCGAGATCCCTATGAACGGGTAGGACTTGTCGTCGCGCAGCCGGATGTTGAAGCGTGGGCGGTACTGCTTGATGAAGCTCTGCTCGGCGAGCAGCGCCTCCGCCTCGCTGGAGACGACGACGCATTCGATGTTCTCGACGGTCGCAACCATCTCGGCGTGTCCGGGACTCGACGGGACCTGGGCCTTGGAGAAGTGAGAGGCGACGCGCTTGCGAATCGACTTGGCCTTGCCGACGTAGATGACTTGGCCGCGGCCGTCTCGAAAGAGATAGACGCCCGGCTGGTCGGGCAGAGCCCGTCGCTGCTCGGCAAGCCCACCGGGCCCTCGCCGGCGGGAAGCCTCTCCCCCATCCGCTCGTTGCTTGGCGCCGCTCAATACGTGCGCGAGTAGCGATATACGGCGAGCAGGCCATAGACGGAGAGGCCGATCAAGACGAACCAGACAAACTCGCCGAAGCCCGTCTCCCACATGCGCGAGCGTGCGGCGAGCGTCGCATATGCGACCGCCACAGCGCCGTATAGCAATGCGCGGTGGGCGTCACCGAGGCTGTGCAGACTGACTCGGTGTTCGCGATAGGCGCGGTAGGCGAACCAGCCGAGACCGGCCGCGAACACGACCCACAGCGCCGCGGCGAAGGCGCTCGCCGCTTTTCCCCCACCGGGCAGGAACTCGACGGCGGCCGCGATCAGCGCGATGATCGCGATGTTGCGAACGATCTTCAGCCGGTCCATATCACGGTCCTGGTCACCCGATTCGTCAGTGTAGTTCGGTGCTCACAACGCCGTGGCGGGACCGGCGCTCGTCATAGCGGCCGCAAGCGCGTTCGACCCGCAGCGGACGCGCGTATCAGTCGACCAGCGCGGAAAGCCGCTCATAAGCGGCATCGACGGCCCGCTTGGCCGCGGTGTGGCGGGCTTCTGACTTGGCCGACTCGTACTTGGTTGCCCACGCCGCCGGATCGGCCAATTCGTCCTCCAGCGTCCGCAGCGCCGCCTCCGCCTCTTCGACGGCCTGCTCGGCGTTGGCCTGCTCGCGGATGCGGTTCTTCGACGGCCCCTCGCGCTTGGGTCTGGACTTCGGCGTGGCGTCATCCAGCACGCGGCCTCCGTTCGTACGCGCATCCGGCGCCCGCCTCGCCTCCACGCCCACTGCGTTTTCGGCGCCACTCGATCTCTTCTCGCCGCCACCAGGCGTTCGCGTCGTGCGCGCGGCGCCGTCCCCCGCGGTCTTGCGCTCCTCTCGCACCCTGACGTACTCCGGCCAGCCGCCGATATAGCTGCGCAGCGAACCGTCCTCGATCGCGATCGTACGGGTGCCGACCGCGTCGAGCAGAGCACGGTCGTGGGAGACGAGCAACAGGGCGCCGCCGAATGAGCGCAGGGCGTCCTCCAGCGCCTCGCGGCTCTCGAGGTCGAGGTGGTTGGTGGGCTCATCCAGGATCAAGACGTTCGGCGGGTCGGGCGTGCCGTTGACGAGAATCGCGAGCGACAGCCTGCGCCGCTCGCCGCCGGAGAGGCCTTCGAGCGGCTTGTCTGCCTCCTCGCCCGAGAACAGGAACGCCCCGAGCAGCGCCCTCGCCTTGTTGGGGCTGAGCTTGGTAGCGCGCTGGGCGGCTTCGAGCACGCTCTGGCCGGGCGGTCCCCCCTCCCCCAGCTCCTCCGCGTGAGGGGAGAGGTAGCCGACCTTCACGTTGTGGCCCGTACTGAGCTTGCCGTCGGCGAGCGACCGCCTGCCGGCGAGCGTCTCGATCAGAGTGGTCTTGCCGGCGCCGTTGGGCCCTACGAGCGAGACGTGCTCACCGCGCTCGAGCCACAGCTCGGCGTGCTCGAGCAGCGTGATCGGCGGCTCGCCGACCTGGACGGCGGCGTTTTGCAGCTCGAAGATGACCCTGCCCGAGCGCTCGGGCGCCTTGAACTCGAAGTCGAGGCTCGTCTCGCCGCGGGGATCGCGCTCGATGCGCTCTATCTTGGACAGCTTCTTGATGCGCGACTGGGCCTGACGGGCCTTCGTGGCCTTGTAGCGGAAGCGCTCGATGAAGCGCTCCATGCGCGCGATCTCGGCCCTCTGCTTGTCGATCGCCTTGCCGAGCGCCATCTCGCGGGCGGCCTGCTCGCGACGCCAAGCGTGCCATGTGCCCGCGAAGAAGCGCGAGCGGGTCGGCGCAGACCCGTACAGCTCGAGTACGCCCGTGCCGACCGCCTCGAGAAACCAGCGGTCGTGCGCTACGAGCAGGACGGCGGCGTCGAGGTCGGAGAGTGTCTGCTCGAGCCACTCGAGCGACTCGATGTCGAGATGGTTGGTGGGCTCGTCGAGCAGGAGCACGTCGGCGCCGGTGGCAAGCGCACGGGCCAGCGAGGCGCGCGTGAGCTGACCGCCAGAGAAGCTGTCCAGGCCGCGATCGAGATCGGCGCCGGAGAACCCGAGGCCGCTCGTCATGACGGTCGCGCGGTCTCGCCACAGATAGCCGCCAAGCGCCTCCAGTCGCGCCTGGGCGCGCGAGTAGCGTTCGAATGTCGCCTCGTCTGTCGCGCCGTCCGCCATGCGCCGCTCCAGATCGCGCAGCTCTGCCTCGATGTTCAGCTCCTCGGCGCAGCCCGAGAGGACGTAGTCGCGCAGCGCGATATCGCGCTCGCGCGGGGGACGCTGGTCGTGGAGCGCAATGCGTACGCCCTTGCGCACGCTCAGCTCGCCCTTATCGATCGACTCCTCGCCGGCGATCATGCGCAGCAGCGTCGTCTTGCCGGCGCCGTTGCGCCCGGCGATCGTTAGCCGTTCTCCGCGCTCGAGCTTGAAGGAGACGCCTTGCAGGAGCGGCCTGCCGGCCATGTCCTTGTGGAGGTCGGATGCGATCAGGAGCGCCACGCGGAGGATGGTAGGGAAGCGCTGATGTAGGATTGCGAGCGATGCGCCGCCTCTTCTACAGCGTCCTTGCCTCATGCCTTCTCGTGCTGGCTTTTGCACCGGTCGCGCTCGCCTACAACGACGGTCGCGGCTTCTATGGGGCGACGAACGACAAGGTCGTCACGAACGCCGGCTTCATCCTGATCCTGTTCTTCCCGCTGTTCGTGCTGACGATGAGCCTGATCCAGCGGCGCCTGGAGAAGCGCAAAGACGCGCGCAAAGACGCCGAAAAAGCTCACACCGGCGACGGTCGCTGGCGCGGCGGGTGGTAGCGCCGCCGCTGGCGGGCAGATGACGCAGACCGGCGCGACGCCCGGCCCCGAGAGCCCAGCCTCTGAGGCGGGCAATCTCGTCCGCTACGAGCGTCATGGCGCCGCTGCGCTCGTGACGATCGATCGTGAGCAACGACGTAATGCCGTCGATGGTCCTACGGCGCAGGCGCTGCAAGAGGCGTTGGAGCGCTTCGAGGGCGAAGAGGACGCGCTCGCGATGGTGCTTACGGGAGCCGGCGAGCTCGCCTTCTGCGCGGGAGCGGACCTGACGGCGATCGAGACGTTCGCCGGTCGACTGTTAGATCCGGCCGGGCCGATGGGCTTCACGCGCCTGACCCCATCTAAGCCGGCGATCGCCGCGATCTCGGGCTACGCGCTCGCGGGCGGCCTGGAGCTGGCGCTTTGGTGCGACCTCAGAATCGCCACTGAGGACGCGAAGCTCGGCTACCCAGAGCGCCGCTGGGGCGTGCCGCTGATCGACGGCGGCACCGTGCGGCTGCCGCGCATCGTCGGCCTGGGCAGAGCGCTCGATCTGATCCTGACGGGCCGCATCCTCGACGCGCAGGAGGCCAAGGCAATGGGCCTGATCACCGAGATCGTCGAGCCCGGCGCTCACGTGGAGCGCGCGCTCGAACTCGCCAACAACCTCGCGAGGTTCCCGCAGCGCACGATGCTCGCCGACAGGCGCGCGGCGATCGAAGGACTGGGGATGACGCTCGAGCAGGGCTTGGCGTTGGAGGCCCAGGCAGGGCCGGACGTTTTCGAAGATGCGGTCCGCGGCGCCGGGCGCTTCGCCTCCGGCGAGGGCCGCGGGGGTTCCGGCGCAGGCGCCTGAGTCTATGCTGGCCTGGTTATGGCCTACTTCGTAACCGGCGCCACAGGCTTCATCGGCCGCAGGCTCGTCGAGCGGCTGCTGGCGCGGACGGGCGAGATCTATGTACTCGTACGCGAAGACTCGCTCGCGCGCCTGGACGATCTGATCGAGCGCCTCGAGCACAGCGCGGGCGCGGGCGCGACGAAGCGCATCCATCCCGTCACCGGCGACCTGCGAAGGCCGCTGCTCGGGTTGGAGGGCGAGCAGGTCACGGAGCTCGAAGACAGGATCGACCACTTCTTTCATCTCGCCGCCGTCTATGACATGACCGCGCCGATAGAGCTCGACATGGCGGTCAACGTGGGCGGTACGGGACACGCGATCGAGCTGGCGGGAGCGCTGCGAGCAGGGCGGCTGCACCACGTGTCGTCGATCGCGGTCGCCGGCTCATATAGAGGCGTATTCGACGAGAGCGACTTCGACGAGGGCCAGCGCCTGCCTTCGCCTTATCACGCGACGAAGTTCGAGGCCGAGCGGATCGTGCGCGAGCAGTCACTCGTGCCGTGGCGGGTCTACCGGCCGGGGATCGTCGTCGGCGACTCGAAGACGGGCGAGATGGACAAGATCGACGGCCCCTACTACTTCTTCAAGGCGATCCAGCGGCTGCGCCGACTCGTGCCGCAGTGGATGCCGCTCGTGGGCCTCGACCTCGGCCGTACGAACATCGTGCCGGTCGACTGGGTCGCGGGAGCGCTCGACCACATCGCGCATGAGCCCGACCTCGACGGGAGAGCCTTCCATCTCACCTACCCCGGCTCTCAGCGCGTGGACATGGTCATCAACGATTTCGCGACCGCCGCGCACGCGCCGCGCTTCGCCGTGAGCATCGACAAGCGAGTGATCGACGTGGCCCCGACAGCCCCGCTTTTGCTCTTGATGCGGATGCCGCCGCTGCGCCAAGCGCGCAGGATAGTGCTGCGCGAGCTGGGGATCCCGCAGGAGGTGCTGGAGCACATCGACCTGGTGCCCTCGTTCGACACGCGTCAGGCACGGCGCGCCCTGGCGGGCTCGCCGTTTGAGCATGTACCGGCATTGCGCGAGTACGCGGTGCACCTGTGGGACTACTGGGAGCGCGAGATGGACCCAAGCCTCAGCCGCAACCGTACACTCGCGGAGGCGATCAGCGGCAGGCGCGTTCTTATCACGGGCGCCTCATCGGGCATCGGGCGCGCCACGGCGCTGAAGGTCGCGGGCGCGGGCGCGATACCACTGCTCGTCGCGCGCAACGTCGAGCGCCTGGAGGAGCTGCGCGCGGAGATCGTCGCGAGCGGCGGGATGGCGTATGTCTACAGCGCCGATCTGTCTGACACCGACGACATCGACCGTTTGCTCGAGCGGATCGGGGCGGACCATCGCCATGTCGACATGCTCGTCAACAACGCCGGTCGCTCCATCAGACGTTCGATCGCGCTCAGCTACGACCGCTTCCACGACTTCGAGCGCACGATGCAGCTCAACTACTTCGGCGCGGTCAAGCTGATCATCGGTCTATTGCCCCAGATGCGGGCGCGCGGGTTCGGCCACATCGTGAACGTCTCCTCGATCGGCGTGCAGACCAACCCACCGCGCTTCTCCGCGTACGTGGCCTCCAAGGCCGCGCTCGACGCGTTTACGAAGGTCGTCGCCTCGGAGGTGATCGGCGACGGCGTGACATTCACGACGATCCATATGCCGCTCGTGCGCACGCCCATGATCGCTCCGACGAAGATGTATGACACCTTCCCCGCGATCGCTCCTGACGAAGCGGCCGACATGATCTGCGAGGCGCTGCGTACCCGGCCCAAGCATCTGGGCACGCCGCTGGGGACCGCGGGCGAAGTTGCCTACGCGCTTGCGCCCGAGGCGGTCGACCGTCTGCTGCATCTCGCCTACCGCGTGTTCCCCGACTCGGCCGCCGCGCGTGGCGAGGCGGAGAGCGAGCAGGAGCACGCGTCGCTGGAGCAACTGGCGCTCGCGAACATCATGAAAGGCGTTCATTGGTAGCCGCGATCGAGGTGCATGACCTGGTCAAGCGCTACGACGACTTCGAGGCGGTGCGAGGCATCGACATCGAGGTGCGCCGGGGCGAAGTGTTTGGCCTGCTGGGGCCTAATGGCGCGGGCAAGACGACGACGGTGGAGATCCTGGAGGGCTACCGCGAGCGCACGTCGGGCGAAGTGTCGGTGCTCGGCTACGACCCCTCTCTGCGCGAGATCGGACTGCGGCGAAAGATCGGCATCGTGCTGCAGTCCTCGGGGATCTACAGCCATCTGACTGCGCGCGAGACGCTGCGCCACTGGTCGAGCTTCTATCCGAGCCCGCGCGATGTGGATGAGGTGCTGGCGCTGATGGGACTCGAGGAGAAGGCGGACGTGCTCACCCGCAAGCTCTCAGGGGGCCAGCTGCGGAGATTGGACTTCGCGCTCGCACTGATCGGCGATCCTGAGCTGATCTTCTTGGACGAGCCGACGACCGGCTTTGATCCCCAGGCGAGACACGCTGCATGGCAGACGGTTCGTTCGCTGCGCGAGCTGGGCAAGACGATCCTGCTGACGACCCATTACCTCGACGAGGCCCAAGCGCTCGCCGACCGGGTGGCGATCGTCAAGGACGGACGCATCCTCGCAATCGGCCCTCCACGCGAGCTTGGGGTGGGCTCTGCGCACTACCGCGTGATCTTTAGAGACGCGAGTGGTGAGCTGGTGGAACGCGAGACCGACGACCCGACAAGCCTGCTGCACGAGCTGACGAGCGAGGCCCTTGCGCGTGGGGAGCGCCTGGAGGAGCTGAGCGTTGGACGCCCGACGCTCGAGGACCTGTATCTGGAGCTGACGGCCGACGAGCAGTCCGGCGATGCGCAGTCGAACGATGCGCAGGACGCTCCTATCTCGAGGTCGACCGCCGATGTCTGACGCGCTCATCCTCACCTGGCGCCAGTACCGGCTGGAGCGCCGCATGTTCTGGCGCAACCCGAGCGCGGCGTTCTTCAACTTCCTGCTGCCCCTACTGTTCCTCGGCTTCTTCGGGGCGATCCTGCACGGCAACCGTCATGACATCGAAACGATCGTGCCGGGCATCGCGGGGATGGCGGTGATGTCGACGACGTTCAGCGCGCTCGCCTACAACATCGTGTTCCTGCGCGAGCGCGGAGTACTCAAGCGGGTTCGTGGGACGCCACTACCAACCACCTCCTACTTCGGCGGAGTGGCAGCCAACGCTGTGACCAACACAGCCTTTCAGATTGCGATCATCGTGATCGCCGGCAAGCTCTTGTTCGGCTTGGGCTGGCCATCGGACTTGGTCGAGCTGGTCGTGTTCGTCGTGATCGGCGTCGTCTGCTTCGCGTCACTCGGCGTGGCCTTCGCTCATGTGATCCCCAACTTCGAGTCGACGGCCGCCTACGTCAACGCCGTGTTCCTGCCTGTGATCTTCATCTCGGGCGTCTTCTACGACGTGAAGCACGTCCCCGCGTTCTTGCGCGACATCGCCGAAGCGCTGCCACTGAAGCACCTGATCGACGGGCTGTCCGGTGCGATGGTGAAGGGCACGGGCATCTCGAGCCATCTGGACGCGCTCGCCGTGATCGGCCTGTGGAGCGTCTTCGGCCTTTATTTCGCCATACGCGGCTTCTCCTGGGAGCAAGGGAGGGAGTGACGATGAGGGAGCTCGCCGACGGCGTCTTCATGCTAAAAGGCTTTCCGCCCAACGCGATCAACATCTATGTGATCGGCGACGTGCTGATCGACGCGGGCACGCGCCAGGCGGAGAAGCGCATCTTTAGGCAGATCGGCGGCCGGTCGATAAGCGCGCACGCGCTGACCCATGTACACCCCGACCATCAGGGCTGTAGCCATGTCGTTTGCGAGCGGCTCGAGATCCCGCTGTGGTGCGGCGAGCGTGACGCGCTCGCGATGGAGTCGGCCGGCGGCATGGTCAACCCGAAGGTTCCTGGCTGGCTGACGCGCCTGCAGGAGCGCTACTGGACCGGGCCGCCCCACCCCGTCGCGCGCGTTCTGCGCGAGGGCGAGGAGGTCGCCGGGTTCACGGTGCTCGAGACGCCCGGGCACAGCCACGGTCATGTCGCGTTCTGGCGCGAGTCCGACCGCGTGCTGATTTTGGGCGATGTGCTCAACAACATGAACGTCAACACCGGCATCCCCGGTCTGCACGAGCCGCCCGAGATGTTCACCGCCGACCCTGCTCGCAACCGTGAGTCGGCGCGTCGCCTCGCCGCCCTGAGGCCATCGCTCGCCTGCTTCGGTCACGGCGCCCCTTTGCGCGACCCCGGCAAGCTCACGGACTTCGCCGCCAGGCTGCCCGAATAAGAGCGTTCAGCGCACGAAGACGTCCTGCAGCGCCGCGTCGATCCCGGCCAGCTCCTCGTCGCTGAGCGTCACACCGGAGGCGGCCGCGTTTTCGCGGACCTGCTCGGGGCGGCTCGCGCCGATGATCGCGCAGGCGACGTTCGGCTGGCGAAGGACCCAGGCGAGCGCGAGCTGGGCCATCGTCAGACCGGCACTCTCGGCGATCGGCCGCAGGCGCTCGACGGCTTCGAGCACGTCGCTCTGCATCAGCCGGCCGATGAAGCCGCTCATGCTCTCGCTTGCGGCACGCGAGTCCGGCGGGGGCGGCTCCTCGGGAGAGTACTTGCCGGTCAGCACGCCCTGGCCAAGCGGCGACCATACGACCTGGGAGATGTTTTCGCGTTCGCAGAGGTCGATCAGCTCGGCCTCGGGCCTGCGCCACAGCATCGAGTACTGCGGCTGGCTGGAGACCCAGCGCGTGACGCCGGGCAGATCGAGCGACTCGCGTACGCGCTCGACGGGCCACTCGCTGAAGCCGATGTGCCGCGCCTTGCCTGACGCCACGACTTCGGTGAGCGCCTGCATGGTCTCCTCCAGTGGGGTCTCGTCGTCGTAACG
Organism: Solirubrobacterales bacterium; assembly: GCA_027306855.1. Lineage (GTDB taxonomy): Bacteria > Actinomycetota > Thermoleophilia > Solirubrobacterales > Solirubrobacteraceae > Palsa-744. Next base: position 67,769 of record DAHUYZ010000003.1, on the reverse strand, counting down.
GTGGCATTGGTAGAGATCGACGTAGTCGGTCTGCAGACGCTTTAGAGAGGCGTCGATCTGCTTGTGGATCTGCGCCGCCGACAGGCCCCTGTCGGCGTCTGACATCGGGAAGTAGACCTTCGTCGCGAGCACGTAAGAAGAGCGATCGCGGCCGGCGAGGATCTCACCGAGGGCCTCCTCGGAGGCGCCGCGGCCGTACACGTTGGCGGTATCGATGAAGTTGATGCCCTCCTCGAACGCCGCATCCACACACGCCTTGGCCTGTTCGCGCGAGACCCCTCCCGAGTAGGTGAGCCACGAGCCGAGGCTGATCTCGGAGACCTCGATCCCGCTCGAGCCGAGCTGGCGGTAATTCACGCTCAGTCCATCCCCAGCGGCCCACTTGCCGAACCGCTGAGGAACTGGTGGACGAAGGGGTTATCCGAGGAGAACATCCGCTCGGCATCGCCCGCCTCAACGATCCTGCCTCTCCACAGCAGCGCGATGTACTCGCCGATCCGGCGCGCCGAGGCGATGTCGTGGGTCACGACGATGTAGGTGCCGCCGGTGGTCTCGTGCATCTCCTTGATCAGTTCGCATAGCAGCGCCGTGCGGACAGGGTCGAGGCCTGAGTCGGGCTCGTCGAAGATCACGATGTCGGGTTCGGTCACGAGAGCGCGCGCGAACCCCGCGCGCTTGCGCATTCCGCCGGACAGCTGCGAGGGGAACACGTCCATCGCGTCGGCCAGACCGACATCGGTGAGACGTTGGCTTGCGATTTCCGCGATCTGGCTCTCGGGCATGCCGGTGTGCTGGCGCAGCGGGAATGCGACGTTGTCGAACACCGACATAGACCCGAACAGGGCGCCGTCCTGAAAGAGCACACCGATTCTGCGCCTCAAGGTCAGGAGCTGGGGCATCGTCAGTTTCGGTACGGACGACCCGAGTACCTGGACGTCGCCGGAGTCGGGGAACATCAGGCCGATCAGGTGCTTGATGAGCACGCTCTTGCCGGTGCCCGAAGGCCCGAGCACAACGGTGACGGTGTCGTCGGGAATCGCGACGTTCAGCCCGTTGAGGACCGGTATGCCCGCCAGGCGCTTGACGACGTCAACGCAGCGGATCGACCACTTGCGGTCGACCGACTCGCCCGCGAGGTCGAGATCATCGGAGGTCGAGTGGTACTGGAACACGTCGCCCTCAGCGTCACCACGAACGAAGACGCTCGTCCTCTCCTCATGCTCCCCCGGCGTGCCGTCGCTGCTCTGCACCCCACAGATCCTACCGGCCGGCGACGTCTACCGGGGCCGCGACCCTCGCGGCAGGGACCGGACCGAGCACTACTTAAACGGCGCCGCGTGCGGGAACTGGCTCGTCTGACCGTTGAACGTGAAGGGGCCCTGCTGGCTGCAGGCCGGCGCAGGGACTGAGTTCGTGCTTTCGGGCGCGTTGACGATGTGCAGCGAGATCAGCTGTTCGATGATGCTGTTCGTGATCGTTTCGCGCGCCGGGCCGCTCACGGAAGGCGCCGAGTTCGAGCAGGACGCGCCGCTGAAGACCTGAAGGCCGGTCGAGAGCGCGCGGAACGCCCCCGGCTGCGGGTAGGCGTTGGCGCGGTTGGTGCCGATCCGCTGCGGGTAGACGGCGAGGCCTTCGGGCGAGAGGACCTGCATCGCCTTGAGCATGTGCTGCTGCGGTCCGCCCGGAACGTTCGTGTTGTGGCCGCGCACCTCGCTCGCAGCGGTCACATTGGCGAACAGCGCCTGCAGCTCGGGCACGTACTCGCTCAGGTAGGCGAAGAACGGGTTGAGGTTGTGCAGGACCGGGGCCGTGGCGGCGAGCAGCGGAATCGTCAGGTCCTGCTCGGTCTTGACGTCGGGCAGGCCGGTCTTGGCCGCCTTCGTGAACGGGCCGAGCGACGTCAGGAACGAGTCGAAGCGGGGTGCGAACGGCTTGACCGCGCCGAGCAGCAGGGAGAGCTGTTCCTCGGCGGGCCGGAACTGGTCGAGGAACGGGGTCGTGTCGCTCGCAAAGCTGTCGAGGCTGCGCAGCGCCGTCTGCGAGTTGCGCTCGAACGCGGGCAGTTCGCGGAACGCTTCGGCAAACGCTTGGCTCGACTGTGCGGCGGCATGGACCGTGCGCTCGCCGTTTTCGATCAGCCCTCTGTACTGGCCCTCGCGTTCGGTGAGGGCGTCGAACACGACGCCGGTGTTGTGGATGACGGCGCGCAGCGCCCCCTCCTGGGAGGCGAGGATCGTCACGAGCTTGTTCGAGTCTTCTACGAACGGCTGCAGTTCGGCGAACGAGGCGTTGACCTGTTCTCCGCGGCCACCGAGCCCCGCCGCGACCGACTGCATCCAGATTTTGAATGCGTCGCGCGTCTTGGGATCCAGGGCCGAGAGGACGTCGTCGAGCGTCACCGACGGTTCGACCTGAGAGTTGGGCAGTTGCGCGCCGTCGGGCAACGGCGGCGCCGTCGTGCTCTGGGGGTTGAGCTGGATGTAGGTCTCGCCGAGCAGCGTCTTCTGGCGAAGGATCGCGTGCATGTCGGAGCGGATCGGCGCATACTGGCCGCTGACTTCGGCGGTCACGTGCGTGAGGCCGTCTTTCTCGATCGAGAGGCTGATCACGTGCCCGACGTTGACGCCGCTGATGCGCACGTCCGACTGTTCGGCGAGCGCCAATGTGCGCGGGAAGGCGACGGTGAAGCGGTAGCCCTTCGGCTTGAGCGGAACGGCTCCGCCGAAGGACTCCCACAGGAACAGGAGCAGCGCGAAGCAGCTGAGCGCGAACAGTGCGATGACGAGGATGTTGGCGAGCGTGGGCGCGCGCTTCTGCATGTCAGCCCGCTTTACCTTCGGTGGCGGTCAGGCGCCCAAACGCGTTGTTGCGGGGACTGAGCAAACCGAGGCCGCTGAGCCCGTGCGCTGAGCCCCGCGCTGACGCCTTGGTCGCTACCGTTCCTGTGGCCCCGCCTTTGATCAGCCCGAGCGCCTGGCATTCGGCGCCGGACGGCGGGTTGAACAGCGCCACGAGCAACCGCACGGTCGCGTTGATTTCGCTTGCGCCCTGCAGCAGCGGCAGGACTTCGCAGTTCAGGTAGACGAGCGTGCGCCCGACCGGCCCGTGGGCGTCGGAGCTGGAGAGCACGCTGTTGAGGTCGTGGCTGCCCCATAGCAGGAAGAACATGAAGCCGGGCTGGCTTGCGCCTGGGTTGTAGGCGAGCTCGTTGAACAGTTCGTTGAACACCGAGAAGCCGCTCTGCAGGTTGGGGAACGCTTCGGCCAGTTCTCCAAGCGAGGGCTTCAGCTTGTTCACGACCGGCAGGATCTGGCGCGCGAAAGGCCTGATCTCGTTCTTGAAGATCGGGGCCGTCTGGGCGAAGAAGGGCTTTGCGGCTTCCTGAGCGGGCGCAAGCGACTTTGCGAACGGCTCGAGCTTGTGCAGCGTCGGCCCGAGCACGCCGGCGGCCGTCGCGAGCTTGCCGAGCCCGCTTCTGGTCTTGGTCAGGGCGCCGGGCAGCAGCTGGAGCGTGCGCTGCAGGCTCTGGTCCTGTTCGGCGAACGTCTTGAAGACCGTGTTGGAGGAGACGATCAGCTGCGAGAGTTCGCTGTCCTTGTTGCCGAGCGCGTTGAGAATCAGCTGGAAGTTGTGGATTCCGCGTTCGATGTTCTGGTGGCGCAGCTGGAGCTGCTTGACGATTTCCCGGCCCAGGCGCGCGAGCGGGTCGAAGCGCTTGAACGTCGCGGAGAGGTTGGCCGCGTTGCCCTTCAGGCCTCCGGCGGCGCCGGCGAGCAGCTCCTGCAGGTAGGCGCGCGATTCGGCGTCCAGCGCCGAAAGGAACTCATCGAGGTTGACGTTCGGCGCGGTCTGCGCGAGCGGGACCATGTAGCCGTTTGGCACGCGTCCGGCCGACGGGGTTCCGGGGTTGACCTCGACGGTCATGTCCGCGAGCTGCGTCTTGGGGCGCAGCAGCATCGTGGCGTTGCGGTAGATGTAGCGCGCGTACTTGGGTGTGACGTTCATCGTCACGAGCGCGTCGCCGCCCCGCTGCTGCACGCTCGCTATTTCGCCGATCTTGGCGCCCGCGATCGTCACGGCCTGGCCCTGTCCCGGCGTCAGCGCTAGCGCCGTGCGGAAGTCGCCCTTGATCGTGTAGTAGCTCTTGCCGAGCACCGGGAACCAGCTCGGCAGCGATAGGCGCTCGTTCGCGAGGATGTAGCCGCCGACCAGCAGCGCGACCACGATCATCGCGATGACCGAGAAGAACGCCGCACGGTAGCGCTCGAGCTGGTCGCGCAGCCCGCGCTCGCCGTGATGGGGCTGTTGCTGCTCGGGCGTCATCCGCCGTTCCCGTCAGCTGGACCTTGCGAGAGCGGGCCGTTGAAGTTCTGAACCGTCTGCGTGTAGCAGGGCACGAGCGGCTTGTAGGGAGGCTCGCTCGCCGGGAAGGCGGGGCGCGTGCCTTGGGGCGGCTGGGAGGTGTGGGCAAGCAGCGACAGCCCACCCTTGCCGCTCGTCGCCCCGACGGCGCTTGCGGGCGCGGACTTGAGCACCTGACTGCCCGTGCTGACCATGAAGCGCGTGGTCAGTCCGTTGCCGTCGAAGCTCTGGCCGACTCCGGCGAGGCCGGGGAGCGAGTACCAGAACTCCTTGTACTCTTCGACGCCCGAAGTGGCGGAGCCGTCCTGCAACTTGGTGTTGCCGGACGGGTAGAACACGTTCGACAGGCACTTGGAGAACAGGTCGTTCTGCTGCCAGAACGACGGCTGCGTGACGAACAGCTCGGCGAGCGTCGGCGCGGCTTCCCCGAGTCCCTTGGCGACGCCCCCGAGCTCGCTCGGCGCAAGCGACGCCTGTACCTGTTCTATCCAGGGGAACGAGGCCGCGATCGTCGCGGGGGTCGCTTCGATCCCGGGGATCAGATCGAGCGAGAATTTCCTGATCGAGGGCGCGGCGGCATTGAAGTTCGTGAAGGCGCGGGCGGCGTTGTGCAGGGCTCCCGGAAGCGCGGCGACGGCTGCATGGACGCTGCTCGACTGGGCGGCGAACGCGCCGAGGAAGGTGTTGAAGTTCGAGATCAGTTCACCGAGCTGCTGCTCGTGGACGTTGAGCGCGGCGCTGAACTTCTCGATGCCGGCGACCAGGTTGGAGATGTCGTGCTGTTCGATCCCGCCCAGCGCCTGGTTGACGACCGCGCCGCCCTTCAGCGCTTCGGGACTGTCGAGGTACAGCTTTTTCAGTGCCTGCGCTGCGTTCAGCCCGCGCACCGCCGGGTTCTGTTCGGCGTTTTGCGCGGCGGTCGGCTCGTTCGTGAGCGCCGCCCCGTATTCGTCGAGCACCGTCTGCAGGTTCGAGCGCGTGTCGCTGCCCAGCGCGTCGAGCAGCTGATCGAGCTGGACCGGGTCTGAGGCCTGCGTGACGGGGATCGTGTAGCCGGATGAGACGGTCGGCGCCGAGGGCGTTCCGGGCGCCAGTTCGACAAACCAGTTGCCTTCGAGGAACGTGCGCGGGCGGATCTTGACGGTCGCGTCGGTGTGGATCGGCAGCCCGGCGCTCGAGATTTCCATCGACACGACGCCGGTATTGCCCTGGCGCTTTATCGAGGTGACGCTTCCGACGGTGATGCCCGCGACGCGGACCGGCGATTTGGGAGCTATCTCGACCGCGGTCGGGAACACCGCATTCAGACGGAACCCGTGCGTGAACGGTATGTGCTTGCTGAAGCCGAAGTAGACGGCGATCGCCAGCACGACGATCATGGTGATCCCGAAGCGGACCGGGTTGCTCCTCTTCAGCTCGGGGACGGGCAGCTCGTCGTATCGGCGCCACCAGCGCACGCGGCTCATTTCGCGCTCCCCTTGCCGTGCGCCTTCTTGCTGTGCTTGGCCTTCGCTTTCTTTGCCTTGGCCGGCTTCTTCGCCGTGGCGATGCCGAGCGCTTCGAGCGTCTGACTTGAGTACTTTTCGCCGTACAGGTTTTCTTCGCGCTTGGTTGCTTCGTTGTTGAGGCCCGAATTGCCGGGCACGTTGCCGATCACGGCCTGGCCGGGGATGTACGTCTCTTTGCCGGCTTCGCACTCCCGCGGCTGGCCGGGGCCGCCCACGTTCGGGTAGGGGTTGGCGTGCAAGTGGTTGTTGTCGATGATCGCCGAGCTCTGGAACGGGTGGTCGACCGATGGGCCGTTGGCGGGGGACGAGGAGGGCAAGCCCTCGTTGTTGGGGCCGTCGGGCGCGAGGATCGGCGTGGCGCGCGCAACCGTGCCGACGCCGATGCTCTCGGACAACAGGCTCGCCACGTTGCGGAATGCGAGCGTCACGTAGTTGCAGTTCGTCTGCGCCGGCGCGAGCCCTGCGAGCAAGGGGTTGCCGAGCGAGAGCGTGTGCGTCAAATCTTCGATCGTCGAGGTCACGATCGGGTTGCGCGCGAATTCCGCGAACGCCTTCGACGCTTCGGCGATCGCGCTGTTGAGAGCGGTCGCCGAGCGTAGGTTCACGGCGCCGACTTCAAAGGCGTGGCCGAGCGGGGCGGCGGCGGTCCGCAGGATGCGGGCGCTCGGCCGCAGCAGGCGCATGAACTCGGTGCTCTTGTTGACCCATTCGGCCTCGAACGGCAGCGAGTGGGTCGCCTGACGCAGAGCCGGCGGTCCGTCGACGATCGCTTCTTCCAGCGACGGCGCCACTTTCGCCCACGCCGCGAAGAACGTGTCGAGGTCGCTGTAGAAGCCGGCCTGTGCCTGGGCGACGGGAGCGACTTCTTTGGCGGCCCGGTCGAGCGCTACGAACAGCCCGCCGAAGTCGGTCTGGGGGGAGGCGAGGTTGCGCAGGACCGGGATCGCGTTCGTGACGAGCGGGCGCAGCGTATGGATCGTTTCGTTCAGGCCGATCCCCCTGCCGGCGAAGCCATTGCCGAACGTGGTCAGGTTGACCTGGTTGGCGATCCGTGTCTTGCGATCGAACATATTGAAAAATTCATCGATGTTGACTGCTTCGCGCGTGTGCGAGAGCGGTATCGTCGCGCCCGAGCTCAGGTACTTGGTCGAGTGGCCCCGTTCGAGGTCGAGGTACTTCAGGCCGACCGCTGAGACCGACTGGACGAGCGCGACCGTATCGACGGGCAGCGGCTGCACGCTCTTTTCGAGCTTCAACGAGGCGATCGCCGTCACGCGCCCCGTGGCAGGGTCCTGCTGGGGGCGCAGGCCGCTGATGAGGCCGATTCTCGTCCCTGCCATGCGGACCTGATTACCGGCCTGCAGACCCTGCGCCTCGGGCAGTTGGACGTTGATGTCATACGTCGGCGTGAACGGCAGGCCGTTGTTGGCGTTGTAGGTGATGAACACGGCCACGATCGCGATCAGCACCGTCACGGCCCCGATCAGAAGCGGACTGCCGGCCAGGGAGTTGGAGCGCCTGCGGTTCACGGCGTTTGTGTCGGGTCGCAGCCAAGCTGGCCGTTGTTTGTGAAGGGCGAGGACCCGTCAGCCGCCGGCTGGGTGCCCGCGCCGGGGCAGCGGCGCAGCTGGCCGGTCTTCAGGCCCTGCAGCGCCTGCTGCGGTTCGGCCGGTTTGAGTGTGTTGTTTTCGCCGAGCTTGAAGTCGGGGAAGATGCCCCCGACGCGCGCGTAGTGGCCGTTGGCGTCGTAATAGGCGGTGCCCTGGCCGAAGTCGCGGATCAGGCCCTCCAGGTCCGGGCTGTACGGCCCGAACAGCGACGTGATCGGAAGCGATTCCTGGGCGGCGCGCACGCCGTCGGGGGAGGCTGTGGCAAGCGCCTTCGCGAGCGCGGGCACCGCCATCGCCACTTCGGTGAGGTCGTTGTTGGGTCCGGGCTTTGAGATCGCTTCGCTGAACTGCCCGACGACCGGCGTCGCCGCTTCCACGAGCGGGCGCAGCTTGGCGAAGAAGGGGGCGAACGTCTTGGTGTCCTGCTTGGAGACGTCCACCAGCTTGCGCAAGTCGGCGAGCGTCGCGGGGAGCAGTTCGAACGTGTGGTTGCCTTCCCTGAACGTGGCCGGCAGCGCTTTCAGCCCTTCGGCGAGGCTCGCTTGCTCGGAGCCGATCGCCGAGAAGGTCGTGTTCGCGTTGCTGACGAGTTCCGTGAGCTGCCGGCGGCGCGCCGCGAGCGTCGTCACCGTGCGCGCCGTTTCGACGAGGAAGCTCGTGAACGTAGGTTGTTCGCGAGCGAGCTCGGCGAAGACGTGGTCGAGGGAGGAGATGAACGGCGGGAAGTAGGCCGCGTCGAACTGCAACTGGGGCGCGACGCCCGAGTACTGTTCGGCCGAGCCCTGGAAGAACTGCTGCAGGCCCTTCCTCGTCTTGGGGTTGAGCGTGTTGAAGAGCTGATCGAGGTCGACGGCTTCGTGGGTGATCGCGCTGGGGAGCGTCGAGCCGGAAGGCAGCGCACGGCGGTTGTTGGGTCCGGGCGACAGGGCGATGTAGCGGTTGGCGACGCTCGACAGCGACGGGACCCTCACTTCGCCGGTCGTGCCTTCGTGCAGCGGCGCGAGCGAAGAGTTGATGTGGATCGTGAGCTTCACCCGGTAGTCGTGAAGCAGCGCGATGTCGTCGACCGAGCCGACCGGCACGCCGCCGACCTGCACCTGGTCGCCGCGGACGAGCTGATCGGCGTTGGAGACGATCAGGTGATATGTGGCCCCTTCGCTGCCCGAGAGAGCCAGTACGAGCACGATCGCGACCGCGGCGGCAAGCGCGCCGACGGCCGCGATACGAGCCGCGCTCGAGCGGTGCGGCGTGCGAGCAGGCGCGTCGGACGACGGGGGTTGGGGCAAAGCGCCGCTGGGTGGCGCGGCTGTCGCCATCCTCAGTGACCCCCCTGCCCGGTCATGCTCGCCCCCGTCACGACCCCATTGTCGGGGATCGCGGCCGGCGATGGCGTCGACGCCACGGCCGGATCGGGGATCTGCCCGAGCCGGGCGACAAGAGCGAGCCACTGCGATGGAGAGAGCCCGATGTCGAACAGCGTCGCGGTGCGCGCGAGCCGTCCATGGTGCTTGGTGGGCCGGCGGTGAACCTTCAGGATGCGCGCCGGCCCGGCTACTTGCAACGGATGCACGGCCCCCGGCAGAGCGAGCAGCCCGCGCGCCGAGCGGCTGCGGTAGGCGTCGTGCGCGGGCGCGATCACGGTCGCGCTGTAGCGCAGCTTCACCCAGTTGTCGAGGATCGGCTTGGGGTCGATCGGCTGCGCGAGCGCGCCGGCCGGGCGAATCTGAAAGAGCAGATGCGGTTCGCCGGAGGAGCCGAGGCGCCCGAGCACGGTGCCAGCGATTACGCGCACGCCCCTGCGCAGGCGATGCAGCGTGAACGTTTTGTGCGCTCCCAGGACGGGGTATAGCGACGCGAGCGTGCCGAGCTCGGCATACGTGTAGGTGTTGCCTTGATCGTCGGTCAACGAAATGTGGCGGCCCAGCGAAGGCGAGGAGCCGACGGCTGTGATGCGCCCGTCGCGCACGGCGATCGCGGGCGCGTCGGCACGCGAGTAGATCGTCGTGCCCGGCACTGTGTGGGGCGCGGGTCCTTCGGTCGTCGGGAAGCCGTCGCTGAAGTGTGAAGGCGCGTGTACGGGAAAGCGCGCTTCGGAGAGCGAGGTGATCGCCCCCAGCAGCGGCGAGGGCGTCCCCGTCAGCAGGCGCGCGCGCAGCATGACCGATTCGACGTAGGACTGCGAGTGGTTGTAGGCGAACACCGCCGCCCTGATGTCCTTGGCGCCGCCCGCGTCCTTGAGGTAGCGAGCGGCGGCGAAGATCGCGTCGGCGGGGTTGTATGGATCCTCCACGCCGGCGTTGTTGGCGTCGATCCCGTACTGACCCCACGTGCTGGGCAGGAACTGCATCCACCCCTCGGCGCCGGCGCTGGAGACGCTGAGGTCGTGGCCGTAGTCGGTCTCGACTTCGTTGATCGCTGCAAGCACCTCCCACGGGATCCCGTACGCGGCGCCCGCCGCCTGATAGATCGGCAGCAGGAACGGGGGGATGCTGAAGCTGTTGATGAAGAAGCTCGGCAGGCCCGATGGGGGCGCTCCGAACGACCCGGCCGGTGGCGGGGGGGGCGCGATCGCGGGCGCCGGCCCGGAGCTGGGCGCTCCTGGCGCCTGTTCCTGAGCTCCAGCGCTGCTCCCGGACTGCGTGATGGGGTGATGTGCGGGCGCTTCGCTGCGTGGCTGCGAGCGCTGAGCTTGCACTTCGAGCGCCGGGGGCGACTGAGAGGTTGTGCTCGTGGGAGCCGTCCCCGTCGACGTGGAGCCGGCGCCGGTCCCTTCTGAGGGGGAGGAGGACGGTGCGCCGGCCCCGGCGGGTAACGACGCCTGCTGGGAGGACGCGAGTTCGGGGGACGGCGCCGCGCCCTGCGATCCCGTCTGCGCTGCCGAGCTCTGCGCGTTCGTTGCGCCGGTCGGATTGGCCGGCGCGCTCGTCGCTGAGCCCAGCGCGATCAGCAGGCTTGCGGCAAGCGGTAGCGGGTGCAGTGCTCGTCTCGTCATCGCATCAGTTGCCGAGCAGGTAGTTGAGCAGCATGCCGCCCGCTTCGGACCCTTCTTCGACGGGCGTGTAGTAGGTCGTGCCCGCGGCCGTTCCGCCGGCCGGCTGGGATGTTGCCCCGGAAACCGGCGTCGCGCTTCCAGGCAGCGCTGTCCCCCCTTCGCCGGGCGTGGCGCCCGGGTACTTTGCGACCGCCTGCGCCGGCGTCATGCCGTTTAGCACGGCCAGCGTGCGCTCCATCACGACATCGGTGCTCGCGGCCTTGGCCACGGCGGCCTTCGTTGCGGAGCTGCCGCCGAGGAACTTGCCGCCGCAGCCGGCGCTCGGGACGATCTGATACGTGAGGCAAACGCCGGCGACGATTTCGGCGCGCAAGAAGTGCCCGAGCGCGTCGTAGCCGTTGACGGAGCCGGTCCCTAGATAGATGAAGTCGAGCAAACGCTCGAGGCCGCCGGTCGAGCGCAGGCTGGTGAACAGGCTCGAGAAGTTGCTCGCGAACGGCTTGGCGGCTTTGCCGAGCGGCTGGGTAAGCCCGAGCAGCGGTTCGACGGCCTGCAGGGCGGGGCCCGTCGTCTTTGCGGTCGAGCCGAGCGAGGAGAAGAACGCCTGCGAGGAGCGCGAGAACGGCGCGAGGCTTTCGAACGTCTTGTTGATCCCGGGAGCCGCTATGCCGAGGTCCGTAAACGTGGGCGTAGTCTGCTGCGCGAAGCGTCCGAGCCTTTCCATCGCCGGGCCGAGCTGTTCGAGGAAGCCCGGCAGATCGGCGAAGTTTTCGCCGATCTCGTGTGCGTGGTTTGCACTGGCCTGGGCGACCGTCTTGCTCTGCGTGATGAAGTCGGCGAGTTTGCCCCGATCGGCGGCCAGCGGCGCGATCGCTCGGTCGCCTTCGACGGCGAGGTCGGTCAACACCTTGTTCTCGCCGGCAAGGATGCTCAGCACCTTTTCGAGTTCTTGGAGCGCCGGGTTGGCGCGCCGGATGACCGCGTTCAGGTCGCTGCCGCGCCCGGCGAGGCCGGCACCGAACTCGTTGATCAGGATCGTGAAGCGCTGGCGTTCGGGCAGGCGCATGAGTCCGAGGCCCAGCAGATTGTTGCCCAGTAGATCGGGGTCTACCGGGCTGTGGGTGTTAGTGACCGGCAGGTAGTACTGGCCGGCGCCTTCACCGGTCCCCGCTTCGTCGCTTGGCAGCTTGCGCAGCGGCGGCGGCAGGGGCGTCCCCTCGACGCGCGGCTGGGTTGGGAAGCAGTCGACGTACTTCTCGCCGATCAACGCCTCCGGGCGGATCGTGCAGCTGGCATCGGACCTGAAGTCCTGGAAGCCGGGGTTTTCGATCTTCAGGACGACCGCGGCCTTCGCGCTCGGCGTCGCCGTGACGGGCCCGACGGTGCCTACCTTGACCCCGTCGACCTTGACGTCCTCTCCGGGGATCACATTGCCGGCGTCGTCAAAGATCGCGCGGACCGTGTATCCCCCGCCGGAGCCTCCCGCGGAGGTGCCGAGGACGATCACGACGATGAGCGCAACCGCACCTAGGACGCCGGCTACGACGGCCCGCGGGCTCCTCCACCATGCGATCTGCGTGCTCAACCCGATCGTTTCCTCTGTCTCCGCTTAGACGAGGCTGGGGCGGCGCCGCCGGATCGACTGCGCCGCCCCTCCCCCTTTGCTCCCCATGCCGACTCGTCCGCTGGCGGGGCGAGCCGGCGGTCGTCCTATTTCTTCTTAGGGCAGGGGATCGTGGTCGTCACCGTGACCGTTTCGCCCGTGGGCCCTTCGGTTGCGCCGAACGTCAGTTCAGCCTTCAGTTTGAAGCCGCCCTTCGGGCACTTCTTGGGCACCGTGCCGTAGGACACGAGTTTCTTGCCCTGCTTGAAGGCCGCGCCGACCTTGACTTTGATTTCTTCGGTCGAGGCGTACGGCGCGCCCGGCACCGTCGCGACCAGCGGCACTTCGGCGGTCAGCTTCTGACCGAACGCGCCGCCTGCGGCCGTGAGGCTCCCCTGGGAGAGAAGTTCGATCACAGCGGGGCTTCGGCCTTCGACGAAGAACGCGAGTCCGCTCGCCGAGAAGAAGGGCTGGACAGTGACCGTCTCCGGGACACGGGTACCGCCGAACGAGACGACACCATGCGCGGAGCCCTGCGGGCCGGCCAGCGACTTCGACGGACACTTCTGCACTTCGTGGCTTTCGAGAGTGGACGTCGGGCACTTCGCGAATCCCGCGGTGTGGATCTTGGTGCCTGCCGGCAGGTAGAAGATGACCTGTTTGAGTGGCAAGGGGAAGCCGCCGTATTCGGCGCCTTTGATCGTGAACAGCGATTCGATCGCGGCGCCCGCGCCGAGTATGTTGCCCGTGCCGGGGTACGTCGAGCTTTTCGGGTTGCTCGGCTTGGTCGGGATTGGGACCACTTTGACTTTGAGCGTCACGCTCGGGGCAGCGGCCGCACCGGCCGGAAGGCCCATGGCAGCCACAGCGAGACCGAGCGAGGCCAAACGGATAGATGCTCTGCGCATCAGCTTCTCTCCTCTTTTGATGGACACGTCCGCACTCGATCCGGGTAGCTCCGGATCCCCAAGGGTCCGGCGACATCGAGCCCCCCAAGCGTCTCAGCCGCTGACGGGAGCGTGGGCGATTGTCCGGAAAGATTAGCTGTCCGGCCAGATCCGTTCAACCAGACCGACTATCACCGCCGGCCGAAAGCTCGAACTCGCCTCCCCCGTAGCGGACGCCCAGCGGCTCGAGCAGAACCTGGCGAGGGCCCTCTTCTACGGCGCCAGCGACGAGCGCATCCAGGCGCAGCTCGCGCGCCAGCTCGACGACCGCGGCGCCCGTGCCGGCCCGGCAGTAGACGGCGTAGCCGACGCCCATGTTGAACGTGCGGTAGGCCGCGGCGGCGTCCAGGCCCGCCTCGCGCCCCAGCAGCTCGAGCGCCTCGGGCACAGGTGGGAGCGCGTGGATGCGATACGTGAGCTCCTTGCGCGGGCGCATCAGCTTCAGCAGGCCGTGGCCGGTGACGTGGCTGAGATAGGAGATCTCGAGGCTCCGCTCGATCAGGGCCTCGACGAGCTTTACGTACATGATCGAGGGGTCGAGCAGTGCGTCGCCGAGCGTGCGTCCGCTCGGCAGCTTCGTTGTGTAGCCGGCGGGCAGCCGATCGGCTACCAGGCGCGCCAGCGACGCCCCGTTGGCGTGCAGGCCGCTCGACGCCACAAGCACGATCTCGTCTCCGGGCTCGAGCAATTCGCCGAGGATCGCGTCGTGGCCTTGCGGCACGGCCCCCACTGCGGCGCCCGCCAGCTCTATGTCCTGCTCGCTGACGAGACCGGAGAGCGAGGGCGACTCGCCTCCCCCCCACGTGCAGCCCGCGTCGGTGCAGGCGCGTTGCCAACCTTCGAGCAGAGCGCTCGAGCGCTCTGACTGGGCATACCACTCAGATGCTCCGGTGGCGAAGTAGGCGTTGGCAACGAGCGGCAGCGCTCCCACGCAAGAGAGATCGTTGAGAATGGCCGCGACGGTGTCGTAGGCGATGTCGGCGAAGCGGTTGACGCCGTGGCGCTCGAGCATCTGACGGGCGATCAGCGACTTCGTGCCGAGCCCCTCGACGACGAACGCGAACACGCGACCGTCCAGCTCGAACACGAACGCAGGCTCGCCGCGCGACTCGTCCACAGCCCGGCCCCCGCGCGCCGCGAGCAGCCCTGAAGTCGCGAGCGCGCTCTGGATCGCCATGCGCTTGCCCGCATCCAGGGTCTCGTAGTCGACACCCGCGTCGCTGTAGCTGGCCGCCTTGCTCGTCATCGGCGATGATCCTATTCCCACGTCCCCGCCGGGGAGAAGGAGGAGCGAACATGGACTTCCAGCCGAGCGCCCGCTGCGCCGAGTTCCAGAAGCGTCTGCACGCGTTTATGGATGAGCACGTCTACCCGGCGGAGGCGGTCTACGAGCGCCAGCTGCGCGAGTCGGGGAACCCGAATTGCCAGCCACCGGTCATGGAGGAGCTGAAGGCGCGCGCGAGGGAGGCGGGACTATGGAACATGTTCCTACCCGATCCCGACTACGGCGCGGGCTTATCAAACAGCGAGTATGCGCCACTCGCGGAGATCCTCGGGCGCAGCCACATCGCCTCGGAGGCCTGCAATTGCTCGGCCCCGGACACGGGCAACATGGAGGTACTGCACCAGTTCGCCACCCCCGAGCAGAAAGAGCGTTGGCTTAACCCTCTACTCGAGGGTGAGATCAGGTCGTCGTTCGCGATGACGGAGCCCGACGTCGCCTCCTCCGACGCGACGAACATCTCGTTGCGGATCGACCGCGTAGGCGACCTTGGATCGCCCGACTGCGAATACGTGCTGAACGGGCGCAAGTGGTGGATCTCCGGCGCGCTGCACCCCCACTGCAAGATCATGATCGTGATGGGCAAGACCGACCCGGACGCGCCTAAGCACCGCCAGCAGAGTCAGATCCTCGTCCCGATCGACACTCCTGGGGTCACGATTCTGCGAGGCCTGCCGGTGTTCGGCTACCAGGACCAGGAGGGCCACGCCGAAATCTCCTTCGAGGACGTGCGCGTGCCGGCCGCCAACCTGATCGCGGGAGAGGGCGACGGCTTCATGATCGCCCAGGCACGACTCGGCCCCGGGCGCATACACCACTGCATGCGCTCACTCGGCGCCGCTGAGCGCGCATTGGAGGCGATGTGCCGCCGCGCTGTATCCCGCACAACGTTCGGCCAGCAAGTCGCCTCCAGGGCCAACGTCCAGGACTGGATCGCCCAGTCGCGCGTGGAGATCGAGATGGCGCGCCTGCTGACGCTCAAGGCGGCGTGGCTGATGGACACGGTCGGCAACAGGCAGGCGCGCATGGAGATCGCCGCGATCAAGGTCGCCGCGCCGAGCATCGCCCTGAAGGTCGTCGACCGCGCGATCCAGGTCCACGGCGGCGGCGGCGTCTGCGACGACTTCCCGCTGGCGAGCATGTACGCGCACCTGCGCACGCTGCGCTTGGCCGATGGGCCCGACGAGGTCCACAAGCTCTCGATCGCGCGTCGAGAGCTCGCGCCTTACATGCCCTCGGACTGACTCAATCGCATGCCATAGAGCACGGCCGCGACCGACGTCGCGAGGTTGAGACTAGATACGCCCTCGCGCATGGGCAGGCGCAGGCGCGCGTCCGCTCGTGCGAGCAGCCCCTCGCTGAGGCCATCCCGCTCAGTCCCGAACGCGAGCACCGCTCGAGCAGGTATCGATCGCGGGCGCAGCTCCTCGCCGTCGGGGTCCAGCGCGATCAACGACCGGTCGGTCTGCGGCAGATGCTCCAGGCGCGCAACAGGCAGCACGTAGTGAAGACCGGCCGATCCGCGTACGGCGACCGGGTCCCAGGGGTCCTGTCTGCCCGTCGTGAGCACACCCGCGGCTTCTACGGCGGCCGCTACTCGGATCACCGCGCCGAGGTTGCCGAAGTGGCGCGGGTCCTCGAGCAGAACGATCGGCGAAGGACGATCGCTCGCGAGCACCTCCACCGGATCGCAGATCGCACGGCGCGCGATGGCGAGAACGCCCGTGTGCGGCATGTACGGGCCGAGCCGCTTGAACGCCTCTTCGGGTAGGGCCACGGCGATGCTCTCGACGCGGGCGGCCAGGTCGGGGGCCAGCCGCGCGGCGAGCTCGTGCAGGGCAAGCGGGTCCAGACACACGACCGTCTCCACGTTGGCCCCGAACCGCAACGCGTGCTTGATGGCGTGGAACCCCTGCAGCACGACGAGCTCGCGGTCGCGGCGCGCCTCGTGAAAGCGGCGAACGACGCTCGCCGTGTCGGGGGCGGTGGTGTCGGCCGTCATCGACCTTTGAGTGTATGGTCGTACGAGAAGGCAATGCCGATCGCTCAGGGAACCTCAACGACGCAGCCGGATGAGCCGTCGAGCAGCGCCAGACCACTCGAGCTGACCGAGTGCGCGGATGCGCTCGCGAGCGGGCGGGCAACTTCGACGGATCTGGTCGAGCGGGCGCTCGACGCGATCGAGCAGACGCAGGGCACGCTCAACGCCTTTCGGATCGTCTGCGCAGAGTCGGCGCGCGCGCAGGCCGCGGAAGCGGATCGGCGCCTGGCGGCCGGCGAGCGGCTGGCGCTGCTGGGGGTGCCGGTCGCCGTGAAGGACGACATCGACATGGCGGGACACCCGACCGCGTTCGGCTGCGCCGGCGATTTCCCCGCGAAGGACGAGGATTGCGAGGTCGTCCGGCGGCTGAGGCTGGCGGGCGCGGTGATCGTCGGCAAGACGAACGCTCCCGAGGTCGGGCTCTATCCGTTCACCGAGGGCGCCGCGTTCGGCGAGACGCGCAACCCGTGGAGCCTCGATCGGACGCCGGGCGGCTCGAGCGGCGGGTCGGCCGCGGCGGTCGCCGCCGGGATCGTGCCCGCGGCGGTCGGCTCCGACGGCGCGGGCTCCGTGCGAATCCCGGCCGGCTGGTGCAACCTCGTCGGCGTAAAGCCACAGCGCGGGCGAATCTCGACATGGCCCGAACCGGAGTCGTTCAACGGCCTGACCTGCCTCGGCCCGCTCACCCGCACGGTCGCGGACGCCGCTTTGATGCTCGACGTGCTGAGCGGCAACTGCGACGGCGACCTGCACGCTCCGCCTCCCCCCTCTGAGCCGTATGCCGCCGCGGCCGCGCGCGAGCCGCGCGCTCTGAGAGTCGCACTCTCGCTGAAGCACCCGTACAGCGCCGCGCCGGTGCGGCTGCACGAGGAGATTGCCGCCGGCGCCCACCGCATAGGGGGCGTTCTGAGGGAACTCGGCCATTCGGTCGAGCAGCGCGATCCGCGCTACGGGCTGATGGGCCTGTCTTTGGTCGCGCGCGGCGAGTCGGGCGTACACCAGTGGGTCGCAAAGGCGCCGGACCGCTCGCTCCTTGACGCGCGCACCCGCTCGACCGCCATGCTGGGCGCGATCATCGAAAAGAGCGTGCTCGGCTTCGCGCGATCTCTCGAGCCTCGCTTTCAGCGCCGGGTAGGCGCGATCTTTGGCCAATGCGACGTGCTGGTCGTCCCGACGAGCGCGAGCCCTCCGATCCCGATCGGCAAGGCGCAGGGCCTGCGCAGCAACGCGACCCAGAAGCTGATCGCGGGCGCCTGCCCGTTCGCATGGGCCTGGAACGTGCTCGGCTGGCCGGGCATAAGCGTGCCGGCCGGCCTCACCTCGGACGGCCTGCCCTTTGGCGTCCAGCTGCTGGGGCCAGCCGGCAGCGAGCCGCTGCTGCTTTCTATCGCCGCTCAGCTGGAGCGCGCCGAGCGCTGGCAAGACCGGATCGCGCCGTTCGCGCCGGCGAGCGCCCTGACGTCAGAGCTTCTCTATTGAGCGGCGAGGGGCTGCCGATGGCGTGAGGCGCGAGGAGCGCTCCGGCTGACGTTGGTGGGGCGAGGCTCTCAGCGCCCGAGCGTTCGCACGAGCTCGCGCGCGCGGGGACGCATGTTGCCGAGCAGCTCGCGCGTCTTGGCGATCCCGGCGCGCAGCTCTTCGTCTCCGACCTCGACCGGCAGCATCGAGTCTTGTAGCTCGACGAGCAGCTCGTCGGCCCTGTTCGCCGCTTCGGCGGCGCCGTCGATCAACGCCTTGGCGCCACTGCCGGGAGCAGGCGCCGGAAGCAGCTCGAACGCTCTGCTCTCGAGTCCGGAGCGTTCGGCAAAGCTCGTGTGAGTCCGCTTGGCGGCACCGTAGGCGCTTTGCGCCGCTCCGAACAGCTCCGCCTCCAAGCGCTCAGCTGTGCGCTCGTCCAGCTGCTCGTAAGCCTCCCCGATGAACGCAAGCGCCGAGCCGATCTCGTCGATCGCGTCGGCGAGCATGTCGAGGATCTGCTGCCTGCCCTCAGCGGTCGTGTAGGTCATGATCAAGACAACGATAGTGACGGACGGGAAACGTCGTCGCGCGTCCACAGCCACGCCCGAGCCAGCATGTTGTTTTCGGCTGCCTTCTACAGCGAGCTGACGGGCTGGAGCGCCACCGATCCGGGTCCAGCTCGGGCTCGATCGACGACGGGGCCCGATTGATCGACGACGGGGGCCGATGAAGCTCGCATGATGGCCGCCCGTGGGGAGAACTCGATGGCTATGGACACCTTTGAGCGAACGCTACACCTATGGCTGAATCACGCCGTGTTGAAGTGCGTATCGCACGATCTCGGCCCGTGTCTTTATTTTGAGCTTGGTCTTCATACCAGCCCGATAACTCTCGACGGTCCGCGTAGATATCCTCAGTTCCTTTGCTATCTCATCGCTGGTGTATCCGACCGCAAGCAGCCTCAACACATCCTTCTCTCGTTCCGAGAGCTTGTCGTAGGCCGTGGCCTCGTGATCGTCAAACGAACCGACGACGTGCGGCGACCCGCCATTCTGTCGCGTCTCATCATCGCTTGAGCGTTCTATCTTGCACTCGGCGGCAACGATGACAGCTTTGCCGAGAGTTATCCTTACGGCCTGCTGATGGCCAGTGACTGTCGTATGGTCAGGCAACTCAGCGACAGTGCCTCCTGTCTCAGCGGTGCAACCGCTTGCGTCACCGATGAATGGGTAAAAGAGCCCATGACCAAACGCGTACGCAACGAGTTCTTGTCGGTCTTTGATACCCAGCTTCTTATGAATACGTGCGCGATGCGTTGCAACTGTTGCCGGTGAAATCTCAAGGCTCCGTGCAACTTCCTCGTTAGAGTAACCGAGGGCTAGCAGCCGCACGATGTCCTTCTCGCGCGCTGACAGAAGCTCATCCTCACCGCTGCCTGCCTCGTCGCCGGTGAAGGTATAGACAATGTGCTCTTCGTGATTCTCGACGAGCTCACGAACGTCCCTGTTTTGCAGATCGTCGGGCACGCGCGCGAGATAGCAGCCATCCGCCTCGTGGAACGTGCGACCATCTGGAAAGACGATGATCAACATGAATGAAAACGGCGGGGCCGCCAAGGACCCCGCCGCTCCAAACTGCCTCTATCCGACTCGGTTCAGCTAACGCTGATCGATGTCGTCTCCACGTGCCCGTTGCCGCTCACCAGCGTCAACAGGTAGTGACCCTTACGCAGCGAGTGGTTGAACCACAGCGATACGTGGTGGTGATAGCGACTCGCGTGACCCACCGCGTATGTCGTGCCGTTACGCGAGATACGCGCACGAGCCGACACGGCAGACATCTTGACCGTTCCGGTCACAGTCTTGGTCACACACTTCTTCTTGGCCTTCTTCTTGCCCTTCTTCGGCGTGACGGTGCAGGTCACGATCACGACCTTGCCGGCAGCGCCTTCCTTACCGGCAGGCCCTTCCTTGCCGCTGGCGCCGTCTTTACCGGCAGCGCCCTGCTTGCCTTCCTTGCCTTCAGGGCCGGTCGCACCAGCGGGGCCAGTCGCTCCAGGCGCACCGTTAGTCCCGTTGGCGCCGGTCGCACCGGTGTTGCCCTGTGGGCCCTGCGGACCTGTCGGACCAGTGTTGCCTTGCGGGCCCTGCGGACCTGTCGATCCAGTTGGGCCCGTAGAACCAGTTTCGCCTTTCGCACCCTGAGGACCTTCTTTACCTTCCTTCAAGAAGGACGCTGAGACTTCAGCCGCACCACCGATCGTGACTTCACATTCCGTCGCGGTCACCTTGGTGCAGCCATCCCAGCCAGCGAATTCGTAGCCAGCAGCGGTTGTCTCCGTCAACTTGACTTTTGTGCTGTTTTCGAATTCGTGCGTACACGGCGCGCTTGGCCCACAGTTTTCGATGCCAGCAGGCGTCGACTGAACATGGCCTTCTCCGTATACGGTCACCGTGAGCGGCGAAAATGCCAGGTGATACGTGAACTGTTCGGTTGGCTTACATGTTTCCTGCAGGTTGTTCGCACCAACATCTGTGACACAGACGGTCACCGCACCGGCCGGCATCGTCGGAGCTTCGACCACGATCGACGTCGCCGAGTGCGAGAGCACATGCGCCGATGTCCCACCGAACGTGACTTCCGGAGTGAACGTCGGTTCAAAGTAGTTCCCCGCAATGGTGACGTGCCGCCCTTCGTTTGTGACGCCTTCCCTGGGCGAAATCGAACTGATAACCGGCGCAGCGAGGTACGTAAACGCTGCACCTGCACACTCTTTACCACCCACATCTTCGACACAGACAGCTACTGCTTCTTTTTCTGTGCTGTTGGAAATGGCTGGCGTGAGAACTTCGAGTTCGTTTCCACTGACCACGGTGATAGTCGTTTTGACCGCGACACCGCCAAACGTCACTTTCAGACCTTCTGATTCGAAGTGTTTGCCTGTGATCGTGACTTTGGTCGAGCCCCTTTCGGGACCCGTAGTTTTGCTTAGCGCGGCTATTTCTGGTTTGAAGTATGTGAAGTGACCGCCTGCACACCCTTCGCCGCCATTGTCGCTCACGCAGACTTCAACGGCTTCTGCAGCGTGCGCTGGCGTCGTAGCAGTTACTTCATGTTCCGTGACGAACGTCACATTCGTGGCCGAGCTTTCGCCTTCGCCTGCGGCCTTGCGGAACGTGACTTTTAGGCCCGCTTCTTCGAAGTGTTCGCCGGTGATTTTCACCAACGTTTTGCCGTTTTCGGCACCTTCGTTCGGAGAAACGCCTGTTACGACGGGCTTGATGTATTCGAAGCTGAGGGTTTCTGTGTGACCCCCAGCAGTTGTAACCTTCACGGGTACTGATCCAGTCGCTGCGTGAGCAGGTGTTACACCTTTGATCGTCGTGGCTGTGACTTCGGAGAGGGTGGCTTTGACGCCGCCGAATTCAACCGTAGTCGCGCCGTTGACGAAGTGTTCACCGTTGATCGTAAACGCTGTACCACCCGTGACCCCGCCTTTCGTAACCGAAATGCTGGTCTCGACCGGCGTAGCCCTGTACGTAAACGAAACGTGCGTCGTCGATTCTGCTTCTTCGTTAGCCACCTTGACTTCGACCGGTTCTTCGGCGGTACCAGCGGGTACCGACACTTCAAGGGTCGTCGGGCTCGTTACGGTCACGCTACCGGCTACGACCGTTTTTCCACCGAATTTGACTGAGGTCTGTTTGACCTGGAATTCGGTGCCGGTGAGCGTTACTTTCAGGCCGCCAGCAACTTCGCCTTCGGTTGCCGAGATGGCCGTGACGGTCGGAGTGCCGAGATAGGTGAACTGTTTGCCAGCGGTCGTTTTCCCGCCGGCCGTCGCTACGATGACCGAAACAGACCCGGTCGCGAGCTTGGACGGACTTGTGACTGTGAGTTCAGTTTCGGATTTGGCAGTGATCGTCGCTTCATTGCCAGCTTCTTCTGATCCGAAGAAGACTTTTTCTTCTCCCGTCGCAAGGTGTTCGCCTGTGATTTTGACGGTCGTTCCGCCTTTCTTGGCGCCTTCGACCGGCGTGATCCCGGTGATCACAGGTTTTGCCACGTACGTGAAGACGGCTTCTTTGCACTGTTTTTCGCCGTTGGCTTCCGTCACGCACACGGTGACCGGCCCCGCCGGCTTTCCGGGCGTAGTGGCCGTGATTGTGGTCGTTGACGTGACTTTGACGTTTGTGGCCGCGGTACCACCGAACGTAACCCCTGGTTCGCTTGGTTCGCCCGCCACAAAATTCGTGCCGGTGATCGTAACCGACGTGCCGCCCCCTTCGGGCCCTTTAGCCGGGCTGACCGATGCGACGGTCGTGGCGGTTTCGTAGGTGTAGGCGTTTTCGAGGGCGTTGCTCGTGCCCGCTGACAGTTTGCACGTCTGAAATTCAAGTTCCTTCACGCATACACTGACGACGCCCGATGCGTGCGGCGGAGTCTTGGCCGTGATTTTCGTGGGCGAGACGACGACTACTTCCGTAGCTTCGCTGTTCTGGAAGAAGACGGTCGCACCCGATTCGAAGTTGGTGCCCGTGATTTCGACGGCGGCTCCGCCGGACTTGGTGCCTTTGCTCGGTGAGACGGCTGTGACCTTCGGTTCTGCGCCGATCGACGCCTGGGCTACGCCACCGCCCCAAGCGGCGACCAATCCACAGACGAGTGCGAGGACTACGAGGAGGCTACGAGCCCCCCCCCCTCGGATCGTGTTGCCACGCGACCCAGCGGTCGCTACTGCAGGCGACGCGCCCAACGCAAGCGCGCCCGCCAACCTGCTGCTGAACCGAGCCAGGCTCAGCCTGGTCAAGCGCAGAACGTTAGGACTCATGATGATCTAGGGCTCCTTGGAGTGCTGTTTGGTTTGGGAGGCGCGCCATACGGGGCACCTTTGCGTCCGGCAGACTACTGGGCGCAGCCGACGGAACGGCAGACCTACTGGATGCAGATGGTCTTCGCGGTCGGACTGCGGGTTCCTCCTGTTCGTGATTCGTCCTATCAGGACAGATCGCGGACGGTAGCATACACGGACAGCGGCGGAAGCGCAAAAAACCCGCACTTTGCGGGTTTTCGCAAGCGTTTAGTGGGGCGCCGCTCACGCGAACAGCAGGCTGAATCGCCTCGTACTTGAGCTTGGAGTAGATGATGACGGCGCTTCTCAGCGTGCGCTCGACATACCCGTTGAGCGAGGAGCCCGGGGCCTCACCGACCACCAGCTGACACCAACAGCCATCCGAAAAGGAGAGCCCCCCGGCGGCCGTAGCCGGCTCCGGCCACGAGCTCCGGTCTGTCGTGAGGCAACCGCCCAAGTACAGGCCCGCCGCCACATAGGGTACAATCCCTTCGTTATGTTGGGTACGATGCCTAGGGTTGATATGGCTTGCCTGTGATCGAGAAAACGAGTGGTCACCGCGAGCGGATCGTCGAGAAGCTGGTCGAGGCGCGGCTGCGCACCCATGGCGGCGTGCTGCTCACAGGGCCAAAGGCGGTCGGCAAGACGACCACCGCGCGCTGCTTTGCGGCCTCGGAGGTGCGGCTCGACCAGGACACCGCAGCGCTCACGGCAGCCCAGACCGACCCGCGCCTCGTGCTCGACGGGGAGCCCCCGCGGCTGATCGACGAGTACCAGCTTGCCCCCGGGATCTGGAACGCCGTGCGAGGGCGAATCGACGATCACGGCGGCAAGGGCCTCTTCCTGCTGACCGGCTCCTCGACTCCCGAGAGCGAGGAGCGCAGCCACACCGGCGCTCGCAGGATCGCCGCCATCCGGATGCGGACCCTGACGCTGTTCGAGCGCGGGCTCTCGAGCGGCGCCGTTTCGGTAGGCGCGCTCCTCGATGGCTCCCCCGCCGAGCCCGAGCCACACAGGCTGAGCGTGACCGAGGCGATCGAGGCCTTGTCGATCGGCGGATGGCCCGACAACCTCACCCTCACGCCTGCCGATGCCCTCGACGCGAACGCCGACTACCTCGACACGATCGTCCACACCGACGTCCATCGGGTCGACGGCGTCCGCCGCGATCCCGACGGGCTCCGGCGCCTGCTCGCCTCCTACGCACGCAACACGGCGACCGACGCAAGCCTGCGGACGATCGCGCGAACCGCCGAGCGGCCGCTCGGCGAGACCACGCTGCACGACTACCTCCGTGCCCTTGGGCGGCTCTTTCTCATCGAGGATCAAGCCAGCTGGAAGCCGCAGCTGCGCTCGCGAGTCCGCCTCGCGGCGACGCCAAAGCGCCACCTCGCGGACCCCTCGCTCGCGGTCGCGGCCCTCGGCGCCACACCCGAACGGCTGCTGGGACCCGAGATCGAGCTGGCCGGCTTCCTGTTCGAGTCGCAGGCGATCCACGACCTGCGCGTCTACGCCCAGCCCCATCGCGGCGAGGTCCGCTTCTACCGCGACAACAAGGGGCTGGAGATCGACGCCATCGTCGAGACGGCGGACGGCCGCTGGCTGGCAGCGGAGATCAAGCTCGGGCACCATCGGGTGGACGAGGGCGCCCGCAACCTGCTGGCCCTCAGGGCGAAGCTCTCTCCCGCCGCAAACGCCGCATGTGGCGCCCTGCTCGTCGTCGTCGCGGACAGCCCCACCTACATGCGACCGGACGGCGTTCTAGTCACCTCGATTGTCTCCCTGGGACCATAGGGTCAAGTGGAGACGCCGGGAATCGAACCCGGGTCCGCGGTCGCGTCTGGATGGTGTCTACGAGCGTAGCCGGCGCTCTGATCTCGTCCCCCGCTAGCCTCGCCGGCCGGGTTGCGGGGGACCAGCCTCCTTGGCTTTCCCTGACTCGGCGAAGGCAGACCTCGTCAGGTGAGCCTGCTTTCTGATCCCAGCCTTCCCCGCCGCAGGCGAGCGGGGCCTGAGACCTCGGGCCTAGCTTCTAACTAAGCGGCGAGGGCGTACTCGTGAGAGTCCGCACTTATTGTTTTCCCGGGTGTTTAGCGAGGCCGCCCGGGACCTCGACTCGCGACCATCCACACGAGCCGACCGCGTCGAAGCCTGTCGTCCCCATGGATGTTGCCCTTGGAGTTTAACGAAGTCGACGCGTCCCCGGGCCGCTTGAGGAACCTGCTGCCGCTTAGCCTCGCGGCCTTGCGGTGGCTGGTGGCGCGGCCTCACACCTCAGTGGCCTCGCTCTTCGCGGCTCGGGTCCGCGTCTGGATCCAACGTACGCCTCTTCTCTGCGCAAGTCAATAGCGGTCGAGGAGTTCTCCCCGCACGTTGCGAAGAAAGCCGGGCTGGGGCCGCTGATCGACCGGCCTGCGACAATGAATTCATGGACGGCGAGCTGCCCTTGGCGACAGAAGGCCCGTTCGGCGTGCCGAAGCGCTCGCTGCGCAAGCGAGCGGGCGGCGTGCTCGCTGGCGCCGGTGTGCTTGCCGCGAAGTTCGGCGCCTACCTGAAGAGCGCCGTGCTTGTGCTGCCGAAGCTGAAGCTGCTGACGACCGCGGGGACCGCTCTCGTGTCGATGGCTGCCTACAGCCTGCTGTTCGGATGGCCCTTCGCGGTGGGCTTCGTAGTGCTGCTGTTCGTACACGAGATGGGTCACGTGATCCAGTTGAGGCGCGAGGGGATCAAAGCGAGCACGCCGATGTTCATCCCGTTTTTGGGCGCGGCGATCTTCTCGCGCTCGCTCGGCGACAACGCGCTGGCGGAGGCCCGAGTCGGTTTGGCAGGCCCCATCCTGGGAACGCTCGGATCGGCGGTCGTCGCGCTGATCGCCGCGCTGACGGGCAGCGACCTGCTGCTGGCGCTCGCCTATATGGGGTTCTTCCTCAACCTGATCAACCTGATCCCTGTCGTGCCGTTCGACGGCGGTCGCGCGATGGCGGCGGTGGCTCCTTCGATGTGGTTCCTCGGGATCGGAGGGCTCGTCGCGATGGTCGTGCTGCTTGGCAACCCGTTCCTTCTCGTCTTCATCCTGCTCGCACTGCGCGAGATGCCACGCCGCTGGCGCCAGTTGCGCTCACGCTCGATCGAGCAAGCCTCGTATTACCGCGTGCCTCGAAACCACCGCATCATGATCGGGCTCGTCTATACGGCACTGATCGTCGCGCTGGCGCTCGGCATGGCCGAGACCCACATCCTCGCGAGCGCCGGTCACAGCTTCCGCTCGCTCTAGCGTCTCGCTTCGCGCAGGCCCCTTTCCATGTCCCTCCTCGACTCTCGGTCCTTGATCGCCTGGCGCTTGTCGTAGAGGTCCTTGCCGCGGGCGAGCGCGATCTCGACCTTGGCGACGGGACCCTTGAAGTAGATGCGCGTCGGCACGAGCGTCAGGCCGCGCTCTGAGACGCGCGCCTCCAGACGCTCGATCTGGTCGCGGTGCAGCAGCAGCTTGCGAGGGCGCTCGGGGTCGTGGTTATCGCGCGAGGCGGGCAGATATGGCGGTATATGGACCGAGTGCAGCCACAGCTCGCCGTCTCTGATGGCGGCGTAGCCGTCCTTGAGCTGGGCGCCTGAGGCGCGCAGCGCCTTGACCTCCGTGCCCAGCAATGCGACGCCGCACTCGATCCGTTCGATCAGCTCGTAGCGGTAGGAGGCGTAGCGGTTGCTCGCCACGTCCCCGGCGCCCAGCTTGCGCTTCTTGGTCTTCGACTTCGCCATCGTCCAGCGAGCGTATCCGGCGATCGCCCGCGGCGTGTCTTTGCCGTCCGGTTTGCGATGGTGCCTATGAGGTGGTGGCCAGAGCGAGATCGACCCGCCCACCTGTTGCGTCGACGCGCACGACGCGAACATCGACCTCGTCGCCGAGACGCAGCGTCGCGCCCGAGCGCTCTCCGCGCAGAATCGTGCGGTGCTCGTTCAGCTCCCACCAGTCGCGCTCCCCCTCAGAGTGCATGAGTCGCACGGGCAGCATTCCCTCGTAAACCCCGAACGCGATGAACGCCCCCGCGCCTATCAGCCCCGTCACCTCCCCTGGAAACACTTGATCGAACCCGCCGTCGAGGAGGTCCTGCTCGAGCCGGTGGCAGGCCGCGATGTCATCGCCGCGATGCTCCAAGCGCGCGGCGTCGCGCTCGCGCTCGGAGCACCATTCGCCCAGCTGCTCCAGCTCGCGGCGCGGCGCGGGCCGCTCGCCGGCGCCGATCGACGAGAGCAGGCCGCGGTGGCAGACGATGTCGGGGTAGCGGCGGATCGGCGAGGTGAAGTGGCAGTAGCAGGGCGAGCGCAGGCCGGCGTGACCGATGTTGACGGGCGAGTAGACGGCCTGCTTGAGCGAGCGCAGCACGAGCGAGGACAGCGCGATCCGACCGCGTCCGGTGCGCTTCACGTGGGCGTCGACGCGCCGTGAAATCTCGCCCACCAAATCCGCCGCCTCCACGGGCGACAGCGAGTCAGGGAGCGGCGGCGTGGGGACCCCGAGGGAGTCGAGCTGCAGAACCAGCTCGCGGATGCGGCCCGGATCGGGGCGCTCGTGGACGCGGTAGAGGCATGGAATCGAGCGCTCCTGCAGGCGGCGCGCGACCGCTTCGTTTGCGGCGATCATCAGGTGCTCGATCAGGCGGTGCGACTCGGTCTGGACGCGCGGGACGATCTCACTGACGTTGCCGCGCTCGTCGAAAGAGAACTCGGGCTCCTCGGACTCGATCACGAGCGCCCCACCAGACTCGCGCGCATCTCCTAACGCGGCGGCTGCGGCGCGGGCTGCGGCAAGCGGCTCTCCCCACGGCTCGGGGGCGCGCTCTGTCCCGGCGAAGACCCGATCGACGCGCTCGTAGTCGAGACGCTCATTGGAGCGGATGATCGAGCGGTAGAAGCTCGCCGAGAGCGTCTGCGAGCCGCGCAGCTCCAGCTCGACCGTCACCGCTAGTCGCTCGGTGCCGGGCACGAGCGAGCAGGCATCGCTGGAGAGCGCGTGTGGCAGCATCGGCTCGACCGCGCCGGGCACGTACACGCTCGTCGAGCGCCGGCAGGCCTCGGAGTCGAGCACCGAGCCTTCGGGGACGTGGGCGGCGACGTCGGCGATGTGTACCCATATCCGTACCTTCCCATCGGAGGAGCGTTCGGCCGATATGGCGTCGTCGAAGTCACGTGCGGTGCTCGGATCGACAGTGAAGGTGGCCAGATCCCTCAGGTCGCGCCGCCCCTGCGACGCTGCACCCCGCCATGCGCGATCGGCTGCCCGCGCTGCCTCCCTCTCGACGGCGGGCGCGAACGACCGAATCATCCCGGCCTCGAGCAGCATCTGCTCGATCGCGTCGCGGGCGCTCTCGGTGCGCTCCTGGGGCGGCCAGACGACGCGCGCGTCGGATGACATTCCCGTCCGCGATCCACCTGCGCGCGAAGGGCCTCCCCGCCCTGGCCCCTTCGCGGGCTTGCGTTCGGGCTGCGGCCCCTTGCGCGCGGGCCGCTTGCCGCCCGAGCGGCTGGGGCGCGGCGGGCTCATTTGACCTGCGCCGCGAGTGTGCGCAGGGCGATGTCGAGGCCGTGTTCGGTGTCGACGCCATGGGAGACGAGCACTTCCGGGGTGATGCCCTTGCCCTCGTGGACGCCGCCGCCACCCAGGTTGCGGCCGTCGGGGGTGAAGTACTCGCCGACCGTGATCTTCAGGCCGCCGCCGTTGCTCAGCGGCTCCAGCTCCTGGAAGACGCCCTTGCCGTAGGTGTGTTCGCCGACGACGGTCGCGCGATGGTGGTCTTGGAGCGCCGCGGTCACGATCTCGGACGCCGAGGCGGTGTCGTGGTCGACGAGCACGACGACGGGGACCGAGCTGGAGATCGCGTCGCCCGCCGCGGTGAGCACGACGGTCGGCTGGGAGCGCCCGCGCGTGGTGACGATCACGCCTGAGGGGATGAACGTGCTGGCGACGAGCCGCGCCTCGCTTACGAGCCCGCCGCCGTTGCCGCGCAGGTCGAACACGAGCCCGCGCGCGCCTTGGCGCAGCAGCGCATCGATCGCCTCACGCAGCTCGCCGTGCGCTCCTTCGCTGAACGTGGCGAGATAGACCCAACCGAGCTTGACGCCTTTGTAGGTGCGCATCGCGGAGGCGACGACGGGCTGAGTGATCGTGGCGCGCGTGACAGTGACCGTGCGCGTTTGGCCCGATGTCTGCTTGACGGTCAGCTGCACGTCGGTGCCGGGAGGGCCCTTGATGAGGCCGGTTGAGGTGTCGGTGGATAGCCCGCGCAGCGAGCGCCCGTTGACCGAAACGATCAGATCTCCCGTTTTCAGGCCGGAGCGCTGAGCGGGCGATGAGTCGAACACGCGCACGACTTCGAGGCCTCCTGGCTTGGGATCGACCGCGACGCCAATGCCGGCGAAGCTCGAAGGCTCGTCGAACGCCTCGAGTTCCTTCGCCGATAAGTAGCTCGAGTAGGGATCGTGCAGGCTTGCGAGCATGCCCGAGATCGAGGAGCTCGCGAGACTCGACTTCGATACGGGCCGGTAGTAGTCGTGCGCGACCCGGTCGATCGCTTCGTTGACGGCGAGCGTTTCGTGGTCGGCGAGGAAAACGCCGCGCATGAAGCCGGGCAGATCGCTTGGGTGCCCGCCGAGCCAGATGCCGAGCACCAGCAGAACGGGGAGCAACAGCGCCAGGAGCGCGAGAAGGCGCTGTTGCTTGGCTTGCACTCCATCAGCCTACGCGGCGGCGCGGCTCGGGCCGCCACTCAGACACGTAGGAAGCGGCGCAGCGATATTCCGGAGCCCGCCGCGGAGACGGCGATCGCGCACGCCATCAAGACGACGATCAACGCGCGGAAGTCGATCATCGAAGGTTGAGAGATCAGCTTGACGGTGCTCGCGAGCGGGTCGATGAGCGTGACCTTGGCAAGCGCGAGCAGGCCGATCGCGCAGAGCCCGCCGAGCGCCCCGAGGAACAGGCCCTCGATCACGAACGGCCAGCGGATGAACCAGTCGGTCGCGCCGACGAGCTTCATGACCTCGACCTCGCGACGGCGCGAAAACAGAGAGAGGCGAATCGTGTTCGACACGAGCAGTACGGAGGAGATGACGAGCAGCGCGGCGAGCAGGGCCATCGTCAGCTTCACGATCCGTGTGGCCGAGAGGATCTTGTCGGTCTGGGCTTGGCGGTCCTGGACGGCGGCGATCGCGGGGTCTGAGACGAGCCGCACGCCGAGCGGGCTCGACTGGTCGAGCTCAGCACGCAGCGCGTCGGCGTGATCTGGATTGTCGGGCGTGACGCGCAGGATGTCGGGGAGCGGGTTGTAGCCGATCAGCTGGAACGCCTGAGGGTCGATCTTGCGCTCCTGCTCATAGCCGGTCTGCTTTGAGACCAGTTCGACGCGGCCCGCGTAGCGAACGTGTTCGACCTCGTGGCGCACACGGGCGACTTCCGAAGACGACGCGGTCGTGGCGAGATCGACGTCGACGAGCACCCGCCCGCGGATCGAGTTGGCTGCGCCGTTCGTGGCCTGGACGACGGGGATGAAGACACCGATGACGAGCGTGGTGACGAGCACGCAGGAGAGCGCCGCGAACGACGGCGCGGGGTTGCGCCGCACCGAACGAAGCGCCTCCTTCAAGAAGAACCCGAGCTTCATCGTCGCGTCTGGGCG
The DNA here is from genome assembly GCA_027306855.1 of Solirubrobacterales bacterium. Taxonomy (GTDB): domain Bacteria; phylum Actinomycetota; class Thermoleophilia; order Solirubrobacterales; family Solirubrobacteraceae; genus Palsa-744. The sequence continues at coordinate 37,444 of DAHUYZ010000003.1, read as the reverse complement.
CGTGCGCGCTCGATCCTGTCGTGCGTCTCGACTTCACGACGCAAACGCTCGCCGAGGTCGGATGTCGTCTCGTCCTGCGTGTACAGCCCGGTCGCCTCGTCGCGGATAACACGCCCGCGGCGCAACTCGATGACGCGGCGGCGCATGCGGTTGACCATGTCGGAGTCGTGGGTGGCGACGATCACTGTCGTGCCGGCGCGGTTGATGCGGTAGAGCAGCTGCATGATCCCGATCGAGGTCTTCGGGTCGAGGTTGCCGGTGGGCTCGTCGGCGAGCAGGAGCGGGGGGTGCGAGGCGAACGCACGCGCGACGGCGACGCGTTGCTGCTCGCCGCCGGAGAGCTGGTGGGGATAGTTGTGGAGCTTCGTCGAGAGGCCGGTCAGCCGCAGGATGTCGGGTAGCGCAGCGCGGATCTGCTTGCGCGAGGCGCCCGTGACCTGCAGCGTGTAGGCGATGTTGTCGTAGACGGTGCGTGTGGGCAGCAGCTTGAAGTCCTGGAAGACGACCCCGATGTTGCGCCGGTAGTAAGGGATGCTCTTTCTTTGGATCTGGGAGAGGTCGCGCCCTGCGACTCGGATGACGCCCTCGCTCGGTTCGAGCTCCTTGACGAGGAGGCGCATGATCGTCGACTTGCCTGAGCCGGTGGCGCCAACGAGGAACACGAGCTCTTGGCGGTCGATCGCGAACGTTGCTCGTTCGAGTCCGATGTCGCCCGAGTCATAGCGCTTGGTGACTCCCTGAAACTCGACGACCGTGTTGGCGCCCGGTGTCTGGGAGGGCCTGGTTGGAGCAGCTATGGGCTGCGCGGCGGCATTCGCGTGGGCGTACGATGTCATGCCACGTCGGCGGGCGAACGTGCTGCTGGGAGATTCGGCGCGGGAGGCGGCCATGGCCGCGCAGCGTACAGCCGCCCCCGCCTGAGATCCGCAGTTTTGCCTGCATGCAACCGCCTTTGCATGCAGGCTGCGGCGGCGAACGACCATGGCCCGGCGGCTGTGGCATATCGTGGAGAGCGATGGCGAGCATCTCGACGACGACGGTGGAGGGCAATGGCCTGCCGATCTATACGGTGAGCCTGCCGGGCACGCGCGCGCTGACGGTGCTCGTTGCGTTCGACGCAGGCGCGCGAACGGAGAGCCAGGACGAGAACGGTATGGCCCATTTCCTCGAGCACCTTGTGTTCAAGGGCGGGGAGAAGTACCCGACGTACAGGGATGTCAATGAGACCGCGGAGCGGCTGGGGGGCGTCTTGAATGCGTATACGAGCCACGATCTCGTCGCCTTCCACATCACGGTCAGGGCCGAGTCGGCTCCGCAGGCGATCGACCTGCTGAGCGATTTCGTCGCGCGCCCGAAGATCGACCCCGAGGAGCTCGACAGGGAGCGGGGCGTGGTGATCCAGGAGATCAACAGGGCCTATGACCAGCCTTCGACCGTGGCGGAGTACCTGATCGACAAAGCCGCCTTCGGCGACCACCCACTCGGCAGGACGGTGCTGGGACCGGAGGAGAACCTAAAAACCTTTACGCGCGAGGGCATCGTCGCGTTCAGGCAGCGCCGCTGGGCGGGCGCGAGCGGCGGGGCGTTCTTGGTCGGCAACACGGAGCACGTGCCGGCCGACGAAGAGCTACACGAGCTGTTCGGCCGGTTCCCGACGTTGCAGGAGCCCGACCCTTACGTGCCGGCCTCGGCGTTCGACCCGCAGACGCTCGTCGAGCAGCGCGACACAAACCAGTCGCATTTGCGCATGATCTACAGGCCGGACGTGACGGTATCGAGCACAAAGGAGCGCGCGGCGCTTGCGATCTACTCGACGCTGCTGGGCGGCTCGATGGGGTCGCGGCTGTTCGAGGAGATCAGGGAGAAGCGAGGGCTCTGCTACTCGGTGTACGCGATTGCGCACGCCTTTGCGGACGTGCCGATACTGCAACTGGGATCGGGCCTTCAGTCGAGCAAGTGCATCGAGGCCTACACCCGCATGAGGGAGATCGTGGATGAGCTGCGCGCGGATGGCCCGACGGAGGAGGAGGTCGAGCGCGCAAGGGCTTATGCCGCCGGCAAACTGGTGCTTGCCTTCGAGAACACGAACGCGGTCGCCAGGTACGGCGCGAGCCAGAAGATCGTCTATGGCGAGGACATCGACCCTGACAAGGCGATCGAACAGCTGGACGCCGTGACGTTTGACGAGGTCAGAGAGGTTGCCTCGAATGTGGCGGACAACCTCGCGGTCGCGTGCGTCGGCCCGCACGAGGCGTCTGATTTCTAAGCGTTTTCGAAACGTCTGTCCACGGCTAGCGCGATAGCCGCCGTCCGGCCGAGTCGCACCGACCCTTTCAGCCGATCGCCACCATACGGTCGATTGGCACGCGGGCGCGCTCGGCGATCTCGGGAGGCACCCGCACCTCGAACCGCATGTCGCGCAGGCAGTCGCGCAGCTTCTCTAGGGTGATCATCTTCATGAACACGCAGCTAGCCTCAGGGTTGGCGGGGATGAACGTCACGTCAGGCGCCGCCATGTGCAGCGGGTAGAGCATGCCGACCTCGGTCGCCACGACCGCCTCGCGGTGGTCTGGGTGCTCTTTGGCATACCGCTCCGTGTCCCCGGCATAGCGCAGCATGCCGCCGGTGGAGAGCATGTGTACGCCCTCGGGGGAGATGTCGCCGGCAGCGACGTACTCCATGACGCTCGTCGTGCATCCGCACTCCGGGTGGATCAAGAAGTCGGCGCCCGGATGGGCCGCGCGAGTCGCCTCGATGTCCGACGGCCTGATGCCGGCATGGACGTGGCACTCCCCGTCCCAGACGTGCATCGGACGGCCAAGCTCCTTCTCGACGTAGGCGCCGAGCCACATGTCTGGGCCGAACAGGATCTCCGTGTCGGGGCCGTACGTGTCGTAGATGTGGCGCACGACATCGACAGCGTTGGCGGATGTGCAGCAGTAGTCGGTCAGCGCCTTGACCTCGGCGGTCGTGTTGACGTACATCACCACCACCCCCTCCGGATAGCGCTCCTTCCACTCGCGCAGCTGCTCAGCGTCGATCGAGGCGGCGAGCGAGCAGCCTGCCTCTAGGTCGGGGATCAGGACCGTCTTGGAGGGGCAGAGAATCGAGGCGGTCTCGGCCATGAAGTGCACGCCGCAGAAGACGATCGTCTCCCCCTCGGCTTCGGCCGCCTTACGCGAAAGCCCTAGCGAGTCCCCGACGTAATCGGCGATCTGCTGAATCTCAGGCACCTGGTAGTTGTGCGCGAGGATCACCGCTTCTCGCTGCTGAGCGAGCACCCGAATCTCCGCGTGCAGCTCGGCGATCCGCTCGGGCGTGAGCTGTGGAAGCGGCTCTTGCGCGGGGACCATCGGAAGGGTCTTCACAGCTCCCAGTCTATCCCGGGGCATCGGTTCGCTCCACTGGACGGGATACGCACAAGCGCCCGCGATTTCCCGCGCTCGTCGGAGGTGGTGACGAGAAGCGTAGTTCGCATATCCTCGCCCCCATGACCGTCGTTATGCCCAGCGAGGAGCTGCTCGCGCTCGTACGGCGGGCGCTGGACGAGGACGTCGGCAGTGGGGACGTCACGACGAATGCGACCGTCGGAAGGGACGCATACGCGCAGGCGCTCATAACCCAGAAGGCTCCCGGCGCGATCTACGGCCTCGACGCAGCCGAGGCGGCCTTCTCGTTGCTCGACCCTGGAGCGCATTTCGAGCGGCTGGTCGGAGAGGGCCGATGGCGCGAGGAAGGCGGTCCGGTGCTCTCGGTCGAAGGCTCGGCGCGCGCCCTGCTTACTGGGGAGCGCACAGCGCTCAACTTCCTCGCCCACCTGTCGGGCGTCGCGACGATGGCCGCACGGGCTGCAAGCGCGGTTGAGGGAACCGGCGCGACTGTGCTTGATACGCGCAAGACGACCCCGGGGCTGCGGATGCTCGAGAAGGCCGCCGTCGCTTTTGGTGGCGCCTGCAACCACCGCGTCGGCCTGTACGACGCGATCCTCATCAAGGAGAACCACATCGCCGCCGCGGGCGGGATCGGGCCAGCGATTGCGCTGGCCCGCAAGGCAGCGCCCGAGCTGACGTTGGAGGTCGAGGTGCGCAACCCCGACGAGATCGACCAGGCGCTGGCCGCCGACGCCCCGAAGCTCCTGCTCGACAACATGACTGTCGACGAGCTGCGCGCCGCGGTCGCTCAGGTGGCAGGCCGCGCGAAGCTCGAGGCGAGCGGCAACGTCACCCTGGAGAACCTGCGCGAACGCGCGTTGACGGGGGTCGACTACATCTCCATGGGCGCCCTGACGCATTCGGCGCCGGCCTTGGATCTGTCTATGTTGATGAAGCCGCTGCCCTGAGAAGGTAGGCGCGGACAAATCCATCCAAGTCCCCGTCGAGGACACGCTGGACATCGCCCATCTCGTGACTGGTGCGGTGGTCCTTGACCATCGTGTAGGGATGGAGCACGTACGAGCGGATCTGCGAGCCGAAGTTGACGTCCTGGGCCTCGCCCTTCTCGCGCGCGATCTCTTCGGCCCGTTCGCGCTCTTGCTTCTCGACGAGCTTGGAGCGCAGCATCGCCATCGCGGTGGCCCTGTTGGAGGACTGGGAGCGCTCGTTCTGGCACTGCACGACGATCCCGGTGGGACGGTGCGTGATGCGCACGGCGGAGTCGGTCTTGTTGACGTGCTGGCCGCCCGCGCCGGAGGCCCTGTAGGTGTCCACCTGCAGGTCGTCCTCGTTGATCTCGACCTCGCCCGTGTCGGCGACGACGGGCGCGACCTCGACGCCCGCGAAGCTCGTCTGGCGCCGGTGGGCGGAGTCGAACGGCGAGAGGCGCACGAGGCGGTGGACTCCACGCTCGGCCCCGAACAGCCCGTAGGCGTTCTCGCCTGAAACCTTCATGGTCGCGGACTTGATCCCCGCTTCCTCGCCCGCGCTCGCCTCGAGCAGCTCGACTGAGAAGCCGCGCCGCTCGGCCCAGCGCATGAGCATGCGCAGGACCATCTCCGTCCAGTCCTGCGCGTCGGTGCCGCCGGCGCCCGCGTTGACGCTGACGAGCGCGTCGCCGGAGTCGTAGCGGCCGGAGAACAGGCGCTGCTCCTCAAGCTCCGCCAGGCGCTCCTCTACGGAGGCGAGGTGTTCGGAGACCTCCTCTTCGAGCGACGGCTCCTCCTGGGCCATCTCGACGAGACCGTCGAGGTCGTCAACGTCTGCCTGCAGAGATATGAATGTTTCAAGACGCTTGCCCGCACGCGCGTGCTCGGCCGAGACCTTCGCGGCGGCCTCGGCGTCGTCCCAGAAGCCGGGCGCCTGCATCTGACCTTCGAGCGCCCCGACGCGCTCCTTTAGAGAAGCGGGGTCAAAGATAGTCCGCGAGGAGCTTCAGCTGCTCACGGATCGCCGCCAAACGCTGCGGCGTCGACTCGCTGGGGGCGGTAGTCGCCATACGAAGACGCTATCAGCGCTAGGCCCCGTGGCACTTCTTGAACTTCTTCCCCGAACCGCACCAGCAGAGGTCGTTGCGCCCGAGCTGGTGCTCTGAGTCGACGACCCGCTGCTCGACGACGGGCATCGCTTCGGCCTGATGATCGATTTCGTTCGGGTACGGCGCCCCGTCGGCGCCTCCCGCGGCGGCCGCGGCGGCGGCGAGGGCGCCGGCGCCCATCGCGCTCGATCCGCCCGAGTAGGAGACCCGTCCCGCGCTCGTGGAGCTGCCGGCCGCGGCGAAGGCGGGGGCGGGCGGCATGCCTGAAGCGCCATTCTGGCCCTCGACGGTGACCTGAACGTTGAAGATCATCCGCGCGAAGTCCGCCCAGACGCTGTTCATGAGGTCGCCGAAGAGGTCGAACGCCTCGTTCTTGTAGGCGACGAGCGGGTCGATCTGGGCGAAGCCGCGCAGGTGGATCCCCTCGCGCAGGTAGTCCATGTCGTACAGGTGCTCGCGCCAGCGCTCGTCGATGATCTGGAGGATCAGGAAGCGCTCCAGCGCCCGCATCAGCTCCTCGCCGTGCTCGGCCTCGCGCTCGTCGTAGCGTTCGAGCGCGGCCTGCGTGACCCGCTCGATCAGATGGGTGCGATCGGCCGTCTCGGGGTCGAGCTCCCGCGCGTCTATCTCCAGCGGGAAGAGCTGGCGCAGCGCGGTGAAGAGGCCGTCGACGTCCCAGTCCTCCATGTAGTCGCCGGGCGTGTAGCGCTCGATCGTGCGCTCGATGACCTTCGCGACCTGCTCGCGCGCCTCGTCGCCCATGTCCTTGCCTTCGAGGACCTCGTCGCGATAGGCGTAGATGATGCGGCGCTGCTCGTTCATCACGTCGTCGTACTCGAGCACGCGCTTTCTGATCAGGAAGTTCTGCTCCTCGACCTTCTTCTGGGCCTTCTCGATCTGCTTGGAGAGCATGCCCGCCTCGATCGGCTCCTCGTTGCCCTCCTCGTCGACGCTGCCGAGACGATCGAGGATCTTGTAGATGCGATCCCCCGCGAACAGTCGCACGAGGTCGTCCTCGGCTGACAGGAAGAAACGACTCTCGCCCGGGTCGCCCTGCCTGCCCGAGCGTCCGCGCAGCTGGTTGTCGATGCGCCGCGACTCGTGGCGCTCGGTGCCGCAGATGAACAGGCCCCCGGTCGCCATCACCCGCTCGCGATCGGCGTCCACGCGCGCTTCGATCTCTGGGAGCAACCCCTTCATCTGCTCCTCGTAGCCGGGGTTAGGGGGCTCGATGTCGCGCTTGGCCAGCTCCAGGCGCGCGAGGTGCTCGGCGTTGCCGCCGAGCTTGATGTCGACGCCACGACCGGCCATATTGGTGGCGATCGTGACGGCTCCCGGCTGGCCCGCCTCCGCGACGATCTCAGCCTCACGCGCGGCGTGCTCGGGCTTGGCGTTCAGAACGGTGTGCTTGATCCCGCGCTGCTTCAGCCGCTCGGACAAGAGCTCTGAGACCTCGACCGAGATCGTGCCGACGAGCACCGGCTGGCCGATCTCGTGACGCGCAGCGATCTCTTTGACGACCGCCGCCCACTTGCCCTCCTTGGTCTTGTAGACCTGATCGTTGCGGTCCGCCCTGACCATCGGCATGTTCGTCGGGACCTGCACGACCGGCAGCTCGTAGATCTTCATGAACTCGGTCGCCTCTGTGAGCGCGGTGCCGGTCATGCCGGCGAGCTTGTCATAGAGGCGGAAGTAGTTCTGGTAAGTGATCGTCGCGAGCGTCTGGTTCTCCTCCTGGATGCGCGCGCCCTCCTTGGCCTCGATCGCCTGGTGCAGACCCTCAGACCAGCGCCTGCCCTCGAGTATGCGGCCCGTGAACTCGTCGATGATCTTGACCTCGCCGTCGATCACCGCGTAGTCGACGTCGCGCTTGTACAGCGACTCCGCCTTCAAGGCCTGGATCAGGTGGTTGACGAGATGGCCGTTCTCGGCCCTGTAGAGGTGGTCGATGCCGAGGAACTTCTCGGCCTTGGCGACGCCAAGCTCTGAGATCGAGACGGTCTTGTGCTTCTCGTCGAACTCGTAGTCGAAGTCCGCGACGAAACTCTTCTTGGCGTGGGGGTCCATGCCTTCGGGGGTCTTCCCGGGCGTAAGGCGGGGCGCGAGACGCGCGAACTTCACGTACAGGTCCGCGGCCTGTTCGGGGGCTCCGGAGATGATCAGAGGGGTGCGCGCCTCGTCGATCAGGATGTTGTCGACCTCGTCCACGATCGCGAATGGATGGCCGCGCTGGACCTTCTCCTCGATCGCCTTGGCCATGTTGTCGCGCAGGTAGTCGAAGCCGAGCTCTGAGTTGGTGCCGTAGACGACGTCGCAGGAGTACGCGTGCTGCTTTTCTTCGTATGGCTGCATGTTCTGCAAGACCCCGACGCTGACCCCGAGCGCGTCGTAGATCGGGCTCATCCATTCGGCGTCGCGGCGCGCGAGATAGTCGTTGACGGTCACGACGTGTACGCCCTTGCGCTCAGGCGGCCCGTCCCCGTTGCTCGGCTCGCGCACCGCCAGGGAGTTGAGCACGACCGCAAGCGTCGCGGTGAGCGTCTTGCCCTCTCCGGTCTTCATCTCGGCGATGCAGCCGTCGTTGAGGGCCATCGCGCCGATCAGCTGGACGTCGAAGTGGCGCATGTCCATCGTGCGCTTGCCGGTCTCGCGCACGATCGCAAAGCACTCGGGGAGCAGGCTCTGAAGCGACTCGCCGCCGGCTGCCCGCTCGCGCAGCCCGTCCATCCGCTCGCGCAGCTCAGCGTCGGTCTCGAGCTCGAGCTCAGGCTCGAACGCGCCGATCAGCGCGACCCGCTTCTGGTACTCCTTGAACTTCTTGGCCTCGCCGATGTTTAGCGCACGGTCCAGCAGGGACATGCGCTCAGGGTATCGACTACGTCGCGCGCGAGAGCGCGGCGGCGTGGGCCTCGCGGCGATGGCGGCGCTTATCGCGATGGCGCTTGACCTGGCGCGCCAGCTCGTCTACGACCACGTTCAGCGAGTGCAGCATCCGCGGCGATGCCCCACATGCTCGCAGCGTCGTCCCCTTCAGGTAGAGCGTCGCCTGGGCCACCTCGTGGTCGGCCACTCGAGGGTTGGGCTCGGAGAAGACCTCGAGCTCGAGGCGAGCGAGGCTCGACACCTGCCGAGAGACCTTCTCCAGGCGGCGCTCCGCGTGCTCGCGCAGCTCGTCGGTGACGGGGACGTTGCGGCCCTTGATGTCGATCTGCATCACGGGTGCTCCCTTCGCGTTCGAGGCTGTGGCGTCCCTCTCGATGCTACGCCCCCAACCGGCGCCTGTCCATCGGGGAATACGCGGATGTTCGAGCCGCCAAAAGGCATCCCAACCCGCGAGTAGCCTCGGCACGCCTCCTCGGAGGTGGTTGCCCTCGTAGCTCAGTGGATAGAGCAGTCCCTTGACTACGGACAGGTCCCGGGTTCGAATCCCGGCGGGGGCTCTTCGCACAAGCGTCCCGGTCGTGATCTATACTGCAATCAGTCAAGGGATTGCTATCTGAGCTGGCCTGTCTGGCTAGATAGATGTTCCGGGGGACCGCAGGCGTGGTCCCCCGGTTCTTATCTCGGCCGCAAGCTCTCGAGGATGCCCGCGTGGCCGGCTATCGCGCCGATCAGGATCGCGCCGTCCTCTATGGTCGTGCCTGGGAAGACGATCGTCTCGCGCAGCTGGGCGCTCGCGCCGATGCGGGCGCCGTCGCCGAGCACGACTGGACCCATCAGGCGAGCGCCGGCGCCGACATACACGTCCTGGCCGATCCAGATCGGTCCATCGACCTGAGCGTCGGGCGGCAGCACGGTGCCCTGGGGGGCGATCACGCCGGGAGCGAGCTCCTCGCCGTCGACGTGCAGGCGCAGCTCGCCTCGCAGCGCGTCGAACGTGCCTTGGCGCAGCTCGCCCAGCGAGCCGATGTCGTTCCAGTACTCCCTGATCTCGTGCATATGGAACGGGACGTCGTGGGCGAGCAGGGTCGGGAACACGTCCTTGGCCCAGTCGACGAAGGGAGTGTCTGGGAAGTAGTCGAAGATGCGCGGCTCGAAGATGTAGATGCCGCAGTTGCCGAGGTCTGAGAGCGCTTCGTCGGGCTTGGGCTTCTCTTGGAAGCCGGTGATACGTCCCTCGCGATCGTGCAGGACGACCCCGTACTCGCGTGTGTCGGCGACCTTCTTGACCGCGAGCGTCGCGATCCCGCCCGCCTCGCGGTGGCGCGCGATAAACGCGCTCAGATCGATGTCGGTGAGCGCATCGCCGGAGATCACGAGGAAAGGCTCTTGGCCGAGGAAGTCTGAGCATGCGCGCACCCCGCCGGCGGTGCCTAGCAGCTCGGGCTCGTAGCGATATGTCAGGCGATCGCCGAAGTGTCGTTCGATCGACTCCGGGAAGTAGTGCAGGTTGGCGATCACATGCTCGAAACCGTGGCGTTCGAGCAGATCGAGGATGTGCGCGAGCACGGGCCGGTCGAGCACGGGCACCATCGGCTTGGTGATCTCGTACGTCAGTGGGCGCAGGCGCGTGCCGAGCCCCGCCGCGAGGACCATCGCTCTCATGGCAGCGCAAGCTATCGGAAGCGAAGGGGCTTCGTAGGACGGCCGTAGACCAAGAGAGGCAAGGACACAGGGAGCGACGGTAACGGGTCCCGGAGGGGTGTGAGCGACCGAGGACGCAACATCGCGCCGGTATACGGCCGTCCTACGCGCCGCGTTCCCACGCGACCCGATAGATGCGCTGCTCCTCACTGAGCTCGTCGATCTCGATCCCAAGCGACTGGAGCTTTAGGCGCGCGACCTCTTCGTCGATCTCATCCGGCACGGGCAGCACGGCCGAAGGCAGCTTGCCGGCCTGCTCGACCAGGTGCTCCACGCAGAGAGCTTGGCCGGCGAACGACATGTCCATCACCGAGGCGGGATGGCCTTCGCCCGCCGCGAGGTTGACAACGCGACCGTGGGCGAGGAGGTTCAGGCGCCGACCGTCCGCCAGCGTGTACTCCTCGACGAGCGGCAGCGCCTCGCGTCTGCCCCGCACAGCCAGCGTTTGCAGCGCGGTGAGGTTGATCTCCACGTCGAAGTGCCCGGCATTGGCGAGCACGGCGCCGTCCTTCATGCGCTCGAAGTGCTCGCTGCGCAGGACGTCACGCCCGCCGGTGACCGTCACGAACACGTCTCCCCGCTCGGCTGCGGCGAGCGAGCCCATCACCTCGTACCCCTCCATCCGGGCCTCGAGCGCCCGTAGGGGATCGACCTCGCACACGATCACCGACGCTCCTAGGCCGCGTGCGCGCAGCGCCACTCCACGGCCGGTCCAGCCGTAGCCGAACACGACGAGAGTGCGCCCCGCGAGCAGCAGGTTCGTGGCGCGCAAGATCCCGTCGACGGTGGACTGTCCCGTGCCGAAGCGGTCGTTGAAGGCGCGCTCGGCGCGCGACTCATTGACGGCGAGCACCGGGCATGAGAGAGCGCCGTCGTCGGCAAGCGCCCTGACGCGCAGCAGTCCGGCGGTCGTCTCCTCGGTACCGCCCAGCATGCTCACGGCCTGCTCGGCGCTGTGCTCGTGGATCGCGACGATCAGGTCAGCGCCATCGTCGATCGTAACCTGCGGGCTGTCCTCGACGAGCTCGTTCACGTGCTCGGCGTAGCTCGCGGCGCTCTCCTCACGCCGACCGAGCACCCTCGCGCCATAGCGCTCCCGCAGCGCGAGCGCGATGTCGTCCTGCGTGGAGAGCGGGTTGGCCGCGCACAACCCCACCCGTGCCCCGCCGGCGAGCAGGGCACGCACGAGATTGGCCGTCTCCGCCGTCACGTGCAGGCAGGCGGCGATGCTCACGTCCTCGAGCGGACGCTCGACGGCAAAGCGCTCGCGGATCTGCGCGAGCACCGGCATCTGCGTGTCGGCCCACTCGATGCGGGCCTCGCCGCTGTCAGTGCTAATAGCGATAGTGGTCCGGCTTGTAGGGTCCCTCGACGGGAACGCCGATGTAGGCGGCCTGATCCCCTGAGAGCTTGGTCAGTTTCACCCCGAGCGCGTCGAGATGCAGGCGCGCGACCTTCTCGTCGAGGTGCTTGGGAAGCACGTACACGCGCTTCTCGTACTGGTCGTTCTTCGTGAACAGCTCGATCTGGGCGATCGTCTGGTTTGTAAAGGAGTTGCTCATCACGAAGCTCGGGTGCCCGGTGGCGTTGCCGAGGTTCAAGAGGCGCCCCTCCGAGAGCAAGATGATCGCGTGGCCGTCGGGGAAGACCCACTCGTCGACCTGCGGCTTGATGTTGACGCGCTCGATCCCATCGAGTTTCGAGAGTCCGGCGATGTCGATCTCGTTGTCGAAGTGGCCGATGTTGCCGACGATCGCCTGGTGCTTCATGCGCGCCATGTGATCGGCGGTGATGATGTCCTTGTTGCCGGTGCAGGTGATGAAGATGTCGCCCGTGCCGATGACATCGTCGAGCGTCTTGACCTCATACCCCTGCATCGCGGCCTGTAGGGCGCATATCGGGTCGATCTCGGTGACAACGACACGCGCGCCTTGGCCGCGAAGCGATTCGGCGCAGCCCTTGCCGACGTCGCCGAAGCCGCACACGACGGCGACCTTGCCGCCGATCATCACGTCGGTGGCGCGGTTGATGCCGTCGATCAGGGAGTGCCTGCAGCCGTAGAGGTTGTCGAACTTGGACTTCGTGACCGAGTCGTTGACGTTGATCGCGGGGAACAGCAGCTCGCCGGTCTCGACCATCTGGTAGAGCCGGTGCACGCCGGTCGTCGTCTCCTCGGTGACGCCCTTGATGCCCTGGCCGATGTTCGTCCAGCGCTGGGGATCCTCGCTGAGCGAGCGCTGGAGCAGCGACAGCACGACCTGGAGCTCTTCGGAGTCGGCCGAGCCCGGGTCGGGCACGGCGCCGGCGCGCTCGAACTCGGTGCCCTTGTGCACGAGCAATGTCGCGTCGCCGCCGTCGTCGAGGATCATGTTGGGGCCGGACGCGCCAGGCGTCCCGTCCTCGTCCGGCCAGCGGAGCGCCTGCTCGGTGCACCACCAGTACTCGGGCAGCGTCTCGCCCTTCCATGCGAACACCGGCACTCCGCGCGGATCCTCGGGCGTGCCGTCCGGGCCGACGGCCACTGCCGCGGCGGCGTGGTCCTGGGTGGAGAAGATGTTGCAGCTGCACCAGCGCACCTGCGCCCCGAGCGCGACCAGCGTCTCGATCAGCACAGCCGTCTGGATCGTCATGTGCAGCGACCCGGTGATGCGGGCGCCGGCGAGCGGCTGGGAGGAGGCGTACTCACGGCGGATCGCCATCAGGCCCGGCATCTCGTGCTCGGCAAGCGTTATCTCCTTGCGGCCGAAGTCGGCAAGCGAGAGGTCGGCGACCTTGAAGGCGGCGTCGGTGAGCGTGGCGGTAGGTGTCATGCGGTCTCCATGGTGTCTGATTGAGAATGTTTCATCGGCGTTTTCCGTCTGTCGCGGGGGCGCCGGGGTCGCCCGCCCATCGGGGCTTTGCATGCCCGTTCTCCGGGGAGGCCGCGGCGAGCAGTTGCTGATGCTTCTCCTGCTCAAAGCGCAGCCACTCAGCCGCGCTGACGTACTCGGGGCGGGCAGGCTCGGCTGAGAGCCACTGCTCGATCGCCTCGCGCAGCCCGGGCTCGCGCGCTAGGCGCGATGCGAAGCCCACCTCGCTGAGCTCTAGGGCGTGACTTTCGAGCAGTTCCCGCAGCGTGGACAGGCGTTGCAGCTCGGCCGCCCCGTACAGCCGGTAGCCGGAGGAGGAACGACGCGGCTCGACGAGGCCGACGGACTCGATGTAGCGCAGCATTCGAGCCGACCAGCCGGTGGTGGCGGCTGCCTCGTTGATCGTCAGCGCGTCAACGGCCGTGGCCTGCATCCAGCAGACCTTATCACGAGCGTGTCAAGGTTCTATTTGGGTCAGCCGGCGGCCAGATCGGCCTTCAGCTGCTCGATGAGAGCCACGGGGCCTGGATCGACGCCGCGGAGGACCGCCATGTAGATCGAGACTAGATCGCCGAGCAGCACGAGCGAGATGACCCGCTCGATCGTCGTCTGGCCGCGCGTCTCCAAACGGAAGCAAGACATGGCGTTGCCGGCGATCAAGCGCTCTGTCAGCTCCATACGCTCCTTGACCCTCGGATGGGCGTCGGAGTCGTCGAGGAACACGGCCGAGAAGCGGCCCACGCCCTGGGCGCCATCCCAGCCCTCGAGCTCGTTGTGGTCGAGCTCGGGCAGTTCATGAAAGAAGGCGGGCAGCTTGGCGTTCTCGTTGATCTGGGTCTTCCAGCGGTAGGCGATCGGCGCGGTCAGGCCGGCGCCCGCGATCACGGCGGCGCTGCCAGACAGCCCGCGCGCGATCTGCTTGGCCAGCGAGTCCTCCGGAGCGTCGGGTCCCCACTCGGCGACGAGCTGCTCGGTATGGGAGGCGGCCACGTCGATCTCAGAGGTCAGCCTGGGACCGGCGCCGCAGAGCGCGGCTACCTCCAGGGCGGCGACCGTCATGTAGGCGACGGCGGCGCGCGGCTGAAAGCCGCCGGGTAGGGGAATGACGGGGACGTTGTCCTCACGCGCCATGCTCGCGAGCCGGCCTCCCGTCGTGACGACTACGCGCTTTGCACCGAGCGCGCCGGCGGACTCATAGCAGGCGAGCGTCTCCTCGGTGTTGCCCGAGTAGCTGGCGCACAGCACGGTCGTCTCGGGCGTCGTCCAGGGGGGAAGGCCGTAGGCACGTGTCACGAAGATAGGTCGCGATGCGTGGTCGCCGAGCGCGGCGCGGGCGAGCGCTCCGCCGATCGCCGATCCCCCCATGCCGGCTACGACGAGCCCCGCGGGCGTGTCCGACTCGCCCATGATCGCCGACTCCACGCGCCACAGCGCGTCGCGCAGGTGCTCGGGGAGCGCGAGGACGTCGTCGAGCTGACCTGAGAGGTCGATGCGCGCAATCGCCTCGCGGGAGAGCGTCTCGGTCGCCGCGGGCGCGGCTGTGACTGGACGGCGCTCGTCCATGCCTAGAACTTGATGGCTCCGTCGGGGAGGCTCACACCAGGGAAGATACGCGCGCCGCCTGCAATCACGTTGTCTGCCCCCACCGTGACCCCCTCCCCCAGGACGGCGCCGTCGAGCACCTGGGTGTCCTTCCCGATCCTGCAGCCGCCCGCGACGATGCAGTCGCGCAGCACGCAGCCGTCGGCGATCTCCGTCCCGTTGAGGATCACAGCACGCTCGACGACCGCGTTTGGGCCGACCTTGACGTCCTGGCCGAGAACCACGAGGCTACCGACATGGGCGCCCTCGGCGATCTGAGCGCCTGAGCCGATCATCGCGGGTGGGATCGCACGGCCGAGGATCTCGGCGCCGTCGGACACGGACAGGTAGGAGTCGCCGAGGCGCTCGCGTACGGACGTTTGAACGTTTCCCTCGAGAATGTCGAACGTCGCCTGCAGGTAGCGCTCGGGCGTTCCGATGTCGAGCCAGTAGCTGTCTGATGCAAACCCGTACAGCCCGTTGCCGATCAACTGCGGCCAGATCTCACGCTCGATCGAAACGTTGCGGCTTGGCTCGATCAGCTCGAGGACGCTGCGCTCCAGAACGTACGCGCCGGCGCTGATCAGGTTCGTATCGATCGAGTCAGAGCTCGGCTTCTCGACGAAGTCGCGCACCGAGTGATCGTCGTGCAGGTGCACCAAACCGTAGGCGCTGGGGTCCTCGACGGGCACGAGCGCAAGCGTCGCGCGCGCGCCGGAACGCTCGTGCTGGTCGATCTGGCTCGAGAGGTCGATGTCGGTGAGCACGTCGCCGTTGAGCATGAGAAAGCGCTCGTCGAGCATCGTCTCCGCGAACTTGAGCGCTCCCGCGGTGCCGCGTGGGTCGGGCTCCTCGACAAAGCGCAGCTTGACCCCGTAGGCCGAGCCGTCGCCAAGCACGTTATGGACGCCCGAAGCGAGAAAGCCGCAGGACATGATCACGTCGTCGATCCCGTGTTCGCACAGCCACTCGAGCATGAACGAGATGAACGGCCTGTCGACGAGCGGGACGACCGGCTTGGGCACCGTCGAGGTCAGGGGGCGCAGGCGAGTCCCCTCACCGCCGACGAGGATCACGGCCTGCATCAGCGTCTACCGATCCCCTCGTAGATGAGCCCGGCCGCGCGCACGGCATTGCCGTCGAGGGCGTTGCGGCCGTCGATCACGAGCGTCCCTCTCATGGCGCGCGCGACCTCGGACCATTCCAATTTCAGGAACTCCTCCCACTCGGTGACCAGGATAACCGCGTCGGCGCCGTCGATCGCGTTAGACGCGCAGTCGGCATAGTCGAGCTGGGGCATCAGCGAGCGGGCCTGCTCCTCGGCGATCGGGTCGTACGCCTTTACGTGCGCTCCCTCGGCCTGCAGACGAGCGGCGAGCACGAGCGAGGAGGCGCCGCGCATGTCGTCGGTGTTCGGCTTGAACGCGAGCCCGAGCAGCGCGATGCGCTTGCCGGCGAGCTCACCGAGGTGGCGGACGAGCTTGGAGACGACCCGCCGCTTCTGCAGCTCGTTGACCTCGATGACGGCGTTCAAGAGCTGGAAGTGGTAGCCCGAGTTGCCGGCGAGCAGCTTCAGAGCGCTGACGTCCTTGGTGAAGCAGCTCCCTCCGTAGCCGATGCCGGCCTGCAGGAACTTCGGGCCGATGCGAGCGTCGAGTCCCATTCCGCGCGCCACCTCCACGACGTCGGCGCCAAGCTGCTCGCAGACGTTGGCGATCTCGTTGATGAACGAGATCTTCGTCGCGAGGAACGCGTTCGCGGCGAGCTTGATCATCTCGGCGGAAGCGACGTCGGTGCGTACGAGCGGAGCGCCAAGCGGCTCGTACAGGTCGACGACCGCCTGCTCGGCCCAGTCGCCTTCGCCGCCGACGACGACCCGGTCGGGGTGCGTGAAGTCGGAAAGGGCCGAGCCCTCCTTCAGAAACTCGGGGCAGGAGACGTAGCTGTAGGCGGACTTGCCGTTCTCGTTGAAGATCCGCCTGATGTTGGCGCCCGTACCGCAGGGCACGGTCGACTTCATCACGAGCGCGTGGCCGTCGGGCGCGGGCATCGATTCGACGACCGCATGCACGGCCGACAGGTCGGCGTCGCCGGAATGGGTCGGGGGAGTGCCGACGGCGACGAACAGCAACCGCGCGTTCTGTAGCGCTGGGGCAAGCTCGGTCGAGAAGTGCAGGCGCTCTGAGTTGCGCGCCAAGAGCTCGTCCAAGCCGGGCTCGTAGATCGGAACCTGTCCGGCCTGTAGGCGAGCGACCTTCTCGGAGTCGACGTCCACACAGAAGACCTCGCTGCCGAGATCGGCGAACCCGACGGCGGTGACGAGGCCGACGTAGCCGGTGCCGATTACGCCTATCGGCTCGCGCTCGGCGCTCATCCGATGACTCCGCACGCGTGGTCGGCGGACCCCTCCACGAAACGGTCGTATGCAGGCCGCCAGATCATTTGGGCGAGGGTCCCCAGCGTCGGAAGGCTATCCGTTGGGCCGTGCGCGCACGTGCGCGCAGCGCCTCATGCCGCGACGGACAGAAACGCCTCGTAGCGCTTTGCGTCGCGCAGCGCCCTTGCGCGTTCCTCGCTGCCTTCGGGCGCCCGCTCGGCTGCGCTACGGGCCTCGTCGAGCCGAGTGGTCAGCGTCTGGCGGTCGAGCGCGTCAGGCGCGATCGCCTCCTCGACGAGCAGAAGCGCCCTGTTCTCGGCGAACTGCAGATAGCCCTCGGCCTGGGCGAAGCGGACGATCTCCGCCTCCGACCGATAGAGACGCAGCTCCGTCGGCTCCAGCTGGGCGAGCAGCGGAGCATGGTTGGCGAGGATGCCGATCGACCCGACAGACGTACGCGTCGAAAGCATCTCGATCTCCTCGTTAAAGACCTCGCCCTCGGGGGTGAGGACTTCGACTGGGAACGTGGTTCGTGCCATCAGCTCTTCTTGGCGCCGGCGACTACTTCCTCAATAGTTCCCTTCAAGAAGAACGCGCTCTCCGGAACGTCGTCGTGCTTGCCGTCGATGATCTCGTCGAAGCCCCTGATCGTCTCGGCGATCGGCACGTACGCGCCGGGTGTGCCCGTGAACTGTTCGGCGACGTGGAAGGGCTGCGAAAGGAAGCGCTCGATCTTGCGCGCGCGCTGCACCGTCAGCTTGTCCTCGTCGGAGAGCTCGTCGATGCCGAGGATCGCGATGATGTCCTGGAGCTCCTTGTAGCGCTGAAGAATCTCCTTGACCTTGTTGGCGACCCTGAAGTGGTCCTCGCCGAGGATGTCGGCCTTGAGGATCGTCGAGGTCGAGTCCAGCGGATCGACCGCCGGGTAGATGCCCTTCTCGGAGATCGCGCGCGACAGCACCGTCGTGGCGTTCAGGTGCGCGAACACCGAGGCGGGGGCTGGGTCGGTGAGGTCGTCGGCGGGCACGTAGATCGCCTGTACCGAGGTGACCGAGCCCTGGCGAGTCGAGCTGATGCGCTCCTGCAGCTGGCCCATCTCCGTCTCCAGGGTCGGCTGGTAGCCCACCTGAGAGGGCATGCGTCCCAGCAGCGCAGAGACCTCGGAGCCGGCCTGGACGAAACGGAAGATGTTGTCTACGAACAACAACACGTCTTGGCCCTGGTCGCGGAAGTACTCGGCCATCGTCAAGCCTGAGAGCGCGACCCTCATGCGGGCGCCGGGCGGCTCGTTCATCTGGCCGAACACGAGCATCGTCTTATCGATGACGCCCGACTCCTTCATCTCGACCCACAGGTCGTTGCCCTCTCGCGAGCGCTCACCTACGCCGCAGAAGGCGGACAAGCCGCCATGCTCCTTGGCGAGGTTGTGGATGAGCTCTTGGATCAAGACCGTCTTGCCGACACCGGCGCCTCCGAACAGGCCGACCTTGCCGCCCTTGGCGTAAGGGGCGAGCAGGTCGATCACCTTGATGCCCGTCTCGAACATCTCGGTCGTCGGGGTCAGATCCTCGACCTTCGGGGCGGGCTGGTGGATCTGGCGGCGGGGCGTGTCCGCCGGCAGCTCCTCGCCCAGGTCGATCGGCTCGCCGAGCAGGTTGAAGATGCGCCCGAGCGTCGCTTCGCCGACGGGCACGGTGATCGGTTCGCCGGTGTCGACCACCTCCGTGCCGCGGGCGAGACCGTCGGTCGTGTCCATCGCGACCGCTCTCACCCTGTCGTCGCCTAGGTGCTGCTGCACCTCGCACACGAGCACATCGCCACCCGACTCCGGGCTTATGCCCTCGGCCTCCTCGGCCGCCGCCGCCGTGGGGCGCGCGATCGTGATCGCATGGTTGATCTCGGGCAGCTTGTCGGGAAAGACGACGTCGAGCACGACGCCCTGGATCTCCTCGATGCGCCCGACGTTGAGCGTGCCCTTGCTTGCGCTCGGCTGCTCCTCGGTTGTCGGCTTGGTGGCGATGGTGGCGTCCATTCTGTGTCGTTCTCCTAGTGGTCTATCAAGTCGTGTGTCGTGCCCGGCTCAAGTCAATCCCTCGGCTCCCGCCACGACCTCCATGATCTCTTGCGTGATCTCGGCCTGGCGGGCTCGGTTCATCTGCAGCGTGTATTCCTCGATCAGCGTCCCCGCGTTCTCGCTCGCGTTGCGCATCGCCGTCATCTGCGCGCCGAAGAAGCCCGCGGTGGACTCGATCAGGGCGCGGTAGATCGAGATCTCCACGTAGTCCGGCACGAGCCTCTGCAACAGATCCTCGGGCCCCGGCTCGTATTCGACGAGCGGCGCCGGACCGTCCGACTGCTCCCTCGCCGACCCATCGTCTGGCCCGCCCATCGCGCTCGCGCCCTCGAGCACCGGCGCGGATAGCGGCAGGAGCGTCTCCCTGGTCACGTGCTGGGTGAGCGGCGAGACATACGCGTTGTAGAGGATGTCGACCCTGTCGAGCTTGCCGTCGACGTAGGCGCTCATCAGATCGTCGGCGATCCCTCTCGCGTCGGCATAGCTCGGCTTGTCGGCGAAGCCGGTGTAGCTGCCGCTCAGCTCACGGCCCCTGAACGTCAGCGATGAGACCCCGCGCCGTCCGGTCGCGTACCAGGCCGGCTCCAGGCCTTCGTCGCCCATCTCCGCCCCGGCGCGCATGCCCGCCCTGATGATCTGAGAGTTGAACGCTCCCGCCAGGCCGCGATCGCCGGTGATGAGCAGCAGGCCGACGTTCTTGACCTCGTCGTGCTCACGCAGCAGCGGGAACGAGGAGGCCTCGGCGCCGGCCGCCTGGGCGGCCTGGTAGGTCATCCGCCTGATCGCTTCCGCGTAAGGACGCAGCTTTGATATCCGCTGCTCGGCCCTGCGCAGGCGGGCAGCCGCCACCATCTCCATCGCCCTGGTGATCTTCTGGATGTTCTTGACCGAAGCGATCCGGTTCTTTACGTCGCGCTGGGAGGCCATGACTAAGCCGCGATCGTCTCCTCGAGGGGCTGGCCCTCCTCGTCGAGGTCATAGCCGAAGTCGCTCGCGAACGCCTCGACCGCATCGTGCACGCCCTTCTGAACCTCATCCGACCAATCTCCGCCCGCGATCTTGGCGCGAAGGTCGGCGTACTGGGAGTGGCAGCGTTCGGTCAGCTCCAGCAAGAACTTGGGGACGCGATCGGCGTTGATCCTGTCGAGAAAGCCGCTCGTGGCTGCGTATATCTGGATGACCTGGTCCTCCACCGGCAGCGGCTGGCGCTCGCCCTGGTTGAGCGTCTTCACAATCCGTTCACCGCGCGCGAGCGTGCGCTGCGTGTCGGCGTCGAGGTCCGAGCCGAACTGCGCGAACGCCTCGAGGTCGCGGTACTGGGAGAGCTCGAGCTTGATTCGGCCCGAGACCTTCTTCATCGGGGCGATCTGAGCGTCGCCGCCCACCCTGGACACCGAGATGCCCACGTTGATCGCCGGGCGCACGCCCGAGTTGAACAGCTTAGGCTCCAGGAAGATCTGACCGTCGGTGATCGAGATCACGTTCGTGGGGATATACGCGGACACGTCGCCCGCCTGCGTCTCGATCACCGGCAGCGCCGTCAGCGACCCGGCGCCGAGATCGTCGTTGAGCTTCACCGCGCGCTCCAGCAGACGAGAGTGCAGGTAGAAGACGTCGCCCGGATAGGCCTCGCGGCCGGGCGGACGGCGCAGCAGCAGCGACATCTGCCGGTAGGCGTAGGCGTGCTTGGTCAGGTCGTCGTACACGCACAGCGCATGGCGGCCGTTGTAAAGGAAGTGCTCGCCCATCGCACAGCCCGCATAAGGGGCCATGAACTTGATCGGCGCGGCCTCGTCGGCGGAGGCGGCGACGATGATCGTGTTGTCGAGCGCACCCGCTTCGTCGAGCGTCTGAGCGAGGGCGACGACCGTCGACATGCGCTGGCCGATCGCCACGTACACCGACACGACGCCCGTGTCGCGATTGTTGATGATCGTGTCGAGCGCGATCGCCGTCTTGCCCGTCTGGCGATCGCCGATGATCAGCTCTCGCTGACCCCTTCCGATCGGGATCATCGCGTCGATCGCCTTCAGGCCGGTCTGCATCGGCTCCTTGACTTTCTGGCGCTGCACCACGCCGGGGGCCTTGAACTCGGCGGGGCGTGTCTCGGTGGTGTTCACCTCGCCCTTGCCGTCCAGAGGACGGCCGAGCGGGTCGACGATTCGCCCGAGCAGAGCCTCGCCGACGGGAATCTCCAGCAGCCGGCCGGTGCGCTTGACCGTGTCGCCCTCAGCGATGCGCTCCCACTCGCCGAACAGCACCGCGCCGACGTTGTCGGACTCGAGGTTCAGCGCCAGCCCCGTCACGCCGTGGGGCAGGTCGAGCATCTCGAAGCTCATGCAGTTCTCGAGGCCATGGAGCCGGGCGATGCCGTCGGCCACCGACAGCACGGTGCCGACCTCCGTCAGCTGCGCCTCGCCCGCGCCGAGCCCCTCGATGCGGCTCTTGAGGATGCTTGTGATCTCGTCTGGCTTGATCTGCATGTCTGTTATGAAGCTCCTTGGGCAACCTGCCTGCGCAGATGCTCCAGTCGATTACGGATTGAGGCGTCGAGGATCGAGTTGCCCACCTGCACGATCACGCCACCCAGGATGGCTGGGTCGACGCGCTTGGTCAGCTCCACGGTGCGCCCGGTGCGCTTGCCGATCTGCTCGCCCAGGCTGTCGGTGGTCGTCTCGTCGAGCTCCACCGCGCTCGTGAGAACGACCGGCAGCAGCTTGCGCTCCTGCTCCCACATGCGGTCGTACGCACGGCGAACGCGCAGGATCGCCGGCATGCGATGGTTCTCGATCATGAGGCTCAAGAAGCTCAGCAGACGCTCGTCCGCCCCGTCGAGCACCCGATCGAGCGCCGCCTGCTTCTCCTTGGTCGAGAAGTAGGGCGAGAAGAAGAACAGCTGCAGGTCGCGGCTCTCTGAGAGCGCATCCGCGAACTGCCCGAGCTGCTCGCGGAGCAGATCGAGCTTGTCCTGCTCGCGCGCGAGGGCGAACAGCGAGCGTGCATATACCTGAGCCAGCTCCTCCATCGCGCTAGTTGTTGCTTGCCTCCGAGGCGACGCCGGAGAAATCGAGCTCGCTCAGAGCCTCCTCCACGAGGCGCCTCTGATCGGCGCTGTCGAGCGTCTTGCGCGTGACCTTTTCGGTCGCGAGCACCGTCAGGTCGGCGACCTCCGAGCGCAGTTCCTGCAGCGCCCGTGCCGTCGCCGCCTCGATGTCCCTGGCCGCGCGAGCCGACGCCTCCGTTGCCAGCTGGCGCGCGTGCTCTGAGGCCTCGCGCTCGTGCGTCTCTGCCGTCTGGCGGGCGCGCTTCACGATCTCATCGGACTGCGCCCTTGCCTGCGCGAGACGCTCGCGGTATTCGGCGAGCAACTGCTGCGCTTCCTCGCGCGTGCGCTGGGCCGAGTCGATCGACTCTTCGATTTCTTTCTGGCGCTTGGCCAGGGCCTCTGAGATGCGCGGGAACACCAGCTTTGCGAGTAACGCGACCGTGATCCCGAACGCGATCAGCGTCCAGATCATCACGCCCAGGTTGGGTGAGACGAGGAAGTTGCCGCCATTGGACGCGGCCAGGACCGAGGATGTCATAGCCGCTCCAGGCGCGGGCTCGAGGTTGACGGCGCCATGGCTAGCCGAGGAAGAACGCGATCAGACCGAAGATGAACGCGTAGAACACGATCGCCTCGGTGAGGGCGAACCCGAGCCACTGGATCGAGGTGATCTCGTCGCGCATCTCGGGCTGGCGGGTGATCGCCTCGATCACCTTGCCGAAGATGTAGCCGACGCCCACACCCGGGCCGATGGTGCCGAGACCGGCGCCAACGCCGAGGGCGATCGCCTTGATCGACTTGGCCATTTCGGCACTGGCTTCTGTTGCTGCGATTAGGGGATGCACGAACGCTCCTTGTTGATGATCGACAAGTTCAATGCGACTCGGCGACCGCGCCGCCGAGGTAGATGGCCGTCAGGGTGGCGAAGATGAACGCCTGCAGTCCCGCGATCAGGACGAGCTCGAAGATGAAAAACAGGGTCGCCACGATCAGCGTGACCGGGCCGAGCGCGGCGACGCCGACGAGCACGACGAGACCGCCGCCCATGAACAGGATCAAGAGGTGGCCGGCGAGCATGTTCGCGAACAACCGCACCGACAGCGAGATGATCCGCACGAAATGCGAGATCGTCTCGATCCCGAACACGAAAGGCACCATGAACGCTTTGGCGGGCACCTCGTCCATGCCGGCGGGAAGCCAGCTCTTCAGATACCTGCGCAGGCCCTTGCTCCTGATGCCGACCGCGTGGTAGCTGAACCAGACCATCAGGGACAGGACGAGCGTCACCGATATGTTGGCCGTCGCCGCGTAGATCTGGAAGGCAGGGATGTGGGCGCCGAACAGGTCGAACGTCTCGCCGCTGTTGACCGGCAGGGGCAGGTAGCCGATCACGTTCGAGTAGAGGATGAACAGGAACAGGGCGCCGATGAACGGGAACCACTTGATCGCCATCTCGCGATCGATGTTGTTGGGGCCGGTGATGTTGTCGCGCATCACGCCCCAGATCACCTCGACCGCCGTCTGGACGAGATTGGGGCGCTGCTGCATCCGGCGCGCCACATAGCTCATCGTCGCGGCCGTCAGCCCGGCGGCGAGGAACAGGTAGAGCACCGCCTTGTTGATCGAAACGTTTAGGCCGCCGACGTGGATCGCGACCCAGTCATCGAGCTTGAACTCGTTCTGGGGCTGGTACTCGGTGTTCATGCCGTGCGAGCCGGTCAGCGCGAACAGGCCGACGACCAGCGCGAGCAGCACCCCGCCCGCCAGAAGACCCTTTGCTCGGGTGCTCATTGCGCCGCACCCTTGACGTGGGAGGCCCCAGTCGTGGGGGAGACATCAAAGGGCCGCAACACCATCTTGACCGTGAAGTAGACGGTGAACAGCGCGACGACGAGCACCGCGGCGGCAAGTCCCGCCTCGTTGTCGGTCAGGCCGACGAGGAAGACCGCGAGCGCCACGATCCAGCCACGCCCGATCATCGAGGCGGCGAGCACGCCGACTACGGTCCGAGGATCGGTCGACGCTTGGGCCTTGCGATCGAGCGAGATCTGGAGCGCCCGCTGCGCCGCCCACACTCCACCGCCGACCCCCCACCCGGCAAGCGGCAGGCCCGCCGCCAGAAAGACCGGCAGCGCGAGCATGACCAGGATCAGGTCGAGATAGCGAACAGATGTGAGCATGGTGTGCGGGGCACCCTACAGACGCGAAAGCCCGGACGCAGCGCGCGCCGGACCCCTCTGCTTCGATTAGGTCTCGCAACTCAACAGATGACGGTCTGAGTGCATCCAGACCGTCAGAAATTGATTTGTGGGCCCTCAGAGCGCGTCCTCGGAAGCCGCCGCGAGTCTACCGGTTCTGCGACTTCGTAACAACTTTGTGACATGCGCTACGGGGCCAAGTCGCCTGCGTGCCCACGAGGAGGCCCAGACAAGCGCAGTGGCGATCACCGCGGTGAGGACTCCCGCCACCAGATCGAGCACGTAGTGGTTGCCCGTAGCCACCACCGCGAGCGCGGTGAGCAGCGGGTAGGCAACGCCGGCCACGCGCACCCAGCGACGCGAGGAGATCCACCACAGCACGATCCCGCACCACACCGCCCACGCTATGTGCAGCGATGGCATGGCCCCGAACTGGTCGGCGTCGGCGGCCAGGCTCCCGGTGTGCCACGAGCCGAACGTGTGCGACGCCGCGACCACGTCGGTGAAGCCAAGACCCAGCATCCTCGGCGGCGCGGTCGGGTATAGCCAGAACACAGCCAGGCCGATCAGGTTGATCGCCACCAGCGAGCTGCGCAGCGGACGATAGATGTCGGCGCGCCTCCACCACAGCCAGCCGAGCAGCCCAAACGTGACGATGAAGTGCGCGTTGTCGTAGTAGTAGGAGCCGATCGACCCGAGTGTCTGGTGGTGGGCGAGCCAGCGGTTGAGGCTCAGCTCCGGCGAGACGCCAAGCGTTCGCTCGACGCTCAGGACCTCGCGCCCGTGCGCCATCGCGGCGGCTGCGCGCATAGGCGCGAGGTTCGTGATCGTGTCGTACAGGGCCGTAAGCCAGCCGATCACGAGCAGCTCGACCCACCAGCGCGCGCGCTTGCCGAGGTCCACAGACTCCAGATCGCCCTTCGCCGAGCCCGCAGACTCGAGGCCACCCTTCGCGGGGCCAATCTCCCGCACGGCCTGATTCACGGCGCCACCGCCTCCAGGCCGCGCTCGGCGAGCACGTCGAGCACGCGCGGCAGAGCCTGCGCAGTCCGCCGCCACGATCCGGGCGCGCTGTAGTCGTCTGCGTCGTGCAGCAGCAGCACGGCGCCCGCCCCCGCGCCGTCGGTCACACGCGTCGCAATCGACTCGAACGTGGCGCGGGCCTCCCAGTCACGACCCCAGTGCGACCACAAGATGGTGCGCCAGCCTTCACGCCGCGCAACACGAAGGGCCGTCGCGTTGAGGATGCCGTACGGTGGCCGGTAAAGGCCGGGGAAGACACCCGTCGCCTGCTCGATAGCCGCGCAGGCGCGTGCGATGTCCTCACGGACCTGCCACGGAGCGAGGCGCAGCAGGTTGCGATGGCGGTGGCAGTGCAGCCCGACTGCGTGGCCCGCCGCGACAATCTCGGCCGCGAGAGCCGGGTTGCGCAGAACCTGCTCGCCGACGAGAAAGAACGTTGCTTTGACGTTCCTGCCGGCAAGAATCTCTAGCACCGCCGGGGTCCCCTGCGCATGGGGACCGTCGTCGAAGGTGAGCGCATAGCCTTCGCGGCCGACGGTGTGATCCTCGACCCCCAGGGGTTCTCTCAGCGCGCGCCAGATCGGCTCGGGCGAGTGCGGGACCCAGCCGGGCCGCGGGCTGGCGAGGGCCGGCAGCACATATCCCGCCATCGCGACAGTCCCCGTAGCGCGCATCGCGAAGGGTGCTCGACGGCCGGTGCTGCGATGATCGTTTGGACCCATGCTCGATCTCATCCTGGGAATCGTCGCCGCGATCGGCGCGTCGACGCTGTACAGCCTAGGGGTCGCGCTGCAGGCGATGGACGCCAAGCGGGCTCCCCACAGCGAGCACCTGCGCGTCGCGCTCGCGCGCAACCTGCTCAAACGGGCGCGCTTCCTCGCGGGAACAGGCCTGTCGATCCTCGGCTTCCCACTCCAGGTGGTGGCCCTTTTGCTTGCGCCGCTCGTCGTGGTCCAGCCCGCGCTTGCGGCGGGCCTGCTCGTGCTCCTGTACGTCGGCCGGCGCATGCTGAACGAGCATGCGGGCCGGCGCGAGCACATAGCGGTCAGCGCGATCGTGCTCGGAATGCTCGGCGCGGCGCTGTGCGCGCCGCCGCACACGACCACCCATGTCGGCGACGAGGTCATCATGTTCACGCTGATCGGGCTCGGCATCCTCGCGCTGACTCCATACGTGATCAGCGTGGTGCGCCGCCCGGCCCCGTCGCTCACGATGATCGGCGCGGGTCTGGCGTTCGGGTGGAGCGGCGTAGCGACGAAGCTAGCCTCCGACGACCTGCACACACATCACCTGACGGTCGCAACCGCCTGGGCGCTCTCGACCGCCGTAGCCTCCGCGGTCGGCGCGCTGAGCGAGATGAGTGCGCTCCAGACGAGGCCCGCGATCCTCGTCGCACCCGTCGTGTTCGTAACTCAGACGGTGGTTCCGATCGTGCTTGCGCCGGTGCTGCTGGGCGAACGCTTCACGGACACGCCCCTCAATGGGGGGCCGCTTGCCCTTTCGATCGCCGTGCTCATCGTCGGCGCCGCGTTTCTCGCGCGCTCACCGTTGCTGTTGGCGCTGGTGGGAGGCGAGCGCACAAGCGACTCCAACGACTCGACCGACAGGCCGAGCGAGCGCAGCCACGACACGAGCCGCTCGATGCCCGCGAGAGAGGCAGCGGAGCCGTCGGCCGAGACGATCAGGACATCGCCCGCGCGCACGTGGCGTTGAGGCAAAGGTCCGTCCGCGTTCAGCGAGAAGGCGCCTGAGACGGGGGTGGCGCCCGCCGTGCGGGCCAGCACGAGCTGGCCCACGGTCAAGCCGCCGGTCGGCTGCAAGAAGTAGAAGCGATGGTGCAGCCCAAGCGCGTGCGCCTGGGCGCCGAGCGCGCCGCGTGTTCGGATCCAGCGCAGTGGCGAGCCTGAGTGCGGCATCTCTGGCAGCAGTTCATCGCTCAGCGCGCGCAGATCGGCGATCGTCGTGTAGGAGTGAGCGCCGCCGTCCGCGAATGACGCGTGGATCCCCGTGCGCGCGAGCTCCTGTGCGAGAGTCGGAACATCGCCGGCCGGCGTGCGTATGACGAGGCCGATGTCGGGACTGTGCGTTTCCACCCGCTGCAACGGATGCACGTGCAGGATCACGCCGGCCACAGCCGTCACCTCGTCGGTCGACATCAGCCAAGTGCCGACTCCGAGCAGCAGAACGAACTGCGTGACGAATGCGATCAGACGCAGGCGCCACAGCGGGATCGGGCTCACCCGGCGGGGCGCGTCGAGCACGAGCGCAGCGGCAGCCGGATCGAGCTCCCCCGCGCCGGACAGGTCGCGTTCCCCCGTACCGAGCAGATCGCGCTCCTGGCCGCCTGCCTTCTCGACGGGCTCGGCGAGCGCGATGCCGGCGAGCGACTCCTCGCCCGCGACGGCGAGCAGGCCCTGCGGCGGGTGCTCGGCGGCGATATGTCTCTCATGTGCTTCGCGGAAGGCGTCTTGCACGTGCTCGCGCAGCTCGCGGATGTCGTTTGCAAGGCGCAGCAGGCCGAGATCGGCCATCGCGCGTGTGTTCAGCCGCGCGTGACCGACGGGCAGGCCGTATGAGACGACCGGCGTTCCCGTCGCCTTCGCCTCCAGGCAGGTCACGCCTCCCGTCGAGTGCACAAGCGCATCGGCGGCGGCAAGGATCTCGGGCATGCGTTCGGTGAACCCGTACACGTGTACGCGCGGCTCGCGGGAGAAGTCCTGGCGCAACCGCTCGCCCAGTTGCTCGTTGCGGCCCGCCAAGCAGACGATGCTCGTCACGTCTTCGATCCGCTCGAGCTCGCGAACGGCCCCCTCTATGTCGCCGACGCCCCAGCCGCCACCCGAGACGACGACCATACGCCCATAGTCCGGCAGCCCGAGCTCCCGGCGCGCGTCGAGCTGGGAGCGTTGCTCCAAGAACTCGGCGGAGATCAACGGGCGCACGAGCCTCGCGCTGCCGGTGCCCGCGATGCGCTCCACCGAAGGCAGTGACTCCCCGTACATGACCAGATGCGTGTCGATCCCCGGCTGCGCCCAGAAGAACAGGCCGGTCAGGTCGGTGATCGTCGCGACGGTCGGACAGTGCACGATCCCGGTGCGCCGCAGGCGCGCGAGCACGACTGTGACGGCCGGATACGTGGATACGATCACGTCGGGCTCGTGCTCGGCGATCCGGCGCGCGAGTGGGCGCGAGCCGAACAGGCATAGCAGCCTGCGCGCCAGCGCCCTGACGGGCGCGACCCGCTCGAGCAGCGAGTAGACGATGCTGTAGGTCCAAGGGAAGAAGCGCAGCTGCACGCGGTAGCCGTCCTCGACGACCGGTTGGAGCAGGGGGCCCATCGCGGCAAGCCCGTCGATCACCGTGACCACGGCCGGCTCTGGGGACGTCTCGATCTGGTGCGCGAGCGCCCGCGCGGCCGCGGCGTGGCCCTCACCGACGTCGGCTGAGAGGATCAGGACGCGCTTGGGCCCGGGGCGCCTGGGCAATGTGGGGATGCGGTGGCGGCGTCGCATACAGTAGGGGCGCGCCGATAGCCTCGCTACCACGGCGGACGGCTCGGCTCGATCGCGCGCACGGTGACGGATGCTCTCAGGGCACGGCGACACGCAAAGCCTAGCGGCCACGGTGAACGGGTGCACCTCGGCGAGCGCCGCCCGCCGATCGGACGCCGCTTTGCGATTCCTGGGGATCGCGGGACTTGGAGTGATCGTCGTGGCGGCATTTTGTTTGGCCGCCGGCGCGGCGGAAAGCCCGACGCGGTACGT
The DNA here is from genome assembly GCA_027306855.1 of Solirubrobacterales bacterium. GTDB lineage: Bacteria > Actinomycetota > Thermoleophilia > Solirubrobacterales > Solirubrobacteraceae > Palsa-744. The sequence goes on along the minus strand of DAHUYZ010000003.1, from coordinate 8,479 downwards.
CCCGGGTCGCAGCGGCGGCTGGCCCGGCTGGCTGTCGGGACCGCTGCACGGACTCGGCCTCAGTCTCACACCCGACCGCTTTCAGCTGCTGACGCTGCTCATGTGCGGCGGCTATGGCGCGGCGCTACTCGCCGCGAGGGCGCTTTCGGGCCGCGTAATCGCGGCTGCGATCGCGCTTGCAGGCCTGGCGCTGCTGCTCGGCCCGCCGCTGATCTCTCAGGACGTCTTCGGTTACTTGAGCTTCGCGCGTCTCGGCGCCTTGCACGGCCTCGACCCTTACACCCACGTGGCCGCGCAAGCTCCGGCCGACCCGCTGTATCGGTTCATCGGCTGGCCCCGCCAGCACTCCCCGTACGGGCCGTTGTTCACGCTCTTGACATACGCGATCGCTCCGCTTGGCGTCGCGGCTGGGGTCTGGACGTTGAAGGCGATCGCGGTGCTCGCGAGCCTTGGGGCTGTCGCGTTGATCGCGAAGGCGGCGCAGGACATGGGGCGCTCGGCGAAGGCGGCCGCTGTGTTCGTGGGTCTCAATCCGGTGCTGCTGGAGCTTGCGCTGGCGGGCGCCCACAACGACACGCTAGTGCTGCTCCTGCTCGCGGTGGCGCTCGTGCTGGCGGCCGGCGTCGCACCTCGCCTGGGGGCCGCCGCAGTTGCGATCGTGGTTGCGATCGGCGTCAAGGCCTCGGCGGGCGTAGTGCTTCCGTTCGCGGTCCTTGCCCCTTCGCACTGGCGTGAGCGCGCTCGTGTCGCCGCAAGCGCCGTCGGCGCGCTGGCGGTCCTGGCGGTCGTTGGGATCCTTGGGTTCGGGACGCACGCGCTTGGCTTTGTGGGCGCCATCGGCGAGCAGCAGGAATTGATCGCGACGCACAGCGTTCCGGCGGAGACGGCTCGTCTCGTCGGCCTCGAAGGGGTGCCGGAATGGTGGCGCCATTGGTTTGTGGGGGCGTTCGCGGTGGTCGTCCTTCTGGCCTTGTGGCGCACCGCGCGTGGCGCCGATTGGCGCTCGATGGCCGGCTGGGCGACGCTCGCGCTGCTGCTATCGACCGCTTGGCTGTTGCCGTGGTACGCGATCTGGGTCTTGCCGTTCGCCGCCCTGGGCGACAGCCGCCTCCTGCGTGTCGCCGCGCTCGTGTTCTGCGCCTACGCGGTCATGATCCACCTGCCGCTCGCCGAACCGCTGCTGAGCCCGCCCAGGCACGTCGGGCACAGACGCTCCCACGTGATCGCCGGCGCCGCGCTCGGAAACGACCACGTCGTATTCGCCGGTCTGCAGATCGTGGGTCACGCCACGCTCGATCTCGGCGGCTGAGGCATTCGGGCGCAGTCGGCGCAGGCGAAGAGCATCGAGCCGGCGGAACTTGAGGATCTCGAGCACGTACACGAGATAGATACTCGCGGCGACGACGATCAGCGCGAGCGCGATCATCACGAGGGTCCAGCCGCCACGCAGATGGCCTTTGTGGTCGGAGTATGGGACGAACCGCAACGCGAGCGCCACGCCCGCCAGCAGGAGCGTCCAGGCGTACAGGTAGGCGATCGTGCGCCGCTCGGAGAAGCCGATGCGCGCCATGCGGTGGTGGAAATGCTCGCTGTCGGGCGCGTATATGGGACGGCGGTACTTCAAGCGCTTGAGCACGACGAACGTCGCGTCGAGGAACGGCACGGCGAGCAGGATGAGCGGCAGGACGAACGAGACGACCGCAGCCGTCTTGACGGTCGCCTCGACGGCGATGACGCCCATCATCAGACCGAGCAGGTTCGAGCCGCAGTCGCCCATGAAGCTCGAGGCGGGCGGGAAGTTGTGGATCAGAAAGCCGAGTGCCGCGCCGGCGGTCAGCGCGGCGAGCACTCCGGGCGCGGCTCGACCGAGATCGAACGCGATGATCGCGAGCGTAGAGGCGATGATCACGCAGACTCCGGCGGCGAGCCCATCCGCGCCGTCTGACAAATTGACGACGTTCATCATCACGACGAGCCCGACCACGGTGAGGATCGGCCCGGCGTTCGTGACGCCCGCATTGGGGAACGAGAGCGCACCGATGAACGGCAGCGTGATGTTGCGCACGTCCACCCCGAAGTGCACGACGACGACCGCCGCAGCGATCTGACCGGCAAGCTTGACGAGCGGCGGGAGATCGAAGCGGTCGTCAAAGGCGCCCACGATCGTGATCAGCGCAGCGCCGATCAGCACTCCACGCCACACTTCGCCGTCCTTGCCGTAGCCGGCGGGCAGAAACGCGGCCATCGCGACGAGCACGCCCGCAAAGATCGCGAGGCCGCCGAGCAGAGGGGTAGCTCTGCTGGAAAGTCCCCGCTCGCGCGGCACATCGACCGCACCGATCGCCGTGGCGAGCCGCATCGTCAGCGGCGTCAGTAGCGCTGCCACAACAGCGGCCAGAAGGAATGCGTAGAGCGCGTCGAGCTGGGTGAGGTGCGCCACGACTGCCGACAGCATCGCAGGCGCGGGGGTCGCCAGGGCTACGCTGCGGCGGGGGCGCTCAGCTGCTCGTACAGCGGATAGCGCTCGACGATCATGCGCACACGCTCAGACAGCTCCTCACGGCGCGTCTGGAAGTCGGGCGTGAGCGCCGTCGCGACGATCTCGCCGATCTCCGAGAAGTCCTCGACGCCGACGCCGCGTGTGGCAAGCGCGGGCGTGCCGATGCGCAGGCCCGAGGCCTCCATCGGCGGGCGCGGGTCGAACGGGACGGCGTTGCGGTTGACGGTGATGCCGATCTCGTGCAGGCGGTCCTCCGCTTGGCGCCCGCTCAGCTCGGGCTCGCAGGCGCGCAGATCGACGAGCACCAGGTGCACGTCGGTGCCGCCCGTCAGGACGTTGACCCCGTGGCCAGCCTGCAGCAACTGTTCGGCCAGCGCCTTGGCGCCCGCGACCGTGCGCTGCTGGCGCTCGGCGAAGAGGTCTGAGCCAGCGATCCGCAGGGCCACGGCCTTGGCGGCGATCACGTGCTCGAGCGGTCCGCCTTGCTGGCCGGGGAAGACGGCGGAGTCGACCTTCTTGGCGTGCTCGGCCTTGCACAGGATGATCCCGGCGCGCGGACCTCCGAGCGTCTTGTGCGTGGTCGTGGTGACCACGTCGGCGCCGAAATCGAAGGGGTTGGGATGAAGACCGGCGGCAACCAGGCCGGCGAAGTGGGCCATGTCAACCATCAACAGCGCTCCCACCTCGTCGGCGATCTCGCGGAACCGGGCGAAGTCGAGCTGGCGCGGGTAGGCCGACCAACCAGCGAGCACGAGCTTCGGGCGGTGCTCCTTGGCGATGCGCGCGACCTCGTCCATGTCGATCGTGCTCGTCTCGCGGTCGACCTCGTAGGCGACGATGTCGTACAGCCGCCCCGATACGTTGATCTTCATGCCGTGCGTGAGGTGGCCGCCGTGGGCGAGCGAGAGGCCCATGATCTTCTCGCCAGGCTGCAGCAGCGCGTGGTAGACAGCCGTGTTGGCCTGCGCGCCGGAGTGCGGCTGCACGTTGGCGTGCTCTGCGCCGAACAGCGCCTTGGCCCGGTCGATCGCAAGCTGCTCGGAGACGTCGACCCACTCGCAGCCGCCATAGTAGCGGCGACCCGGGTAGCCCTCGGCGTACTTGTTCGTGAGCACCGAGCCTTGACATTCGAGCACGGCCTGGGGCACGAAGTTCTCGGAGGCGATCATCTCGAGCGTGTTCTGCTGGCGCTCGAGCTCCCCTCGCAGCGCCGCCGCGACCTCTGGATCGACCTCGCTGAGCGGGCGGTTGAAGTAGTCGGGCTGCAGATCGGACATGGGCACGCTCCTAAAGCTTACGTTCCACGTCCCCTCGGCCGAGCGCTCCTTCACGCACGATCCGCCAAGCGCCGGTCTGCTCATAGTCGGTCAGGTCGATCACGGTCGATGCCGTGCCTGGCAGCTCGCCACCGTCGAGGACCAGGTCGGCGCCGTCGCGCAGCTCTGTGGGCACCTCCTCGATCCGGCGTGGGTCGGGACCGCCGGAGAGATTGGCGCTCGACTGCAACGCCGATGCTCTCACGCTCGCAAGCGACGCAAGAGCGCCGTCGAACAGCGGCACACGCAGGCCGCGGGTCTCGCCGCGTGGGCTTCTCAGCAACAGCGTTACCGGTCCGGGCAGGAGCTTGCGGAGCGCCTTGCGCATGCGCGGCTCGAGCTCCGGCAGCGCATCAAGCGCCGGTCCAAGCGCAAAGAACATGGTCGCCGAGGGCTTGTTTCGGGCACGTCGCTTCAACTCGTAGAGACGCTGGACCGCGTGCTCGCTCTCCGGATTGCACGCAAGACCATAGACGGTGTCGGTTGGCACGATGGCAACACCGTCGCCTTCCAGGCATCGCTGCAGGCGCAGCGCATCCTCGGTCGTGACGCTCATCGGCTGCGCTTTCCAACGATGACCCGCTCGATCCCCGCCAGATCGCGCTGAGCGTGGACCGCCGGAAAGCCGGCGACGGTCATCAGATCGCGGACCTGCGGCGCCTGGCCGATGCCGACCTCGAGCGCGAGCAGACGCAGATCTGGGCGATCGGCGGCTTGGGCGATCAGCGGTCCGATCGCATTTAGGCCGTCCGGCCCGGCGAACAGTGCACCGGCCGGCTCGTGGCGCGCGATCTCGGGAGCGAGCGACGCGCGATCGCCGTCAGGTACATAGGGGGGGTTTGAGAGGATCGCGTCGAATTCGGCATGTCCGTCGAGCAGGTCGGCGTGTGGGAACGCAACGTCTAGACCGAGGCGCTCGGCATTCTCGCGCGCGAGGGCTAGCGCCTCTTCGCTGACGTCGCTGCCCGACACCAACAGATCGGGGCGCTCGTCCTTCAGGGCGAGCGCGATCGCGCCGCAACCCGTCCCGACGTCGAGAACGCGTGCGCCGTGAGGCAGGGTCAGTCCTATGTCCACCAAGAGCTCGGTCTCTGGGCGCGGGATCAGCGCGCGCCGATCGACCGCCAGCTCCAGGCGCCGGAAGTGGCGGCGAGCAAGGATGTAAGCGACGGGCTCGCGATCGACGGCGCGACGGCGAACGTAGTCTTGGAAGGCGCGCACCGCCGGGCCGGCGACGGCAAGCTCGCGATCGACAATCAGGCGCTCACGCGAGGAGCCGAGCACGGCCGCAAGCAGTAATTCGGCGTCCAGACGAGGTGTGTCGCAGCCGGCCGCCGCGATCGCCGTGACCGCCCCATCGAGCGCGTCGCGGATGAGGGTTCCCCGGGCGAGCGCTCCAGCGGCCGGCCCCGAAGCGAGCGCTCCCTGGTGCGGCGAGGTGGCCATCGACTCGATCCCGTTCGCGGGCGCTCAGGCCGCCGCCTGCAGCTCCAAGCGCCTGCGCCTCTCATCGGCCTGGAGCGCAGCGGTGATGTCATTCAGCTCACCCTCCAGAACGGCGTCGAGGTTGTGAACGGTGAGCTTGATGCGGTGGTCGGTTACGCGCCGCTCGGAGTAGTTGTACGTGCGGATCTTCTCGGCCCTGTCTCCCGTTCCGACCTGGGCGCGACGGTCGGCGGCGAGCTCGGCCTGCTGCTCGGCGAGCGCCCGCTCGTACAGCCGCGCGCGCAGCACCCGCAGCGCCTTCTCGCGGTTTTGCAGCTGGGACTTCTCGTCCTGCATCGACACGACGATGCCGGACGGCTTGTGCGTGATGCGGACGGCCGAGTCTGTCGTGTTTACGGACTGTCCACCGGGGCCAGAGGAGCGGTAGACGTCGATCTGCAGGTCGTTCGGGTTGATCTCGACATCGACGTCTTCTGCTTCTGGCAGTACGGCGACGGTGGCCGTGGAGGTGTGGATGCGCCCCTGGGACTCCGTCTCGGGAACGCGTTGCACGCGGTGGGTGCCGCCCTCGTACTTGAAGATCGAGTACGCGCCGTCCCCCTTGATCGCGAACGTGTACTTGCCGTCGCCGATCTCCAGGGGCTCTGCCTTGCACCCGGCCCGCTCCGCGTAGCGGGTCAGCATGCGGTAGAGGTCGCCGGCCCACAGGCCCGCCTCCTCGCCGCCCGCGCCGCCCTGGATTTCGACGATCACGTTCTTGGAGTCGTTGGGATCGCGCTCGACCATCGCGAGGCGGATCTCCTCCTCCAGCTGCTCGACATGTTCGCGCGCGCTTGCAAGCATCTCGCGCAGCTCTGGGTCATCCGAACCCTCTGCCATCAGCTCTTCGGCGCCGGCCGCGTCGTCGTGGGCACGGCGCCACTGGGCGACCAGCTTGGCGGCCGGCTCGAGCTGACGGTAGGCGCGACCGACCTCTGCGTAACGGTGGCGGTCCCCGATCACCTCAGGGTCGGTCATCTGCTCTGAAAGCTCGGCGAAGCGCGCCTCGATCTGCTCGATCAGGTCTTCGATCATGAGGCCCAGTGTATGGGGCGCCAGAGCAGCCCCAGCGAGGCAAACCGATCGAGCGCGTCCTTGACCTCAGCGTCGTCAGAGGCATCGAGCGCCAGCGCCAGCTCGGTGTCGGTGCGTGTCCCGTCGAGCAGCGGCAAGAGGCGCGGCTCGAGCTCGCCTTCCAGGCGCACGTTGGCGTGCAGCAGCGAGCTGACGGCGGGCAGCCCGGCGGCCTGCTGGGCGCGAGCCAATGGACTGGCGACCGGACGCTTCCCGGGCTCGGCGCACAACGGCGAGGGGCAGCCCTGCAGCTGCACGATCCGCCCGAGATAGGCCTGCAGGAGCACGACGCGCAGGCGCGCGGCGACCAGCTCACGTGGGGCGCCGGTCCCGGCGGCATCATCGGCGTCGGCCGCGATGTCGAGCAGCGCGGAGAACGGGACCGACGCGGGCCACTCCTTGGCAAGCCTGTCGAGGGCCGCGTGGACGAGCGGCTCGGTGGTTGTGACGGTGAATCCCTCGGGCGTCGCGAACGTCTGGCCCTCGACGCTCTGCTGAGGCTCTGGACGAGCGGACGAGGAGACCCACAACGATTCGATCGCGCGGTCGTCGAGCTCGCGGCGCACGGGAGCGTCGCCTTGGCAGAGCAGTGTCTGGCGGAACATGCGGTTCTTGAAGAAGTCGAGGTACTGCTCGCGCACGACGACGTCGTCGGGCAGGCCTCCCATCAGGCGCGCGGCGCTCTCGGGGACGCCGCGCATCTGGCTCTCTGAAAGGTCGGCCTCGGCGAGGAACGCGAGGCCATGGTGGTTTGAGTGCTCGACGAACTCGTGCAGGTAGAAGGGGGTCGCGATCTCGGCGAGGTCGTCGTGGAAGAGCAGAGCGTCGGAGTAGCGGAGCATGCGTTCCACGTGCTCGCGCAACAGGCGCGCGTAAGGACTCGGCTCCTCGATCTCGACGATCGTGCGCATCAGCTCGTGCGCCGCGTCGAGCTTGCGCTGCGGATCTGAGATGTCGCGAACGTGGAAGGCGAGGATGTCGCGCGCCATGTCGCGCAGGTAGCTGCCGGGGTAGGCGTTGTAGCTGATGTAGGCGATCCCTTCGGGAGCGAGATGACGGCGGACGGCGGCAAGCAGCGCCACGCGCGCGCGAGAAGGGATCCAGGAGTAGACGCCGTGGGAGAGGATGTAGTCGAACTCGCCGAGATCCTCGGGCAGCTCCTGCAGATCCAGGCAGCGAAGCCGCACGTTCTCGAGACCTGCCGCGCCGGCCAACTGCGTGCCGCGTTCGATCCCCCCGGCCGCGGCGTCGATGCCTGTCAGGGTCGCGTCAGGCAAGGCCTGTGCGAGCGACAGAACGTTGCCGCCGTCGCCGCAGCCGAGCTCGAGCACGCGCGCACGCTCTGCGGGCGCCGGCTGCAGGCCGAACAGCCGGCCGATCACCTCCAGACGGGCGGGATGCGTCGCTTGATAGGCGTATCCGGGATACGCGAACCGCTCGTATGCGCTCGTCAGAGAGCCTTGTTGAAGTTGAGGTTGACGATCCCCTGCGTCTTGCCGTTCGATCCGATGAAGACCTCGTCGGCCTTTTGGAAGGAGAACGAGACGTCCTCTTGAGGCGTTCCCTGCGAGGACTTGTCCTGGACGCTCGAGATGAGCACGTTCTCCATCTTCAGCTCGAGGTAGTCCTGCTGCTTTCCGCCGGCCTTGCGGACGAACAGCAGGTCAGCCTCCTTGATGTGCTTGCCGGTGGCGCACGCCTGGAACAGCAATGGCGAGGACTTGTCGACCGACTTGACGACTTTGAAGGACTGGATCGTCGTCTTGCCGGCCCCCGCGCCACCGGTGGCGGCCGAGGTGCCACGCCCGACGCCCCACTGGAAGGACTCGATCTGGATGTCCCCCTTGTGCTTGCTGTCGAGCGACTCGCCCTTGATGCCGTCGATCTTCAGGAACATCCGGCCGGAGGCGTTGCTGAAGCCGAACGTCGTTTCGCCGGCCAGCCCCGATTCGCCGGCTGGTCCCTGAGCACCCGCCAGCCCCTGGGCGCCGGCGGGGCCCTGTGGTCCCTTCTGGTTCCAGGTGATTTCTTTCTCTTCTCCTTCACAGGTGCCCGCCTGACCCTGAGCACCCTTTTCGATCACTCGCAACGAGCCGGCCGGCTC
>DAHUYZ010000039.1 GCA_027306855.1 Solirubrobacterales bacterium | reverse complement strand
ATCGACGGCATCGGTTCCGTGATCACCAGCTCGCCCACCTGACCGACCACCGAGTTCCCGTCGTCGTCGAACGCCTCGACCGCGCACCCGAGGCTCCGTGCCTGGATCTCGCCCAGGTACACGGGCAGGGTTGGCACGCCCCCGACGAACGCCGTGCACACGTCTGTGCCGCCGCTCGTCGAGAACAGCCAGACGTCGTTCCCCACGTGCTCATAGACCCAGCGAAAGCCCTCGGGCGCAAGCGGCGAGCCGGTCGAGCCGATCGCTCGCAGGGCGCCCAGGTCGAAGTCCTTCCCCGGCTCGACGCCGGCCTTCGCGCAGCTCGCGAGCAGGCCTGCGCTGACTCCCATGCAGGTCATCTTCGTGCGCTGCGCAAGATCCCATAAAACGTTTAGATCGGGGTGCGCGGGGCTGCCGTCGTACAGCACGATCGCGGCATCGCTGAGCAGGCACCCGACGAGGAAGTTCCACATCATCCAGCCGGTCGTCGTAAACCAGAACGCGCGGTCGCCTCGCCGCAGGTCCATGTGCAGCAGACTCTTCTTCAGCTGCTCGAGCAGGATCCCGCCGTGCCCGTGCACGATCGCCTTCGGCATGCCTGTCGTGCCGGACGAGTACAGGATCCAAAGGGGATGGTCGAACGGGACCTGCTCGAAGCTCGGCTTCGCTGCGCCTCCTGCTCGCTTCCCGGCCTCTAGCAGCTGCGCCCAGCTCATCCCTGCATTCAGATGCTCTGCGCTCGCCTGCGGATCGAGGTAGGGCAGCATCACCGTGTGCTTCACCGTCGGAAGCCCTTCGAGGATCTGCCCGAGCGCCTCACGCCGGTCGAAGTCCTTGTTCCCGTGCCTGTATCCGTCCACGGCCAGCAGCACCGTCGGCTCGATCTGCGAGAAGCGGTCGATGACGCTGCGCGCGCCGAACTCGGGCGCCGCCGAGGACCAGATCGCGCCGATGCTCGCGCATGCCAGAAACGCGATCAAGGTCTCCGCCACGTTTGGCATGTACGCTGCCACGCGATCGCCACGCGTAACGCCGAGCGAGCGTAGGCCGGCCGCCACGATCGCCACCTGATCGGAGAGTTCGCCCCAGCTCAGCTCGGCCTGCGGGCGCAGCTCCGAGCAATGGATCACGGCCAGATCTTCGGGGTTGCAATTGCGCCGCAGCATGTTCTCCGCGTAGTTGAGCCGCGCGCCCTCGAACCACTTCGCGCCGGGCATCTCACGGGAGGCGAGCACTCGCTCGTACGGCGCCGAAGCGCGCACGTCGCAGAGGTCCCACACGGCGGCCCAGAACTGCTCGATCTCTTTCGTCGACCACTCCCACAGCGCTTCGTAGTCGTCGAAGCGCCGGCCCGTGCGATCCGCCACCCGGCTCATGAATGCGGTCAGCCGCGCGTCGCGCACCTGCTCCTCTGAAGGCGTCCACAAGAGCAGCGGCTCCTCGGCGATCGACATCGTCCTATCCTGCCATGCCCGTGGGCCCCGTGACGATCGACACGCTGCGCGAGCTGTTCCCCGTGTGCGAGCGGCTTGCCTACCTCAACGCCGGCACCGACGGGCCACTGCCTGCCCGTGCCGCGCAGGCCGGAGCCGGCGAGCTGCGACGGGCCGCTGAGCGCGGCCGCTCGCGCGAGCACTTCGAGCGCCGCTCCGAGCTGAGCGCGGCGCTGCGTGGCTCATACGCGAAGGCGCTCGGCTGCGATCCGGCGGACGTCGCGCTCACGACGTGTACGAGCGAGGGGCTTGCGATCGTGCTGTTGGGCCTAGATCTGCGCCAAGGAGATGAGATCGTCACTAGCGACGAGGAGCACCCCGGGCTGCTCGGCACGCTGGGTGCATTGCGAGAGCTGCGCGGCGTGAGCATCCGGCAAGCGCCTTTCGATCGCGTTCACGAAGCCGTACGGTCGAGCACTCGTGTGGTCGCCTGCTCGCACGTGAGCTTCATGACCGGACGCCTCGCGCCGGCGCAGCTCGCCGACGTGGAGGTCCCGGTACTGCTCGACGGCGCCCAAGGAGTCGGCGCGATCGCGTGCGATCTCGACGAGCTCGGATGCGACGCCTATGCCGGCGCCGGCCAGAAGTGGCTATGCGGGCCGGACGGCACAGGCATGCTTTACGTATCGAAGCGACTCCTGCCACAGCTCCTCCTCTTCCGCCGCGGCTACGGCAACCTCGTCGATCCAGACGCGGGCATCGACGCCCGTCCGCACGAGGATGCGCGCCGCTTCGACTCGCCGGCATTGAGCGCCGAGACGCTTGCCAGCGCCCTTGCGGCGATCGAGCCGCTCGAGCAGGCCGGCTGGAGGGCTGTGCACGAGCGGGCGCGTTCGCTCGCCTCGCAGCTGGCCGAGCGTCTCGCATCGAACGGGCGCGCCGTGACGCCTCGCGGCCCGACCACGCTCGTGTCCTTCTCGAGTCCCGATGCGCCGGCCGAGCGCGACCGGCTGTCGGAGCGGGGAATCGTGCTGCGCGACATTCCCGGGCGTCCGCTCCTGCGAGCGTCGGTCGGAGCGTGGAACGATGAGCGAGACCTCGAGCGTCTACACCACGCCCTCGCCTGAGCCTGCGGCTGCGATCGACGCGCCCGTCTTGGATCCCGGGCCGGTCGCAGCGGTCGACGAGCGCGCCGAAAGATTGACGCGAAGGCGCTCGCGCGCGCCGTGGCCCCCCGCCCCCCACCACGCGCTGCTTGCAGGGATCGTCGCGCTCTCGGCGGTCCTCAACACTTGGCGGCTCTCCCAGAACGGCTATGCGAACGTCTTCTACTCGGCGGCTGTGCGCTCGATGCTCGACTCGCTGCACAACTTCGTGTTCGCCTCGTTCGATCCGGGTGGGCTCGTAACTGTCGACAAGCCGCCACTCGGCCTGTGGGCGCAGACCATAAGCGCAAAGCTGTTCGGCTTCGCTCCACTCAGCCTGCTGCTCCCCGAGGCGATCATGGGCACGCTATCGGTGCTCGTCCTCTACCGCATCCTCGCACGGCGACTCGGACCGGGAGCGGGCCTGGCGGGTGCGCTGTCGCTGGCCGTGTTCCCATCGTTTGTGGCCATCTCGCGCGAGAACGGCGTCGACCCGCTGCTGATCCTGCTGATGCTGCTCGCCTGCGGCGCCATGCTCGCCGCGATCGAGACGGGCAGGCTGCGGTCGTTGCTGTGGAGCGCCGTGCTCGTCGGTCTCGCGTTCAACACCAAGACGCTCGCCGCGTGGCTCGTGCTGCCGGGGCTCACGCTCGGATACCTCGTCTGCGCCCCAGGCACGCTGCGCCTTCGTCTTGGCCGTCTGCTCGCGGCGGGGGCTGTGATGGGAGTCGTCTCGTTTGCGTGGATCGGCTTCGTCGAACTGACGCCCGCGTCGCAGCGACCGTATGTGGGTAGCTCCCAGCACAACAGCGAGCTGGGCTTGACGTTCAAATACAACGGCTTCGGCCGCGTCCAGGGCGAGCAGGGCGGTCCAGGGCGGCTCGTCCATCACGCTGTTGCGGCGCGCGCGCCGACCACGGCGAGGAAGCCGGCCGGCGCCAAGCCTGCTTCCTCGTCGATTCCCCAGCTTGGGCGCGAAAGCGGCCCGATCCCGTTCGGAGGGCCCGTCGGGCCGTTGCGGCTGTTCGACTACAACCTCGGCGACCAAGCCGCGTGGATGCTGCCGTTCGCGTTCGTCGGCCTGCTCGCTCTCGCGCTTGCCCTGGCCCGAGCGCCGTCGCGACGGCGCGACCCTGGGCTGTCGATGCTGATTGTGCTCGGCGGCTGGCTCATCACGGAGGCCGTCGTGCTCAGCTTCTCCAGGGGCATAGTGCACCCCTACTACGTGTCCGCCGTGGCGCCGGGCGCGGCGGCGATGATCGGTGCCGGAGCAGCCATGCTGGCCGGTCGTACGCTGCGCCGGCGCTCGAGTCTGGCGCTCGTGGCGTGCGCGGTCATCTGCACCGTGGCCGTGCAGGCGGTTCTGCTCGACCGCGAGCACTACATGCAGTGGTTCGTTGCGCTTCTCGTCGGTCTCGCCGGCACCGGCCTCGTCCTGCTCGCGCTGACTCACACCCCGAAGCTCGCAAACGCTTCCTCTCGCGCGACTCATGTCGCGATGGCGCTCCTGTTGTGCGCTCTGGCGATCGCTCCCGCTGCCTACTCGGCGACTACATGGCTCGCGCCCGTCGAGGGCACCCTGCCGATGGCCGGCCCCCACCACGTACCCGGCCAGGGACCGTTCGGTCTGGACACGACCGCTATGCGCCTGGACGACCAGCTGATCGGATATGTACGGTCGCACGGCCCCGGCACACGCTGGCCGCTGCTGACCGAGGCCTCGATCACCGCGGCGCCATTCATCCTGAGCGGGATGAACGCGGGCGCGCTCGCCGGCTACAGCGCGACCGATCCGGTGCTCGACGGATCTACTCTCGCGCGACTGGTGGCGCTCAAAGAGGCGCGCTACGTCCTGCTGGGCGGCGCCTACTCGCTGCGCGGCGGCAACCTTGCGACGGCGGCGGTCGCGCGCGACTGCCGACCGATACCCACCGCTCTGTGGCGCGCGGGCGCGACGAGCTCCGACGGGCTCGTCCTGTTCGACTGCAAGGGCCGCGAAGCGCAGCTACGCAGCGCGAGCGCCTGAGAGCGTCAAAGACGCTTCGCTCATGCCGCGCGCGCTCTTGAGGGAGCCAGCACCTCGTCGAGGTCTACGCGATGGTGCGCGAGGCGCCGCTCGAAGAAGATGCCCTCACGGAGGCTTGCGCCCGTGACCTCCAGCGCCGGCGCATCGCACATTCGTAAGACCGTCTGCACGACCACCGCGCCCGCCAGCACGATGTCGGCCCGCGCCTGTTTGATGCCGGGCACCAACCCTCGTTTCGAGGGACTCAACTGGGCGAGTCTCTCGATGAGGTCCGCGAGCGCCTCCCGCTCGAGCACGAAGCCGTGAACGCCGAGGCCCGCAAGACCCGCCGCCCGCTCTGCAGCGGAGGCGAGATTGCGCACAGTGCCGCCCAGACCGACGACGTGTGGCCCGGATCCGGGCAGCCACGAAACGCGCTCCAGCTTGCGCTCCACATGGACGGCCAGCTCCTCCAGGCGTCCTCGATCGGCCGGGGCGTCCTCTGAGAGGAAGCGCTCGGTCATGGTCACCGCACCCAGTCGCCAAGAGCCCGACTCGCGCGCCAGGCGACCCGCGACGCGTACCAGCTGCAGCGACCCGCCGCCCAGATCGAGCACGCAGCCGTCCGTTAGGCGTGTCGAGTTGACCGCGGCCAGATAGCCGTAGCGCGCCTCCTGCTCTCGGCTGAGAATCCGCGCCGTGATGCCGGTGTGAGCGTGCAGCCTCTCCAAGAGCTCCGGGCCGTTCTTCGCGTCGCGGATCGCGCTCGTCGCGACGGCGTCGATCTCCTCCTCGCGAAGCCCATAGGCCGCGCATACGCCGGCGAACGCGTCCACCGCGCGCAAGGCGCGCTCGATCCTTGGCTCGGCCAGCACGCCGCTGCGCGAAACCCCCTCGCCGATCCGCACGGCCTCGGAGAGCTCGTCTATGCGCTTCCAAGCTCCGCCCTTCGCCTCGAACACGACCATACGGAACGAATTGGACCCGAGATCGATCACAGCGACGCGCCGCGTCTCTCCGCTCGGCATTGCTCAAGCGTAGTGACGCCGGCGGAAGGGTTGATCGATACGCTCGTCGAGTGAGTCGACGTAGGCTTCTCCAGACCACAAGCGCCGCCGTCGTGGCGATATGCCTCCTCGTCACGGCTGTCAGCTGCGGCACGTCGATCCAGGCGGTTCGAGCAAGCTCGGCGTGCGGACCTGCGAGCACGGCAACGCTCGCAAGCGTCTACGGGAGCGTCGCGCAGCGCATCTACAACGGCGAGCTGCACGGCAACGAGGTGGGCGTCGACATAGCCCGCATCACCGGCTACAAGCCGCTTCTGAGCGCCCTCGCCTCCTCCAACGTGGGGGCCGTCCGAGAAGCGGTGCACAAGATCGTCTACACGCCCCATTGGCACATCGTGCGCCTGCGTGTGATCCAGAACGGGCATGTGCTGGCCGACGTGGGTGGCCCCTACATAATCGCTCCGGTCTCGGGCGCCTTGAGGTGGCATGGCAGAACGGTTGGCAGCTTCGTCACCTCGGTGCAGGACGACATCGGGTACGTCAAGCTCGTCAGCCGCTTTACCGGCGTCCCGATCGATCTCTATCGCGGCGGCTCGTTCTTGATGGGCACGCTCACGCCGGCGCCGTCGTCCGTGAGCGACGGGCAGTCGGTCGTCGTCAGCGGTCGTTCTTATCAGGCGCATGTGCTGGACACGCTCGCCTTCCCGAGCGGCACGCTGAAGGCCGTCCTGTTCGTGCCGAACGCGTCGGGCGCCGTGGCGGCGCAGAGCTGCGCGGACGTGACGCTGCGTGCGTGGGGCGATGTGGCCAGGCACATAGCCTCACGGTTCAGTCCACTCTCGGCCAACTACCAGGCGCTCGTCGACACGTTGCAGGGCTCGAGCGGCGGCTTCGCGTACGTGCGAGCGGGCTCTCAACGCCTTGCCGGCGGCGCCGCTCCGGCTAGCCTTCCACAGAGCGGCATCGTCGGCTATCGGGGCCGCTCATGGTCGGTCTTCTCGTGGGAGCCGAGCCCACCGGCGCGCGTCTATCTGCTCACCCCGCTGGCCTGAGCTTTCCGGCCGGCACCTCCCAGCGGTCAGTCGCCTAAGGACAATCGGACTGGGCGCAGATACGGGATTTGTTCAACGTTTCTGTAAAAACCTATAAGAACGATCATGTCGTGGGGTGCGGAGCGCGAGCGCACGCGATGCCGCCCTCGTGCTCGAAGGCCCGCACCGATACCGCGATGAATCCGGCCCGATGCAGCGCCTCGAGCCACCAGTCGACGGTGGCGGGCCGCTCCCAGCGACCGGCCGCGATGCGCGTCGCGTTCTTGGCCAGTCGCGAAATCCCGGCGAGGCCGTGTTTGAGCACGCGCTTGATCAGCAACGCGACCACAGCTCGGTTGCGTGGGTCGACGAGATCGAGGCTGAACATCATGTCGGCGAACACGAGGCGCCCGCCTGGGCGCAGCACCCGCATGACCTCCGTCAGCGCCTGGCGCTTGCCGTTGTCGTCGAGGTGATGTAGACAGTAGTTGGAGATGACTGCATCCACCGATTCGTCGGCGAGCGGAAGCGCGGTCGCGGTATCGGTCAGAACGTCGACGTTGTCGATCTCCTCGCGGTCGAGATTGCGACGCAGACGGGCGCACATCGCCGGTGAGATGTCGACGGCGCTGACGTGGCTGACATGGGGAGCGGCCGCCAGCGTCAACAGACCCGTGCCGGCGCCGATATCCAGTACGCGGTCTTCCGACCGCAGGCGCGCAAGCTCGATGATGCGATCTCGTAGATCCAGGAACGCGGGACTGCCCGCCAGCTGCTCCATGTGCTCGACGTGCGCATCCCAGTTCTTGACGTCCTCAGCGGTGGGGCCTGCGATGTGGCGGGATCCGAGGATTCGCGATCTCAGGGGCCTCGCGGGGAGCGTGGCCGGAACCGATTTGTGTGCGAATGACGGTTGGATACCGTCTAACTACCACGTTGCGGTTTATCGATCGCTCGATTTGGCGTAAGACTTCTTTCATGTGAGAGCTTCCTAACGAACGCGTGTCTCGGAATCCAATATCTCCTGACGTCACAAACGGAATGGGCCGGCCTTCGACGCGGGCTCGAGAGCGTGACGAGCGCACCCAACGCAGACGGCAGCTGCGGCGTGCACGCACGCTGGCAGCGTCAGCTCTGGCGCTCGTAAGCGCCGTGGCCGTGTTGATCGTTCTGCTCGCCACTGCCGGACGGTCTGCGGGACCGCCTGCACAGAGGGGGCGCTCGGGAGACCAACGTGGCCTGCCCGGCCAATCGCGCTCCTCGGCGCGCGTTACCGTACCGAGCGCCTACGCCGTCGGAATGCGTGTGGTGCGGCTGCTCGACACGAGCCGCACGATCACCTTGCCCAATGGCACGACTGAGGCCCGGCCGCTGGTCACCGAGGTCTTCTATCCCGCGCTTGGCTCGCCGGGCGCCTCGGGCGGAGCGGTCATACCGGACGCGGTGGCCGCTCGGAGCTACGGCCCGTTTCCGCTGGTGGTGTTCGGCCACGGGTTCGCCGTGACACCCAAGCTGTACGAGCCGTTGCTCGCGGCATGGGCGCGAGCGGGCTACGTGGTGGCGGCGCCGGTCTTTCCGCTGGAGAGCGCCGAAGCTCCCGGCGGGCCCGATGAGTCGGACCTCGTCAACCAGCCGGCGGACATGCGGTTTGTGATCTCTCGCATGCTGTCGCTCAGCCGAGCGAGCTCGGGACCGCTGGCCGGGCTCATCGACCCCGCCGAGATCGCGGTCAGTGGACAATCGGATGGCGGCGATACCGCGCTGGCGGTGGCCTACGACGGTCCTTATCGCGATTCTCGGGTCGATGCGGCCATCATCCTCTCGGGCGCCGAGATTCCCGCTCTCGGCAGCTTTGCGTTCCCGCGGGGAGGACCGCCACTGCTGGCCACCCAGGGAACGGCGGACACGGTCAACCTGCCGAGCGAAACCAACGCCTTCTTCGCCGCCGCCCAGCGACCCAAGTACCTGCTCGAGCTGCTCGGGGCCGGACATCTCCCGCCGTACTCGACCGAGCAGCCCCAGCTTTCGATCGTCGAGCGCGTGAGCCTTGCGTTTCTCGATCGCTATCTCGAGCACATTCCGAGCGCGCTCGGACGGTTGGAGGCGGCTGGGAACGTGCCGGGCACGGCCAAGATGCTCGCCGAGCCATAGTGGACGCTATCTGCAACCACCGGGAGGAGCCGACGCATGGGCCCGCCTGGACTCGAACCAGGGACCAACCGATTATGAGTCGGCGGCTCTAACCAACTGAGCTACGGGCCCGTGCCGCGCTCGGCGCGACAGCTCAGACGCTACCAGCGCTGTGGTTTGATTCGACCGTCAACGAACCGGAGGGACGAGGCATGGCGGAGCGGGCGGCGATTGTGACGGGGGCGTCGAGTGGGATCGGGCTTGCGATCGCGCGGATGCTCGGCGAGGAGGGCTACGGGATCACGATGGCCGCTCGGCGCGCGGAGAAGCTGGACGCCGCCGCCAAGACGCTCGCGGACGACGGCTTGGACGTGAACACGGTCGCAGCTGCCCTCTCCGAGGAGGAGGAGATCCAGAAGGTCGTGGCCTCCCACGAGGAGCGCTATGGACGCCTGGACGTGCTCGTCAACAACGCGGGCGTTGGCATCGGCTCACCGCTGGGCGACATCAAGACCAAGCACCTCGACATGCAGATCGCCGTGAACCTGCGCTCGATCGTCCTGTTCTACAGAGAGTGCCTGCCGATGCTCCAAGCGTCCGCCGCCGAGCACAAGAGCACGCTCGTCGTGAACACCTCATCCATCTCCGGCAAGCGCGCGGAGGCGTGGCTGTCGGTCTACTCGGCGACCAAGCACGCCGTTGTGGGCTGGACCGAATCGATGAACAAGGAGCTCGGCTCCCAAGGCATCAAGTCGACCGCGCTATGCCCTGCGTTCGTGGACACGCCGATGACCGACTTCGTCAAGGGCCAGATCAAGGCGCAGGAGATGATCAGGCCGCAGGACATCGCCGAGGCCGTCCGCTACCTGCTGAGGACATCGCCTGCGTGCGTCGTTCCGGAGATGATGTTCGTCAGGCCCGGGGACGCGCTGTAGGCTGCGCGAGCGCCCGCCCCTCGCAAGGACCGCTGCCCTCAAAGGAGACGAGATGAAGCTGGGAGTGCACATCGGCTACTGGGGCCTTGGCCTCTCATCGCAGGATCAGCTCGAAATCGTCCAGGAAGCCGAGCGTCTCGGCTACGACTCGGTGTGGACGGCGGAGGCGTACGGCTCGGATGCGGCCACCGTGCTCGGATGGCTCGCCGGCCAGACCTCGAAGATCCGCTTGGGCTCTGGCATCTTCCAGATCCCGGGCCGCAGCCCCGCGATGACCGCGATGACCGCGGCGACGATCGACCAGCTCTCCGGCGGGCGCATGATCCTGGGGATCGGCTCCTCTGGCCCCCAGGTCGCGGAGGGCTGGCACGGACAGCGGTTTGGGCGCCAGCTGCAGCGCACGCGAGAGTACGTGGCGGTAGTTCGGATGGCGCTCGCGCGCGAGCGCGTCGACTTCCACGGCGAGACACTCGAGCTTCCCCTGCCCGACGGGCCAGGCAAGGCGTTGAAGCTGACGATCGGCCCGGTTCAGGAGCGCATCCCGATCTACCTCGCGGCGATCGGCCCGAAGAACACCGCTCTAGCGGGGGAGATCGCGGACGGCTGGATCCCGACGCTGTTCAGCCCCGAGCACCTCTCCGAGCTGCGTCCCCTCCTGCGGGAGGGCGCCGACCGCGCGGGGCGCAGCCTCGACGGGTTCGACATCGCCCCGACCGTGAACGTGTTCGTAACCGACGACCTCGACGCGGCGCGCAACGCGATGCGCCCGTTCATCGCGCTGTATGTCGGCGGGATGGGCTCGCGAAAGCAGAACTTCTACAACAACCTCGTCTGCCGCTACGGCTTCGAGGCGCAGGCGAAGACGATCCAGGACCTCTATCTCGAAGGCAAGCGCGAGGAGGCGATGGCCGCGATCCCCGAGAAGCTGATCGACACCGTCTCTCTGTGCGGCCCGGCCGACGTGGTGCGCGAGCGTCTCGCCATCTATCGCGATGCGGGCGTCGGCACCCTCGGCGTGACGCCGATCGCGTTCACCAAGGAGGACCGCCTCGCCCAGCTGCGGCTCGTCGCCGAGTTGGCCGGCGCTTAGAGGGAGCCTGCTCCGTTGGGAGGAATCGGCAGGCGCCCGCGGCCTGAAGGCGCCCGCGGGCAGGATCACACGGCCGACGCTCCTCACAGGCCTGCGATGAGGGTGCTGCTCGGCGCCTTCGGCGACCCGGGGCACGCCTTCCCGATGATCGCGCTGGGGCGCGCGCTTCGCGCGCGCGGCCACGAGGTGACCCTGCAGACCTGGAAGCGCTGGCGCGAGCACGTCGAGGCGGAGGGGCTCAAGTTCACGCCCGCCCCGGAGTACAGCGCCTTCCCGATCCCCAAGGACGACGGCGCGGGCCGGCCGGCGCCGCTCGACTTCTAAGAGGCGGTCGTCTACGCGACCAGGGACACGCTCCCGCTCGTTCAGGAGATGCGACCGGATGTCATCGTCCACGACATCCTCACGCTCGGCCCTTCGCTGGCGGGCGAGCTGTGCGGAGTGCCGCGAGCGACGCTCGTGCCGCACGTGTTCCCCGAGGCGGGCCCGGGCTTTCCGATCTACTCGTTCGGCGCGCGCCTGCCGCGCACAGGGCTGGGGCGAGCCTTCTGGGAGCGCGCGCACCTGCCGGTCAGGCGCGGCCTTCAGAGCGGCCGCGTCGCGTTGAACCGCGCGCGCGACCAGGTTGGCCTGCCGCCGCTCGACCGTGTCCACGGCGGCACGAGCGACGAGCTTGCGGTCGTGGCGAGCTTTCCGCAGCTCGAGTACCCGCGCGTATGGCCGGACCATGTGCACGTCGTCGGCCCCCTCCTGTGGGAGCCGCCCGCCGAGGACGTCGAGCTGCCGGCCGGCGAGGACCCGCTGGTCCTGATCGCGCCGTCGACCTCTCAGGACCCGGACCACCACCTGCTGCACGCGGCGCTCGACGGGCTCGCGGATGCGCCGGTCCGCGTGATCGCCACCTACAACCGCCGCCTGCCTTCGCGCCCGCTGCGCGTCCCAGACAACGCGCGGGTGGTCGATTGGCTGTCCTACGCGCGCACGATGCCGCTTTGCGACGTGGTCGTCTGCCACTCTGGGCATGGAACGGTCGTCCGTGCCCTGGCGAGCGGCTGTCCCGTCGTGGCGTGCCCGGTCGCGGGCGACATGAACGAGAACGCCGCTCGCGTGGCCTGGGCGGGAGCGGGTGTGCGGGTGCCAGCCCGCTTCGTCTCCGCGCGCCCGTTGCGGCTGGCCGTCGAGCGCGCGCTCAGCGCCACGTCGATCCGAGCCCGCGCGCAAGAGCTGGCCGCATGGGTCCAGGCTCACGACGCAGGCGTAACCGCATCCGAGCTGATCGAGGCTCTGGGGGTGGGACTCGAACCCACAACCTCGGAGTTAACAGCTCCGCACTCTGCCAATTGAGTTACCCCAGATCGTCTACGTGAGACCCATAGAGGGCGCGAACGCATCGGTCGGAACAAGCGTTCCACTGTCCTCGACCTCAGCGTGACAATTAGAGCATAAAAGCACGCACTTGCGGGCCTCGACGCGTAGCTTGTCGAGCGCAAGCGCGACGCCCTTCGCGTTGATTTCGATGCGCTTGTCCGATGGATCTACGTGATGGAAGTGCAACGCGCGCATGTTTCCGCTGTAGCCGCAGAGACGGCAGCATCCACCTGCCTCCTCCACGAGGATCGCCTTGACCTTCTGCCGCCGCCGAGACACCGCCTCTGCGCGGCACCGCCGACAACGGTAGTAGCCGCGACCGTTGATCACGAACTTTGTCTCTCCGTGCTTCTTGCAATCCATCATGAGCTCCGCTTGTCCCGCGCTCTTCGCAGCGAGGACCTCGTCCGAAGCTCGACGTCCCCGTGTGTTTTGTGTACGAAGGCCATATCGAGACAGCCAGTGGCGCACTGTTGCCTTGCTACGCCCGACGTGTGAGGCAATGTCGGCGATAGTCGAGCCGGCCTCGACCAGACGCTCGAGCTCGTCCCGATCCAAGCCTCCCCTCGCCGCATGCTTTCCGCGGTTCGCAGCCTCGAGCCCATGCTTCTTGACCCAATAGCCGACGGTCGCTTCGTGCAACTCGAACCGCCGCCCAATCTCGGCGAGCGACCGGCCCTGCCCCAACAGCTTGTCCAACGATGTCCGATCCATGCACCGCATTGTCTACTATGGGTCGGACGGAACGGGAACACGCATTCGTGCCGACGGGGCCGCGTCGAAGTGCTTCGTGCTCAGCGCCCTGTTTCCGCTCCCGTATAAGCCAGCGCCCGCTCCTGGGCGCGATCGAAGCGCAGCTTGACCTCTCCACGCCGCCGCGCCAACTCGCTGACCTCGCCGGCCCCCTGCGCACGGGCCGCGTGGATCCGGCGGTCGATCGCGGCCAGCTGAAGCTGAAGCTGCTGGACTTCCAGCATCGGTGGTGTGCTCGTTCCCTCCGCCACCGGCCACCGTCCGGCTTCGACCGTCAGTTCGGCGAGCAGCGAGACCAGCTCGCGATCCTCGTCGTCCATGCCCTTCAGCGGCTCGGAGACGTGCCCGTCGCGTAGGTGGACAGCGGCGCGACGCAGCAGCTCACTGCTGAACAGGACTTGCACGTCGGCATCGGCGAGTGCCGCCTGCCCGTGGATCGGCGCGGCGATGCACTGGGCCAGGAATGCGCGCTCCGTGTCCTCGCGTCCGGAGAGGACGCGCGCCTGCGGGCCCGCGCCCGCATGCCCGCTCCGCGCCGCGTCCCGCCCCGCAGACGCTTGCTGCGGCGTTTCGGACAGCAGCTTCTCCGCCAGCCCCTCACCCAAACCGAGCTTGCCCGACACCAGGCGCGTCATCTCCATGCGCATCGCGCTCGGCGGGATGGTCTCGAACACCGGCCTCAGCGCCTCGATCAGCCTGTCCCGGCCCTCGGCGCTGCCATCGTCTCCGGACGCCAGCGTGCGCTCGACCCTGAACCGCACGAACGCCACCGAACGCGACAGCGCCTGACGCATCGCATCGGCCCCTTGCGCTAGGAGTAGATCGGCGGGATCGGCTCCTTCGGGCATCTCCACGACGCGCAGATCGAGCTTGCGCCGCGCGGCGACTCGCGCCGCCTTGAGCATCGCCTCCTGCCCGGCGCTGTCGGAGTCCAGTGCGAGCAGGACTGTCTGAGCGAGCCTGCCGAGCTCCCACACCTGCTGCTCTGTCAGCGCCGTTCCCATCAGGCCGACGGTGTTCTGAAAGCCCGCCTGGTGCATCGCGATCACGTCTGTGTAGCCCTCGCAGAGGATCACCTCGCCCATCTTCGTCGCGTGTGCGCGGGCCAGGTCGGCGCCATAGAGGTGGCGGCCCTTGTGGTAGATCTCGTTGTCGGAGGTGTTCAGGTACTTCGGCTTCTGCCCCTCTCCCATCGCGCGGGCGCCGAAGCCGAGCACGCGGCCGCGCGCATCGGCAAGCGGGAACATGACGCGCGCCCGGAAGCGGTCGTACATCCGCCCGCCGCGCTCCTGGGATCGCTGGGCGAGCCCCGTCTCATAGAGCTCTGCCTCCGAGAAGCCGCCGCGTCGCGAGGCGAGCAGGACCCGATCCCATGCGCTTGGCGAATAGCCGACCCTGAAGGTTTCGAGGATCTCCCTGTCGAGGCCACGCTGCTCCAGGTAGATGCGCGCGCCGGCCGCCTCCTCAGACTCCCACAGGTAGCGCTCGTAATAGGAGGCGGTTCGCGACAGAAGCTCGAGCATGCGCTCGCGTCGGACGCGCCGTCGCGCTTCGCCAGGGTCCTCGCTCTCGGCCTCCAGCTGGATGCCCGCGCGGTCGGCGAGCAGCTCGAGCGCCCCTTTGAAGTCGAGGCCCTCGGTCTCCTGCACGAACGTGAACACGTCGCCGGAGGCCTGACAGCCGAAGCAGTAGTAGACCTTCTCGACGGGCTCAACGCTGAACGAGGGCGTGCGCTCCTCGTGGAACGGGCACAGCCCCTCATAGCTTCGCGGCCCAGCCCGGCGCAGCTCGGTGCGCGCCGAGACGAGCTCTATGAAATCGATCGCCTCGCGAACCCTGTCGCGCGAGTCGGACGTGTAGCGGGGCATGGCCCAAGAAGCTAGCGGTTCGCTGGCCGAGTCGGGCAGGGACGTAGGGAGCGTGGCGTACTAGGTAGGTACGCGAGCGACCGAGGACGCAGCCCGACGAAGCGTCGGCGGGCCGCTTAGCGCGCGAACACGCGCGGGACTTCCAGCTCGGTGTATGCCCGGATGCAGTAGCGGTCGGTCATACCCGCGACATAGTCGGTGACGCGCCTTGCGAGATCGTCGGGCTCCTCCGCGACGGCCGGGCCAGGTGGCAGCAGCTCGGGGTGCTCGAGGAAGTGTTCGAACAGCCTGCTCACCACGTTCGCGATTCGAGCGTGCTCCTCGCGCACGGCCGGGCCGAGATAGACGTTCTCGAACATGAACTCTCTCAGCGCCGCCATCGCGGACCCCGCCTGCGGGCCCTGCACGATGTCGCCGGCCCTTGCCGAACACTCGACCATGTCGTGCACGAGGGCGTCGATCCGCTGCGAGCCGCTGCGCCCGAGCACGGCGATCGGCTCCGAGGGCAGGTCCCCTTCGTGCAGCAGGCCCGCCCTGATCGCGTCGTCTATGTCGTGGTTGATGTACGCCACGCGGTCGATGACTCGCACGATCCTGCCCTCGAGCGTCTCCGGCAGCGGCGCCCTGCTCGAGTGGCACAGGATCCCGTTTCGCACCTGCTCTGTCAGGTTCAGCCCGCGTCCTTCCCGCTCCAAGCGCTCGACCACTCTCAGCGAGTGCTCCCAGTGGTGAAAGCTCTTGCCGAAGCGCTCTTTCAGCGCCTCGTCCAGCGCCTCCTCGCCGATGTGGCCGAACGGCGGGTGGCCGAGGTCGTGGCCGAGCCCGATCGCCTCCACCAGGTCCTCGTTGAGCGACAGCGCCCGCGCCACGCTGCGCGAGATCGACGTCACCTCCAGCGTGTGGGTCAGGCGCGTCCTGTAATGGTCGCCTCTCGGGGCGACGAACACCTGCGTCTTGTGCGTCAGGCGCCTGAACGCCTTGCAGTGCACGATCCTGTCGCGGTCGCGCTGAAAGGGCGTTCTCACGCCGCAATCCTCCTCGGGGCGCTCGCGCACCGCCGGATAGGACCTGGCGGCAAGCGGCGAGAGCTCGCGCTCCTCCAGCTCCATCCGCCGGGCGGCAAAGGCCGTGGCCGTCGGCTCTGTCTCCTTGGCTGCGCTCACGCAGTCGATTGTGCCAGCGGCTGCGGCAGTCGAGCGGCGGCCGGCCCCAATCGCACGTGCGCGTGGTGCTCTAGCGTCGCGGATATCGCCCGCTCGACCTGTCCGAGCACCCGGTCCTCGGCGGGCGGGACCTCCGTCAGAGGGCTGCCCAGGCTCGCGGTCATAAAGGCGTGCGCGGGCTCCTCCAGGGCGAACGCACCCGCCTCGCATGCGCCGCACACCACCCCGCCCGCGGCGCCGGAGAAGCCGACGAGGTGCTCTCCCTCGCCGCAGCGCGCGCACGAGCCCAGCTGCGGCGCAAGGCCGGCGGCGAGCAGCAGCTTCATGCGAAACGCGAGCGCGTTAGCCCGCGTGGCGCAGCCTGGATCCTCGTTGAGCATCGCGAGCTTGCGACACAACAGATTGAACACCGCCGGGTGCGGCTCGGTCGTCTCGAACAGCCGCGCCACGGCATCGCAGGCTCTTGCCGCCGCATCGAGAGAGCGTGCGTCCCCGCGCAGGCCCGCGTGACCGTCGATCGTGTCGGCGCCCGTGACCGTCAGCAGCTCGCCGCGTCCTTCGTGCAGCTCTATCCGCAGGCGAAAGAACGGCTCCAAGCGCCCGCCGAAGCGGCTGCGAGCCCGCCGCACGCCCTTCGCGATCGCTCCTATACGTCCGCGGTGCAGGGTGTAGAGATGCAGGATCCGATCTGCCTCTCCGTAGCGGATCGAGCGAAGTACGACGGCCTCCGTCTTGACCGGTCCCGGCATCGTTCGATCCTAAGAGTCTGTCCGGACGAGCGACTCGCTATACTTTCTGAAGTAATGGTCGAGATAAAGGTCTACACGACCCAGCCCTGCTCGTTCTGCGCGCGCGTAAAGGAGCTTCTCACCGCGCACGGCGCCCGCTTCACCGAGGTCAACCTCGCCAAGGATGCCGAGGGTCGCATGGCGCTCGTCGGCAGGACCGGCATGATGACCTTCCCCCAGGTCGTGATCGGGGACCGACTGCTCGGCGGCTTCAAGGAGACGCTCGAGGCGGCCGAGAGCGGTCGGCTGGCCGAGCTGCTTGCCGCCTGATCGGACGCGTACCTCGCGGCGGGGGCTGGCAGCGCTCGCATAAATATGTTCCGCGCCCGGCGGCAAGGATCTTGACGACGGTAGCGCCGCAGCGCGGGCACGGCTCGCCCTCGCGACGGTGGACGGCAAACCGGTCCTGGAAAGAGCCCCACACCCCGTCGACGTGCCTGAAGTCGTCGATCGTTGCACCCCTCGCCTCGATGCCCGCTTGCAGCGCCCACACGAGCGCCTCGCGCAGGCGCTCGCACTGCGCGCGCGTGAGCCTGCCCGCCGGGCACAGCGGATGGATGCCCGCCCGGTGAAGGGCCTCATCCGCGTAGATGTTGCCGACGCCGGCGAGCCGGCGTTGATCGAGCAAGAGCGCCTTGATCGGAGCGCTACGCCCGCGCGTCAGGCTGTACAGATGCTCGGCGGTAAAGAGCGGGTCCAACGGCTCGAGGCCCAGGCGCGCGTCGAAGAAAGCCTCGAGCGCCTCATCGCCGAGCAGCAGCTCGCCCGTGCCGAAGCGCCGCGGATCGACGATCACGAGCGTGGCGAGGTCGCCGTCCTGCTTGCCGCGCCGCGCCTTCCCATTGCGAAGGCCTCCCGTACCGGCCCCGCCGAGATCGATCCGCACACGCACATGCGAAGGCTCCGGATCCGGCTCGTACAACACCGTCCCGGTCATGCGCAGATGCTGAGCGAGATATACGTCGCCGCTGAGGCTCCACACCAAGTACTTGCCACGGCGAGAGAGCCCCTGTACCCGCCTACCCTGCAGGGCATCCGTCAGCTCGTCGGGCGAGAGCGGCCTTGACCAGCGCGGGTCGAGTATCTCGATGCGCGCCAGCGTACGTCCCTGCACGAGCGGCGCGAGCTGGCGTCTGATCGTCTCGACCTCGGGCAGCTCGGGCATCGGGAGCCAAGCATAAGCGCCTGTCCCGGTGGCTTCAGTCGCCGTCGGACGTCCGCCCTGCCCGGCGCAGCTTGGCGCGGGGATGTGCCTTGAAATAGACGTCCTTCAGCCTGTCGCTCGAGAGGTGTGTGTAGATCTGGGTCGTCGCGAGGTCGGCGTGGCCGAGCATCTCCTGCAGCGAGCGAAGGTCGCAGCCGCC
>DAHUYZ010000038.1 GCA_027306855.1 Solirubrobacterales bacterium | reverse complement strand
TTGAAGACCGTCACCTGGCCTTCGAACCGGAAGACGCTGCCGTGGACGACCGGCTTGTTGGCGATAATCGCCGCGTCGTTGAGCAGGTAGCGCGTCGGGAAGTTGTCGACCCCGTCGACGATCACGTCGTAGCCGGAGATGATCTCCATGATGTTGCCCGCGTCCAGACGGACCGGGTACTTGACGACGTTTACGTCCGGGTTGAGCGCGTGGATCGACTCCTCAGCAGAGTCGACCTTTGGGATGCCGATGCGCTGCGTGGAGTGGATCACCTGGCGCTGCAGGTTCGAGAGGTCGACGTCGTCGTCATCGACGATGCCAAGCGTGCCGACCCCCGCCGCCGCGAGATAGAGCGCCGTCGGAGAGCCGAGCCCGCCGGCACCCAGCAGCAGCACCTTTGCGTCGAGCAGCCTCTGCTGGCCGTCTGAGCCGATCTCGGGGATCAGCAGGTGGCGCGAGTAGCGCTCGCGTTGCTCGGCTGAGAGGGCGCGCGGGATATCGACGTCGTAGCCGCGGTCCTTCCACAGGGTGATGCCGCCGGTCATCGACTCGACGTGCTCGTAGCCGAGGTCGTCCCTGAGCGTGCGCGCCCCGTAGGCGGAGCGGTTCCCGGAGGCGCAGTAGAGGATGACGTGGGCCGATCGGTCGGGCACGATCCCTTCGATACGCGTCTCCAGATAGCTGCGGGGCACGTGCTTGGCACCGGGCAGGATGCCGGCCGCCAGCTCCTCGGTCTCGCGCACATCGACGATCACGGCGCCCTCCTGCAAGAGCTCCTTGACCTCTGAGGGGTCGATCTCGTCGATTTCGCTCTTGATCTGGCGCAGCAGATCGGCGCTGGAGCGGCTCATCTCTAGAAAACCTCTAAATCTGGGTCGGGTTTTATGGGACTTCAGAAAGTATAGCCACTTGGCCTCGCCCCACCCACCCCACCGACGTTCGCCTGTCGACGGCCGCCGATGGCTTTGAGGATGACCATCCCAGCTCCGGCCCCACGGTCATCCAGCACCGGGCTGATACCCTAGCTGGCAGGTAGGGTTTTGACGATGATGTTCTCGACAAAGGCCGAGTACGGCGTGCGCGTGATGGTGGAGCTGGCCCGGCGGGCCGGCGAGAGGAGCGACGGAGTCGAGCCCGTCGTGCCGCTGGCGGAGATCGCCGAGCACGATGGGATGCCCCTCGCTTACCTAGAGCACCTCGCCGCGCGCCTGCGCAAAGCCGGCTTGATCGACAGCAGACGAGGGTCGCGCGGCGGCTATCTGCTCGCCCGTGACGCGCAGGAGATCACGATGGCCGAGGTCGTCGAGGCGCTCGAGGGCTCGATCGCACCGATCGAGTGCATCTCCCAGGGCCCAGACGGCAGCGTCGTCTGCTCACGCGAGTCCGATCCGAATCACGTATGCCCGACAAAGCTCTTGTGGACGAGAGTTCGCTTCTCGATCGTGCGCACGCTCGAAGAGACCACCCTCGCCGACCTGGTGGCGACGGCGCCTGTGACGAGCGCTCTCTCCAACCTCCACTCCCTCCCATCCCAACCCCGACAGACCGCGACGAGCGCGGCCTAGAGCAAAAGGAACCATGGCCGACCTGGAAATCAAGAACCTGCATGTGCGGACCGAGGACCGAGAGATCCTGAGGGGCGTCGATCTGAACATCAGCCGAGGCGAGATCCACGCGCTGATGGGCCCCAACGGATCGGGCAAGTCGACGCTCGCCAACACGCTGCTCGGCCATCCCTCTTATGAGGTGACCGAGGGCGAGATCTTCTTCAAGGGCGAGAACATCACCGAGTCCGAGCCGCACGAGCGCGCCAAGGCCGGGCTGTTCCTCGCCTTCCAGTACCCGGTCGCGATCCCCGGCGTCTCGGTCGCGAACTTCCTGCGCATGGCGATCAACGCCAAGCGCGAGGAGCCGATCGGCGTGAAGGAGTTCCGCGAGCATCTGAAGCACGCCGTCGAGCTGCTCGACGTCGACAGGGCGTTCACATCGCGCCACCTCAACGACGGCTTCTCAGGCGGCGAGAAGAAGCGCGCGGAGATCCTGCAGATGGCGATGCTCTCTCCCGATGTGGCGATCCTGGATGAGACCGATTCGGGCCTCGACATCGACGCGCTGAGGACGGTTGCGGAGGGCGTGCAGAAGCTCCACGACGAGCAGGGCCTAGGTGCGCTGATCATCACGCATTACCAGCGCATCCTCCACTACGTCAAGCCCCAGTTCGTGCACATCCTGATGGACGGTCGTATCGTGCTCGAGGGGGGCGTCGAGCTGGTGGAGCGCCTAGAGCGCGAGGGGTATGACCAGATCCGCCAGGAGCACGGCGTCGGTGTCTGAGATCGCGGTCAAGCCCGGGCGTCACCGCGAGGCTACGCTCTACCACGCTCTAGCGGGCGAAGGCGCCGGTGACGGGCGCACGCTGGAGGAGATGCGCGCAGCCGCGCTCGCCGCATTCGAACGCGAGGATCTGCCGGTTTGGCGCCGCTCTGGCTTCTGGACGACGAGCTTCGCCGACCTCGACCTCGACGCCCTTCAGGCCCGCACGCACCCGGCCGATGTGGGCGTGCCGGACCTCGTGACGCAAACGCTCCCCGATCGCCCCCGTGCCGGGCGGATCGTGCAGCGCGAGGGCACCGTTGTCCAAGTCGAGCTGGACCCTGAGCTGACCGAGCGGGGCGTGATCCTCTGCTCGCTCGAAGACGCCGCCCACGAGCACCCCGACCTGTTCGCGCGGTGGTACTCCAAGCGCTTGACAATCGACCGCCACAAGCTCGAGGCGGCCAACGCCGCCTTCTGGACGGGTGGCGCGTTCCTATACGTTCCGGACGGGCTGGTCGTGGATGACCCGTTCGAGATCGTCTACACAATCGACGGACCCGGCGTGGCTCAGTACGGGCGCACGCTCGTCGTCGGCGGGCGCATGAGCGATTTCAAGGTCCACGAGCACGACCTGGCCGACGACTTCGGCGAGGAGGCCGTCGCCGGGAGCGACGTCGACAGCACTCCCCGTCAATCCCTGCACGCCGGCGCATTCGAGCTCTATCTGCAGGACGGAGCGCGTTGCCGCCTCGCTCAGGTACAGGACTGGGGCACAGGCGAGGTCCACGACTGCTCGACGCGCTTTGTCTGCGTCGGTCGCGATGCCTACTGCCACTGGCTTCCAGCGCTGCTTGGGGGGCATTTGGTGCGCCACCACTGCGAGCTGTCCGTCTCCGAGCCGGGCGGCGATATGGCCTTCAGGGGACTGTTCTTCACCCAGGGGCACGAGCAACTGGATGTGTTCGCGGTCGACCTGCACGAGACGGGACCCTCCGGCGGAGACGTCCACTGGCGCGGCGCGGCCACGGGCGAGAGCAGAGCGAGCTTCGAGGGGCTGATCAAGATCGACCCTGGCGCCCAAAAAACGCACACGTACCTACAGGCCCACACGATGGTGCTCTCCCCGAAGGCGCGCCTCGATGCGATCCCCTCGGTGCTCGTCTCGGCTGACGATGTCTCCGCCTCGCACGGTGGCACCGTCGGCGAGCTGGACGAGTCTTCGATCTTCTACATGCAGTCGCGCGGCCTCGACAGGGCGGCGGCCGTCAAGGTGATCGTCGAAGGCTTCTTCGAGCCGACGATCGGCGAGCTGGCCGACGAGCCGCTTCAAGGGCTCGTGCGCGAGAAGATCGCCTCCAAGCTAGCCGCGGCGCGCGATGACATAGAGGCGTACGCGACCGCGCGATGAGCACGGCCGCGCGTGAGTCCCCCACTCCAGCCGCGCTCGACGTGCGCGAGGATTTCCCGATCCTCGGCCGCCGCTTCGACGGCCGTCCGCTTGTATATCTCGACTCGGCCGCCACCTCACAGAAGCCCCAGGTCGTGATCGACGCGATCTCAGACCACCTGGCCAAGCACAACGCGAACGTGCACCGCGGTGTCTACGCGCTCGCTCAAGAAGCGGACGCAGCGTATGAAGGAGCACGCAAGCGAATCGCCGTATTCGTGGGCGGCGAGCCACACACGACGATCTTCACGAAGAACGTGACCGAGGCGATCAACCTCGTCGCCTACTCGTGGGGTCGCTCAAACGTGGAACCCGGCGACGCGGTGCTGATCACGCAGATGGAGCACCACGCGAACATCGTCCCCTGGCAGGTGCTCTGCCGCGAGAAGGGCGCTGAGCTTCGCTACCTGGAGGTCGACGAGCGCGGTGAGCTCTCGTTCGATCAGCTCGACTCGGAGCTTTCGCGCGGGAACGTAAAGCTGGTCGCGTTCGCGCATGTCTCAAACGTGCTCGGCACGATCACGCCCGTCGCTGAGATGACGCGCCGCGTTCGCGCCGCCGGCGCCGTCTCGTTCGTCGATGGCGCTCAGGCCGTCCCCCAGATGCCGGTCGATGTCTCCTCGCTGGACGCCGACTTCTACGCCTGGACCGGACATAAGGCACTGGGTCCCACCGGGATCGGCGTGCTGCACGGCCGTCAGGAGATTCTCGAGGAGATGGAGCCATTCCTCACAGGCGGCGACATGATCGCGTCAGTCAGCTTCGACCGTGCGACCTGGAACGAGCTGCCGTTCAAGTTCGAGGCCGGCACTCCCCCGATCGCCGAGGCCGTGGGGCTGGGAGCAGCCGTCGACTACCTGTCAAGGCTCAGCATGGAACGTGTGCGGGCACACGAGCGTGAGCTGACCGGCTACATGCTCGAGCGTCTGGGAGAGGTGCCTGGGCTGCATGTCGTCGGGCCCCCCGAGCCCGAGCATCGAGGCGGACTCGCGTCGTTCACGATCGAGGGCATGCACCCTCACGACATCGCCGAGCTGGCAAGCCGCGGCGGGGCGTGCATCCGCGCGGGTCATCACTGTGCTCAGCCATTGATGCGTCGCCTCGGCGTGGGCGCGACGGCGCGCGCGAGCGTAGGCGTCTACAACCGGCGCGAGGACATCGACGCCCTGATCGACGGGCTCCTAGCCGGACGCGAGGTGTTCGGCCTGTGAGCCGTCATGCACTCTCCTGGCAACCCGACGAGACGAGCCGGCGATGACCGACGATCTCTACAGGGACTACATCCTCGACCACTACAAGCGACCGCGCAACTTCGGGGAGCTCGACCATCCCGATTTGACCGCCCATGAGCACAACCCGCTGTGCGGGGATGAGCTGGAAGTGCAGATCAAGGTCAAGGACGACCGCATCGAGGACCTTCGTTTCAAGGGTCACGGCTGCGCGATCTCGCAAGCCTCCGCCTCGATCGCCTCCGAGGAGCTGAAGGGGATGGAGCTGGACGAGATCGGCAAGCTCGACGCCGACTGGGCGCTGGACCTGCTCGGTATCCCCGTCTCCGCCACGCGGCGCAAGTGCGCGTTGTTGGGGCTGAAGGTGGTGCGAGGAGCCGTCACCGGAGACAACAGCTGGCCCGTGGGGTCGGGATGACGAACATGGGTCGCGATACAATTCCTACCCCAGAGCACAGGATTTGCCCGACAGGCCATCGCATCGCCTGTTCGGGCCGACAAGCTACGCGTCAAGAGGATCGCCATGGCCACTGTTGACAAGACAAGAATCGCCAAGCCAAGCCCGATCGTCGAGGACGAGCAGGGGCAATTGCGCGCAAGGCAGGGCATCTCGCGCGAGGTGGTGCGCGAGCTCTCGAAGGTCAAGGGCGAGCCCGACTGGATGGCCTCCAAGCGCCTGAACTCGCTCGAGATCTTCGAACGCAAGCCTGTCCCCACCTGGGGCGTCGACCTCGGCGGGCTGAACCTCGATGACCTCATCCTCTACTCCCCACCCACGGCCGGCCGCTTCAACAGCTGGGACGACGTCCCCGAGGAGATGAAGAAGACCTACGAGGACCTCGGCATCCCTCAGGCCGAGCGCGAGCACCTCGCGGGCGTCGTCGGGGTTTGGCGCCAGGAGCCGGTGTACGAGGGTCTGAAGGAGGAGTACCGCAAGCTGGGCATCCTCTTCTGCTCGATGGACACGGCGGTACGCGACTATCCCGAGCTCGTCCAGAAGTACTTCATGAACAAGTGCGTTCCCGCCCAGGACAACAAGTTCTCGGCGCTCCACGGCGCTGTCTGGTCGGGCGGCTCGTTCCTGTACGTGCCAAAGGGCGTCAAGGTCGACCTGCCGCTGCAGGCCTACTTCAGGATGGAGGGCGCCGGCGAGGGCACCTTCGAGCACACGCTGATCGTCGCCGACGAGGGCTCGGACGTGAACTACATCGAGGGCTGCACCGCACAGACCTACTCCGTCAACTCGATGCACTCCGCGGTCGTCGAGATCTTCGTCCACGAGGGCGCCAAGGCGCGCTACACGACCGTGCAGAACTGGTCCAAGGACGTCTACAACCTCAACACCAAGCGCGCAGTCGTCGACGCGCACGGCACCGTCGAGTGGGTCGGCGGTTCGATGGGCGCGAAGTACGTGATGCTCTACCCCGGCTCCTACCTGATGGGCGAGGGCGCCCGCGCCGACCATCTAAACGTGGGTGTCGCCTCTGGCGAGGTCCACAAGGACACGGGCGCCAAGGTCGTCCACCTCGCGCCGAACACGACCTCCAACATACTCGCCAAGTCGATCTCCAAGGACGGCGGCGTGATGGGCTACAGGGGTCTCGTGAAGATGGGTAAGAACAGCGCCGGCTCCAAGGCGAGGGTCCAGTGCGACGGCCTGATGATGGACGGCATCTCCCGCTCGGACACCTGGCCGGACATCCAGATCCAGAACCCAAACGTCACCGTCGCTCACGAGGCCACCGTCGGGCGCATCTCCGACGACCAGCTCTTCTACATGGGCTCGCGCGGCTTCACCGAGGACGAGGCGGCGGCGATGATCGTCAACGGCTTCATCGAGCCCGTCACCAAGGAGCTGCCGATGGAGTACGCGGTCGAGCTGAACCGCCTGATCCAATTGGAGATGGTGGGTTCAATAGGCTAGGGCTGCGTTTGCGCGCCCCGGTTGACACGATCGCAGCACCCCTGTTCCCGACGAAGCTGTCGTGGGTGAACGCGACGGGGGCGTCCGCCGGCAAGAAGGGCGGACATGCCTCGATCCTGCAGCGCGGAAGGCCGATGCTCGTCGAGTTCTGGGACTTCTGCAGGCCCAACTCGATCAGGACCCTCCCGTACGTGAAGGCATGGCACGAGCGCTACGCCGACGACGGGCTGCGCGTGATCGGCGTGCACTCTCCCGGCTTCGATGCCTCGCGCGACGAGCAGGCCGTACGCGAGGCCGTCGCGCGCCTTGACATCGAGCACCCCGTCGTCATCGACTCGGAGCTCGAGGTGTGGCGCGAGTACGAAAACGCCGGCTGGCCGGCGCGCTACCTGTTCGACGGCAGAGCCCGCCTGTCGCACTACCACTTCGGCGAGGGCGCCTACGAAGAGACAGAGCTCGCCATCCAGGAGTTGCTCGGCATCGAGCGCGCGCCGCTGCCGCCGCTGCGACCAGAGGATCGCGAAGGCGCCGAGCTGGTGGCCCAGACCGAAGATCGCGAGGGCGCCTATTGCGGTCCCTACGAAGCAGGGGGCGTGTGGGCGGTGCTAGCCGGCGCGGGGACCGTGGCCGTGAACGGGTCCCAGACGCTCATAGTCGATCACCCGGGGGCCTACCCGCTGATCGAGCACGACCATCACACCGCGGCGACGCTGGATCTCGCGGTCGGCGACGGCGCCAAGTGCCTGGCGACGTGCTTCACGCCCGGGATTGCGTGAGCGCTGCCGGCTCGCAGTCATCGAGCAGACGGAGTAGGCGAGGCGGATCGTGCCCCTCGACGAGCACCGCGCCGCCCGGCCAGTAAGGGCTCCTGCCTGGCGGGCCGGTGAGAAAGTGCGAGTCGTACGTCCAGCAGCCGCTGTTGACCAGGCGCGCTCCCGACGGCCCGACCCACTCCTGCGCAACATCGTCTTCGAGCGGGCCGCGGCGGTGGGTGTGTCCAAAGATGACGTACACGTCGCGCAACTGCAGTCGAGCGGCGGCCTCGCCCATCGCACGCAGGCCCGCCCTGCGCAGCTCGAACCCTGAGATGTCCGCGCTGAATGAGCCGAGGCCGGCGCGGTTGAGGGCCGCGACCACGACAGGGAAAGCGCCGGCGAGCAGCCTCGTTCGCCACGGGGTGCCCGATTCGCCGCTCGTCTTGTCCCCGCCGAGCGCTCGCCAGATCCGTACGGTCGACTGACCATTGAGCGCCCGACCGGTCGGGGCCTGTCGGGCGACGGCATCGATCCACGCGAACACGGGCCCGAGCACCGCCTCGTAGTCCTCAACAGAGGAAAACGACTCCTCCGGGCGGCGCAGGACGCGACCCGTCAGGCCGATCCCGAGCCGCTCGAGCGTCGGCACCGTCAGGTGGCAGTCGAGATAGTGGCCGTGGGTCGCATAGACATCCCTGCGCAGCCATAAGCCCGGATAGGCGGCGCTCATGCGCGCGGCACCCGCCCACTGCGCGAGCGTGCCGAGCATCGAGGAGGCCTCTTCGGCAGGGAAGAGCTCCTGCACCGACAGCGGCGCCGGGTCGGGAAGCTCGCCACGGCGGCGCAGCCAGGACTCGACAAGAGCATGGTCGTGGTTGCCGGCGACGACAACGATCTCGCGCCCGGCAAGCGCCTGGCCGATCTCTTCGAAGAACGCTCGCGCGCCGGCCAATGCGTCGCGGCGGGGGCCGTGACGAAGCTCGAGCACATCGCCGAGCAACACGAGCCGATCGACGTTTTCGAGCGCGCCTAGCAGCGCGGCACGCGGCTTGGGCCGGCGCAGGACGTCGGCGCCCGAGCTTGCCCCGAGATGAAGGTCCGAGACGACTAGCGTCCGCATCACCGGTTACGCCCGCTCGCCGCGACGCCGACGCGCGACCGCTCGCGAAAGACCCGTCGTAACCCGGTCAAGACGCCGCGGCTACGGCCTCGCGGATCGGCTTGGGCAGCATAAAGCGCACGTCCTCGCGCACGACATGGACCTCGGAGACTTCCTGCACGCCGCGAGCCCTGAAGAAGCCAATCAGGTCCTGGACGAGGTCGTCGGGGGCGCTCGCACCGGAGGTGACACCGACTACACGCCTGCCTTCCAGCCACTCCTCGCGCACCTCGCTGTAGTTGTCGATCAGGTGCGCTTCCGTGCCGCAGTCCTTGGCGACCTCAACGAGACGAACCGAGTTGGAGGAGTTTCGCGAGCCGATCACGAGCACGAGGTCGCATTCGCCCGCCATCTGCTTGACGGCGGCCTGGCGGTTGGTGGTGGCGTAGCAGATGTCATCGGTGCGGGGACCTCTGATCGTGGGGAAGCGCTCGCGCAGGCGCGCGACGATCTCGCTGGTCTCATCCACCGAGAGCGTCGTCTGCGTCACATAAGCGACCTTCTCAGGGTCCTCGACGACGAGCTCCTCGACGTCCTGCTCGTTCTCGACGAGCACGATGTGCTCTGGCGCCTCGCCCATAGTGCCCTGGACCTCCTCGTGGCCGGTGTGGCCGACGAGCACGATCGTGTAGCCATCGCCGGCGAACGCGACGGCCTCGCGGTGAACCTTCGTCACGAGCGGACAGGTCGCGTCGATCGTCTCCAGCTTGCGGCGCTGAGCGCTCTCGCGCACGCTCGGAGCGACACCGTGGGCGGAGAAGACCGTGAGCGCGCCCTCCGGGATCTCATCGATGTCCTCGACGAAGATCGCGCCGCGCTCGGAAAGCGTCTCGACGACGTGCTTGTTGTGGACGATCTGCTTGCGCACGTATACGGGCGGCCCATGGACCTCGAGCGCCCTTTCAACGGTCTGTACGGCCCGGTCCACTCCGGCGCAGTAGCCGCGCGGGGCCGCGAGCAGGATCTTCTCGACGGTGTTCGTCACCGCGGTCATTGTAAGGGCCCGCCACCCCAGCCCCGGTGCGCTCCACCCGCGCGGGCAGCCTGACGCAGCGGATTTCCCGCGACGAGCCGCGATGGAGAGGTACGCTTGTCAGGCGATGGCCCAACGTCACCTAGACAGGCTCACACCTGTGGACGCATCGTTCCTGCACCAGGAGGGTCCTAGCTCGCACATGCACGTCGGCGGGCTAACGATCGTCGAGGGTCCACCGCCCTCTAAGGAAGAGTTCCTCGAGGCGATCCGGCGCAGGCTGCACCTCGTGCCCCGCTACAGGCACAAGCTCGCTTTCACGGCGCTCGACAGCGGCAGGCCACTTTGGGTCGACGACCCGAGCTTCAACCTCGAGTTCCATGTCCGCCACACCGCGCTGCCCGCACCCGGAAGCTGGGAGCAGCTGCGCAACCTGACGGCGAGGATCTTCTCCCAGGCGCTTGACCGCTCGCGGCCGCTGTGGGAGATGTGGCTGATCGAGGGCTTGCAGGACGATCGCTTCGCGTTGATCTCCAAGACCCATCACTCGCTGATCGACGGGATCGCGGGGGTCGACCTCGCGACCGTGCTGTTCGACGTGACGCCCGAGCCGGTGCCCGTCAGACACTCCGGCAGGCCGTGGCAGCCGCATCCGGAGCCCGATACGAGTGAGCTGGTCGCGGTCGGCATGCGTGCCGCTGTGCGAGCTGGAGCCCAGGTCGTCGAGGGGCTGATCGGAGCCCTCAGCCATCCGGAGCGCACTTTGACGCGCATGATCGATGCCGCGGAGGGCATCGGCGAGGTGCTCTGGGCAGGCCTCAATCCGGCGCCCCCGACGCCGCTGAATGTCGAGATCGGCCCGCATCGGCGCTTCGTCGGCGTGGCCGCGAGCCTCGATGAGTTCAAGTTGGTGAAGAACGTGCTCGGCGGCACCGTCAACGACGTCGTGCTGACCGTCGTAACAGGCGCGCTGCGCTCGTTTTTGATCGCGCGCGGCGTGCGAACCGAGGGATTGGAGTTGCGCGCGCTGGTGCCGGTGTCGGTGCGGACCGTCGGCGAGCGTCACGAGATGGGCAACAGGATCGCCGCGATGAGAGGTCCATTGCCCGTCTACATCGCCGATCCGCTGGCGCGACTGCGTTTCATTAGGCACGCGATGAACGGGCTGAAGGAGTCAAAGCAGGCGCTCGGCGCGGAGGTGATCGCGGGCGCCCAGAACTTTGCGCCGCCGACGATCCTCGCGCAGGCTTCGCGACTGAACTTCTCGACGAGGCTGTTCAACCTGATCGTGACGAACGTCCCTGGCCCGCAGTTCCCGCTGTATGTGCTGGGCCGCAAGATGGAGCGCGTCTACCCGGTCGCCTTCCTTCCCCAGAACCATGCGCTGGCGGTCGCGATCATGTCGTATGACGGCGAGATGAACTTCGGCCTGCTCGGCGACTTCGACGCGCTGCCGGACATCGAGTCGATCGGCGACTACATAGCACAGGAACTGAAAACGCTCGTCGACCTAGCCCATCAGCGCCAGACCGAGGAGGCTAGTAGCCGAGGGCGAACTTCGCGTCCTCGGACATCCGCTCGGGCGACCAGGGAGGCGTAAAGACCATCTCCGACTCGACGCTCTCGACACCTTCTAGCTCGCCGACGAACTCTTCGATCTGCTCGCTCACCTGGGGGCCGATCGGGCAGCCGGGCGTCGTGAGCGTGAACGTGACGTGCACGTCCCCCCCGTCGACCTCGACGCCGTAGATAAGGCCCAGCTCGACGAAGTCGAGGCCCAGCTCTGGGTCGATCACGTTGGACAGGGCGTCCATGACATCGTCGACGGTCACCGTCGTGGCTGGTTCTTCCATCGGTCCCGACTCTAGCGACTAGGGCGCTCTAGGGGCAAGCCGGCACCGACGGCGAAGCCGTTGGTGAAGGACGCAGGACGCGCCGGTAACGGGTCCCAGAGGGATGTGAGCGTCCGAGAACGCAGTACGGCGCCGCGCCGCCCATAGGACGTCCTAGTTGTAAGAGCCGAGGCGGTCCCACTGATACAGCTGAAGACACTCCTGCGCCAGCTCGATCGCTCGCTCGCGTGAGAGGTGGGGAAGGACGGTGGACAGCGCCTGCTCCTCGGCTACGCCCGCCTGAAACGCCTCCTCCCCGCGGAAGCCCGCCGCGATCTTCAGCGCCTCGCGGCGATTGTCGCCGAGCGTGGGGAACACGCCGACGAGGAAGTCCGTGTTGGGGATCGGCTGGCCGACCTCGAGCGATGCGTGCCAGGCTGCCAGCAGGTTGAGGTCGTCCTCGTCTAGGTCGGCGATCGCGCGCGCATAGTGCAGCGACAGCTCTTGGTCGGGCAGGTCGTCGACCCAGGCGCGTACCACCTCACCGAGAAGCTGGCGCCTGGCCTCGCGGCCGACGGACTCTGCGATGACTCGGATGGCGTCGTGAGGCTCGATGAAGCAGAGCGGCATTGCGACTCCTGATCGGGCGGACTAGTGCTTGACAGGCAGGACTTTAGGCCCCCGTGTGGACGGCATCTTCGGAATCGGGCGCGGGATCAGACTTCGAGCGCCGAATGGGCGCGCTCGAGCGCACGAAGGTCGACCGTGCCGACGGGAAGGCCGAGCGTGGCGCGCTCCTCGGGCGATGGCCGCGACCAGTTCCAGAGCGCGAGGTCGAGCGCTTCGATTGGCGAGTCGAGCGCGTGCGCAAGCGTCTGGGCTCGTCGTTCTAGCAGCAGCGGATCACCTATCCCAAAAATGCGCTTGGCCGCGAGCAGGGTGGTATCGGCGAGCGGCGAACCTGCGCGCGACGGGAGAGCGCCGAGGTGCAGCGAGTTGGCCCGCATGTCGTAAAGCCCGAGCCGGCCGAGCGTGATCAGGAAATCGAAGCGGCCCATACGCCCAAAGCCCGGCAATGCAAGCCGCTCGAAGGCACGTTCGAAGCGCCGCTGAGGCGTCCACTCGGGCTCGCCGGTGAATGCGCGCTCCTGGGTGCCAGCGTGCTCAGCGAAACGCCTGTAGGCCACGAACGTCTCGGCCCCGCGCGCTGGATCGTGGGAGGTGCGCAAGCCGAGCGGGGTCTCCTCCAGATCGGGGACGCGACCGGATGCCCAGCTGCAGACGAGCGCTTGGCGTATGCCGGCAAATGGCTGGAAGCCCTCCAGGGGCGAGATGTAGGCGGCTACGAAGCACATCCAGGTGGCCTGCTCGAGGTCCTCGCAGGAGCGCGCTTCGCCGTAGAGGCCGGGGGGAGCGGAGGTGAGCGCGAGCAGGCGCCCACTCGCAAACCCGATCTCCTCGACGAGCCGCCTGGCGTCGGCCGTGCAGTGAAGCCCTGGGACGAGCTCGCAACGGTAGCCGTCGTCGACAGAGCGCGCCTCGTGGAGGATCCGGACTTCGGGGGCTCCGCGCCTCGTAGGGGTGCGCGGGGCAGGCGCGTGTGCCCTGCCCGCGATGTCTGCGCCTGCACGCGCGGTCGCCTCGACATCAGCGAGGCCATTCGATCGCGCCCCCGCAACCCGCGGCGGCTTGGGCGGGCGCTTGACTGGGCCGTGCTGGTGCTCGGGCTTATACCCAGGGACCGTCTCGCGACAGATGGGGCAACGCTGGATGAAGCGTTTGTGCCGGCAGAACGTTTGGCTCACGCGTCTTACGCTAGCGAGCCGAAGCGATCTCCTCGCCGAGCGCCCGAGCGGGGATCGGCAGCGTGTAGCCGCGAGCCCTCGCCCGCTCCGCGCCGGCCCGACGCTCGGCGTCGAGCGCGTAGAGGTAGTCGTCGAAGTCGACCTGGATCGTGTGGCGCTTGGAGGCGATGTAGCGTTTTTTCATCGTGGCCTGGTCTGCGGCGATGTCGCGGCGAAGATCGGCCGGTGAGGGCAGGGCGTACTCACCGCGCAGATGGTCCCCCACCCATCTGCTCTGCGCCTCGGCAAGCGGCATGATCGCGCCGAGCGGCTGCAGCAGCCCTATGAAGTACAGGCCCTGGATGTCGGGATGGAAGACGCG
The DNA here is from genome assembly GCA_027306855.1 of Solirubrobacterales bacterium. GTDB lineage: Bacteria > Actinomycetota > Thermoleophilia > Solirubrobacterales > Solirubrobacteraceae > Palsa-744. The sequence goes on along the minus strand of DAHUYZ010000038.1, from coordinate 4,496 downwards.
CCTGAACAGCTCGATGTGGTTGTCGGGTGCGGATATGAACGTTTCATCGAAGAACGGGAACGTGATCTTGTAGCCGGTGCAGTAGACGACGACGTCCGCGTGGACCTCACTGCCGTCTACGAAGCGCACACGATCGCCCTCCAAAGAGGCGATGTTCGGCTTCGGCGTGATCGTGCCGTGGGCGATCCGGTCGAGGATCCTGCCGGAGACGGTTGGGTGCGCCTCGCCGAACTTGTGGTCGGGCTTGGGCAGCCCGTAGCGCTCGGGCGGGCCGGTGAGCGTCTTGATCAGCTGGTGGACCATGCGCTGCCTGATCGCGAACGGCACGCGCGGATTGTTCGGCATCTGGTCGACCGGCTTGCCGAACACGTACTTGGGGATGATCCACGCCCCTTTGCGCGCCGCCAGATACGTGTTGGCCGCTACGTACGAGGACTCCACTGCGATGTCCATGGCCGAGTTGCCCATCCCCAGGATCACCACGTCCTTGCCGGCGAAGATCGAGGCCTCGACGTAGTTGTGAGCGTGCAGCTGGGTTCCTTCGAACGTGTCCTGCCCCTCAAACGGCGGTTCGGGCCAGCGCGCATCCCAGTGGTGGCCGTTTGCGACGAGCACCGCGTCGTACTCGCGCGTCTCCCCCTTGCTCAGCGTGATCTCCCACACCCCATCTTCACGCCGCCTGACGCGCTCGACGGAGGTCTCGAACGTGATGTGCTCGCGCAACCCGAAGTGGTCGACGTATTTGTCGAAGTACTCCTTGATGTGGGTGTGGTGCGGGAAGTCTGGATAGGAGGTCGGCATCGGGTAGTCGGCGTAGGCCATCCGCTCGCGGGAAACGTTTATGAACAGGTCCCTGTACGCGCTCGACATCCCATTGCGGTTGCCGAACACCCAGTTGCCGCCTACCTGATCGGAGGTCTCGAAGCAGTCGAACGGGATCTCCCTGTCGAGCAGAGCCTTCGCGGCGGCGATCCCCGATGAGCCGGCGCCGATGACGCACACGCGCGGCAGCCGGTTCGAGCTTGGCTGCCCGTTGTCAGGGGGACTGGCCACGTGGCCAGTCTACTGCTCGGCCGGCACGCCGGGCCCAACGTGCTGCGGTGGGCCCTCGGGGCCCTCGTCGGCGTCGGCGTGCGGGAGCGCCTCGTCCTCGGGCAGCTCACGCCCGTTGCGCTTGCCGGCGAGATAGCGATCGACGATCCGAGCGCACTGGCGCCCCTCGTTGATCGCCCACACGATCAAGGACTGGCCGCGACGGGCGTCGCCGGCGGCGAACACGCCGTCGACCGAGGTCGTATAGGGGGACACAGCCTTGACATTGCTGCGCGCGTCGCGCTCCACGCCGAGCTGATCGAGCAGTTTGAGCTCGGGTCCGAGGAAGCCCATAGCAAGCAGCACGAGCTGGGCGGGCAGCTCACGCTCTGTGCCGGCGATCGGGCCGAACGGCGGCGCAGGCTCGGCTTGCGCGATCTGCAGCGCTGCGACGTTGCCGCCCGCGTCCCCGGAGAAGCTCCTCGTCGTGATCGAGTAGTCCTGCTCGCCGATCCTCGCGGTCTTGGCCTCCTCCATCGCGTAGGAGAGCCTGAACTTCAGCGGCCACTCAGGCCAGGGGGTGCGGTCCTCAGGACGGCGCAGCGGAGGCTCAGGCAAAAGCTCTAGCTGCACGATCTGCGCGGCGCCCTCGCGCAGCGCGTTGCCTACGCAGTCCGCGCCCGTGTCTCCACCGCCGATCACGATGACGTTCTTGCCCGACGCGGTGATCCGTTCGCCCAGCTCAGGCTGAGGCACGGTCGGGTCTGGCCCATGCTCGCGCGCAACCCAGCGGTTGCGCCCGTAGAGGTAGTCCATCGCAAAGTGGATGCCGCCCAGCTCGCGACCGGGGACCTGTAGGTCGCGCGGCACGCGCGATCCGGTGGCGAGCACGATCGCGTCAAAGCGCTTATGCAGCTCATCCGCGCTCACATCCACGCCGACGTCCACCCCGCAGCGCAGCTCGACGCCCTCGGCGATCAGTTGCTCTACGCGCCGCTGCACGATGCGCTTCTCGATCTTGAAGTCGGGTACGCCGAAGCGCACCAGACCGCCGGCGGCCTCGTCGCGCTCGAACAACGTCACCGCATAGCCGGCACGGCGTAGCTGTTGCGCGGCGGCCATCCCCGCCGGTCCCGATCCGATGACCGCCACCGACTGGCCCAGCTCGCGGCGGGGCGGCTCGGGCGCGACCCAGCCTTCGCGGAACGCCCGCTCGATGATCGCGTGCTCGATCTGCTTGATCGTGACCGCTTCGCCCTCCCTGATCTCCAGCACGCAGGCCGGTTCGCACGGCGCGGGACACAGGCGACCGGTGAAGTCGGGGAAGTTGTTGGTGGCGTGCAGCTGCCCGATCGCCTCCTGCCAGCGGTCGCGGTAGACGAGATCGTTCCAGTCGGGGATCAGGTTGCCGAGCGGACAACCGTTGTGGCAGAAGGGCACACCGCAGTCCATGCAGCGCGAGCCCTGTTCGCGCAGCTCCGCCTCGTCTCGCTCCACGACGAACTCGGTGTAGTCGCCGGCACGCTCGCCCGCGTCGCGGTAGACGATTCCGTGGCGCTCTACCTGGAGGAAGCCTCCGAGCTTGCCCATTCAGATCGCCACCGCGTTCGGCGTAGGTTGCACGTGGGGAGAGCTCGCAACCGCCGTTTCGCGTATCGACCGCAGAGCAGGCAAGGTCATGCCGGCACTCCCTCTGCCTGCTGCTCCTGCTCCTGCGCCTGTTCGCGCAGCACGCGCTTGTAGTCTTGGGGCATCACCTTCACGAACGCGCCCGACGCCAGCAGCCGCTCGAAACGCGCGAGCACGTCACGCGCGAGGAGCGAGTCCGTGCGCCGTTCGTGCTCAGAGATCAGCTCGCGCAGCTCGATCGCGTCGGCCTGAGAGAGCTCTTCGAGCTCGACCATCCCCATGTTGCAGCGGTCGGGGAAGGAGCCGTCCTCGTCGAGCACGTACGCGATCCCGCCGCTCATCCCGGCAGCGAAGTTGCGGCCGGTCGGGCCGAGCACGACGACGCGCCCGCCGGTCATGTACTCGCAGCAATGGTCACCGACGCCCTCGACGACCGCCCAAGCACCCGAGTTGCGTACGGCGAAGCGCTCGCCCGCGAGACCTCTGAAGAAGGCGCGACCCGACGTCGCCCCGTACAGCACGGTGTTGCCGATGATCACGTTCTCGTTCGCCTTGAAATGCTCGCCCACGCCGCTCGGCGGGCGCACCGCCAGCACCCCACCCGACAGTCCCTTGCCGGTGTAGTCGTTGGTGTCGCCTTCCAGCTGGAACGTCACGCCGGGCGCAAGCCAGCCGCCGAATGACTGGCCTGCCGAGCCAGAGAAGCGCACGACGATCGAGTCCTGCGGCAGGCCGGCGGCGCCGTGGGCGCGCGCAATATGGCTCGAGAGTATGCCCCCTACGCAGCGATTGACATTACGGACCGCAAGCTCGATCTCTATGCCGGCGCGCTGCTCCGAAGGACCGTGCCCGTCGGCGGCCCGCGGCGGAGCCCCGCCGGCCTCGATGAGAGCGCGCGAACGCTCGACGAGCTGCCAGTCGAGCGCGTCCTCGAGCACCCGCGGGGGCGATTGAACGCGTCGCCGGGGCGCATCGTCGGGCAGCTCTATGCGGGCGAGAATGTGGGATAGATCGACGCCGCGCGCCTTCCAGTGGTCGATCGCCTGCTCAGCCTGCAAGAGGTCGACGCGCCCGATCGCCTCATCGAGGGAGCGTAACCCGACCGAAGCAAGGATCTCTCTGACTTCCTCAGCGACGAAGAAGAAGAAGTTGACGACGTGCTCGGGCGTGCCCTGAAAGCGCTTGCGCAGCTCAGGGTCCTGCGTGGCGATGCCGACCGGGCACGTGTTCAAGTGGCAGGCCCTCATCATGATGCAGCCGGTCGCGATCAGCGGGCCTGTCGAGAAGCCCATCTCGTCCGCGCCGAGCATCGCGGCGATCACGACATCGCGACCGGTCTTCAGCTGCCCGTCGGTCTGCACCACTATCCGCGAGCGCAGGTCGTTGCGCAGCAGCGTCTGCTGTGTCTCTGCGAGGCCGATCTCCCAAGGCACGCCGGCCGCCTGGATCGAGGAGAGCGGAGAGGCGCCCGTGCCGCCGTCGTGACCCGAGATCAAGACGCGGTCGGCATTCGCCTTGGAGACGCCCGCGGCGACCGTGCCGACACCGACCTCTGAGACGAGCTTGACCGACACCTGCGCGTCAGGGTTGGAGCAGCGCAGGTCGTAGATCAGCTGCTTGAGGTCCTCGATCGAGTAGATGTCGTGGTGGGGCGGCGGCGAGATCAGGCCCACACCGGGCGTCGTGTGGCGTATCGAGCCGATGTAGGCGTCGACCTTGTGGCCAGGCAGCTGGCCGCCCTCCCCCGGCTTCGCGCCCTGGGCCATCTTGATCTGGATGTCGTCGGCGGTGACCAGGTACTCGCTGGTCACCCCGAACCGGCCGCTGGCGACCTG
>DAHUYZ010000037.1 GCA_027306855.1 Solirubrobacterales bacterium | reverse complement strand
TCCGCGAACGAAAGTGCGTCGGCGTCGCGGATCACCGGCACCATCAGCGTGCGCGACCCGTCCTTCTTCTCGACGTCGACCGCGAGACCAAGGTTGACCCGACCGTCATCGACGCGGTAGGGCTTGCCGTCGGCGAGCTCGAAGTGATGGGTCATGACGCCCATCTCGGCGGCGGCCCTCACGATCGCGTAGGCGATGAGATGAGTGAAGGAAACCCTCTGTCCCGCCTGCTTGAGCTCGCGCCGGCGCGCGTCCAGGGCGGTGACCGTGAGCGTGCGGAAGCTCGTGGCCGTCGGGATCTGCCGGGACTCGTCCATGTAGCGGGCGAGCATCGCCGCGCCGCCCTTCAAGAGCTGGCGCTCGCCCCGCTCGGCTACTTGCGTCGCCGCTCCGTTTGTGGGCGCCTGCGCGGTTGTGGGCGCGGCCGCGCCATTCGCGGGCGAGGCTGCGTCGAGCACGTCGGACTTGACGATGCGCCCGCCGGGGCCACTGCCAGGGACGCGCGAGAGATCGACCCCCTCCGCACGTGCGGCACGCGCCGCAACAGGGGAGACGCGCACGCCGTCAGGGATCGCGCCGTCCGTGTGCGGTGAGGCCTCAGCGGGCGCTTGGCCCGCGGTGTCGACGCCGCCTGGGGCCGCTTCAGGGGCGGATGCGGCGGCGTGCTCGGCCGCATCGCTTGGCGCCGGCGCGCCGGCCTGTTGCTCGCCTGGCGAGAGCCGCGCAATCACCTGCCCGACGCCGACCGTGTCGCCCTCCTCGGCGAGGATCTCGACCACCGTGCCGCTCGCCGGCGAGGGCAGCTCGACGTCCACCTTGTCGGTGGATATCTCGACGATCGTGTCGTCGGCCTTGATGAAGTCGCCGACCTTGACGTGCCATTCGAGGATCGTTCCCTCTGTGACTGACTCGCCCGCCGCGGGGGTCACGACATCGATCGTCTCATTGATCGTCGTGCCGGAGGCCATCTGGCCCCAACTCTAGCGCGCCGTGTCGCGCTGGCGACATCGCGCAAGCTCGATCGCGCCGCCCTTCACACGCCTTAACAGTAACGGTGCGGTGCTTTTGTCAAGATGGCTTCGAGGTCCCACCCATATGGCTCGACAGGCGACGGCTCTGTTCTCGAACGAATTCGAGGCTCCCGAAGAACGGTCCGATCCCGCCGAGCACGGCCACTGCGACAGCAAGGCGCAGCGAGACGATCCGCAAGCGCGCCGCCGTGATGCAGGCGAGCGACATCGCGATCCAGAGCAGCCCGTGCGTCAGCCCGAGAGCGAACGTGGCGGGCTCGGGTTTGCCGAGCGCAAACGCGCAGATCAGCAGGGAGAGGTAGATGCACGAGTGGCAGAACGACGTCCACTTCAGGGGCGCAAAGGCCTTGGAAGAGTGGTCGGTCACTCCGCCAGCCAACGGGCCATCCTGCGCAGGCTCTCCTCTGCCTCGGCCGGCCATTGCTCGATGTCCGCCGGCCACCACGCATGCGCATCGTGCTCGTGATCGGGTGTCACCTCGGCGCCCTGGGGCAGCCAGGCCTGCCCGACGAACATGATCAGGCGGTGGGGCAGCCTGATGAGCGCCTCGCCGCGGATACGCTCGGGGGAGACAGACCACTCCTCATGCAGCTCCCGCACCAGCGTCTTGGCAGGGCTCTCGCCAAGGTCGACCGAGCCGCCGGCTCCGAGCGCCCAGCGTCCCGCCCACGAGGACAGCCACGGTGCACGCCGCCCGGCGAGCCAGCGCCCGTCGGCCGAGCGCGTCACGCACAGTGCTGCCACGCTCGAGGAGGCATCGGTTGCCACCAAGCGCAGTGCCCAGCGAAGCGGCTGCATTTCGATCTCCAGGCCGCTGGGCCCCTCTCTGAAGTCCACTAGGCGCCCGGCGAGCCCGTCGTGGCTTGGAGAGCCGCGCTCGCGTAGGCCGGCGATCTCGGCGTCGGCCGCCTCTGTGTGCTCGAGCGAGGGCTCGTAGTGCTCGGCGCGCCAGCGCGTGATGATCTGGTCGAGCTCCCACGGCCCGCGAGCCAGGATCTCGGGCATCTCGTCCGTTGTCGGGTCCGTCCTCGTGACCATGCACCCACAAGGCTAGCCCGAGCTGGGGGCCGGAGCGGTAAAGATGTGGTGGTGATTACCCGACGCAAGCACTGGGGGTGGGGGCTGGAGAGCGAGCAGCTATCACGAGAGCAGGTGCGCGCCGCAGCCGGCGGGCTCGCCTCGCACCTTGGCTTCCCGCCCGCGGAGGTGGAGGAGCCCGTGAGCATCGAGCTCCTCGAGCTTGCTCCTGTGCGCGTCCAGGAGCCGCCGCGGCTGGCGGAGATCTGCGCGGCGGATGCACACGCTCGGGCCTCGCACGCGCTCGGGAAGTCCTACTGCGACGTAGTTCGCGGCTTTAGGGGGCGCTTCGACCATCCACCCGACTTCGTGGCAAGGCCGCGCGACGAGCGCGACGTGGAGATGCTGCTCGAGTGGTGCGACGCAGAACGCGTCGCGGCGATCCCCTATGGAGGCGGCACGAGCGTTGTGGGTGGCGTCACGCCTGAAGTCGACTCCTCTTACAACGGCGCGATCTCGATCGACATGGGCGCGATGAAAGATGTGGTCGAGATCGACGAGACCTCGCGTGCCGCGCTCATCCAGGCGGGCGCGACGGGTCCGGAGCTCGAGGCTCAGCTCGCCGAGCACGGCCTCACGCTGCGTCACTTCCCGCAGTCGTTCGAGCTCTCGACGCTCGGCGGCTGGATCGCGACGCGGGCGGCGGGCCACTTCGCGACGGTGTGGACCCATATCGAGGACTTCCTCGAGGCAGCCGATGCGCTTACCCCGTCGGGGGCGTGGGTGTCGAGGCGGCTGCCGGGATCGGGAGCGGGTCCCTCTCCAGACCGGATGCTCGCCGGCTCGGAGGGCGCGCTCGGGGTGATCGCTAAGGCGTGGGTGCGGGTTGCGCCTCGGCCATCCCATCGCAGCTCGGCCGGGGTGCGCTTCGAGCGCTTCGTTGACGGGGTCGAGTGCGTTCGGGCGCTCAGCCAGTCGGGCCTTCACCCGAGCAATTGCCGCCTCATCGACGCCGCGGAGGCGCGCTTTACGATGTCCGGCGACGGCAGCTTCGCGCTGCTCGTGCTGGGGTTCGAGTCAAGCGACCATGAGGTCGACTTCTTGATGGACCGGGCTCTGGAGATATGCGCGCAGCACGGCGGCTCGGCCGGCGAACGCCGCGGGTCCGCGCGAGCTGGGCATGCCGGCGGGCCCGTGAGCGCGCCCGACGACGCCGGAGAGGGCTCACAGACGAGCGGCGTGGGCGCCTGGCGCGAAGCGTTTCTGCGCGCTCCGTATGTGCGGGACGTGTTCGTCGCGATGGGCGTGCTGAGCGAGACGTTCGAGACGGCGATCACGTGGGATCGCTTCCCGTTGTTTCACGAGCGCGTGATGGCCGCCGCCAAGGCCGCCGCGAGCGATGTCGCCGGCGCCGCGCACATCTCCTGCCGCTTCACGCACGTATATCCCGACGGCCCCGCTCCCTATTACACGGTGCTCGCGCCGGCGCTGCGTGGGGAGGAGGTCGAGCAGTGGGCCGCGATCAAGCAGGCCGTCTCCGACGTCATCATCGCCGAGGGCGGAACGATCACCCACCATCACGCGGTAGGGCGCGATCACCGGCCGTGGTATGACCGTCAGCGTCCTGATCCGTTCGCGCTGGCGCTGAGGGGAGCGAAGTCGGCCGTCGATCCAAGAGGCGTCATGAATCCCGGCGTGCTCGTCGATCCGCTGCCATGAGGATCGCGGTGCTCGGCCCCGGAGGAGTGGGAGGGCTCGTCGCGGGCGCACTCGAGCGCGCCGGCACGGATGCCCTCGTCGTCGCAAGAGAGTCGACGTGCGAGACGATCTCACGCCATGGCCTGAAGATCCAGAGCGTGCTGCTCGGAGACTTCGCAGCTCATCCTTCCGCGATCCCTCGGCTCGTCGATCCAGTGGACATCCTCGTCGTAGCGACAAAGGCGACCGGCTTGGAGGACTCCATCGGACGCGTCGAGACCGACCCCAAGCTCGTCCTTCCGCTGCTCAACGGCCTTGACCATATCGCGATGCTCCGCGAGCGCTTCGCCGGAAGCCTCGTAGTGGCAGGCACCATCCGCGTAGAGGCCGATCGACCACGGCCAGGGGTGGTCGTCCATACCAGCAAGTTCTTGATGGTGGACATGGCTTGCAGTGATCCGGCGGCAAACGCGCCGATGGAAGAGCTCACGCAGACGCTGACGCACGCCGAGATCCCCGCCCGCGTTGGCAGCTCCGAGGCGCAGGTGATGTGGTCCAAGCTCGTGCGCCTCAACGCGCTGGCTTGTACGACAAGCGCGTATGACATGCCGCTCGGCCCGATCCGCTCAACGCCTGAGCTGCGCGCCGAGCTGGTCGGAGCGATCGAGGAGGGCTGTGCGGTAGCCGCCGCGGAGGGCGCGCAGATACCGGTGGGCGATCCGCTGGGAGAGCTGACCGCCGCTCACGACACGCTGGGAAGCTCGATGCAGCGTGATATCGCCGCCGGGCGCGAGCCGGAGCTCGACGCGATCCCCGGGGCGGTCCTGCGCGCCGCCGCCCGTCACGGCATCGAGTGCCCGACGATCGAGCGGCTCGTGGCGATGATCAGATCTCGCGTAGCGGACTGACGGGCACCGCCTGGGTCGAGACCGCGTGGACGACCTCCTCCTCGGACTCGACCGCACCCTCGTCGTGCTGGCCGTCGCAAAGGACCCTGAAGTTCGCGCTCTGGCCGCCGTCGGCGTGGATCGTGATGCCTGGCAGGATCTCCTCGCCCTCCTCGAGGCCGAGCCGCTCCATGTCGAAGTGGGCGAGGCCGATGCCCCAGGCGGTGTGCGTCGGGTTCTCGCGATCGTGAGCCGCGACGGCCTGGGCGAAGCGCTCCAGGTTCTTGGCGATCTTGGAGGTGGGCATCTACGCCGACAGGGTACCGCCGCAAGTCTGGGCGAGTAGCGTCTCGCTCTATGGTCAGCCCTACTGGGCGTAGCCCTTCAGGCCGCCGAAGTCGAGCAGGACGCACGGCTCGTCGCCGACTGTCCATGCGTCGTGGCCGGGAGGCATGTCGAACGACTCGCCGGGTCCGAATTCGTGCTCGGTGCCGTCCTCCATCCTCACCACCATGCGCCCCTGCAGTACGTATCCGATGTGCTCGACCTGGCAAGAGTCGGTGCCCGCGATCGGCTTCACATTGGTCGACCAGCGCCATCCCGGCTGGAAGGTTCCCCGACCGATGGCGTTGCCGTTCAGGTTGACGACCTCCACCTGGCCGCTGCCGTCCGTGAACTCCCGGACCTCGTCTGGGCTCTCAAAACGCTTCCACATCATGGGCATGTCGCCCTCCTGTCTGGAGCTTGCCTAGTCATCCGCGCGGTCGGCCTGCAGATCGGGGCGCGCCGTCGCGCTTGGCGCTGCGTATGGGTCAAGCAGGAGTGTCCCCGGCATCGGGGCCGGCGAAAACGTCCGCGGCTTCTACTGACCGTTTTTTGGACGGACCTTCAGCCCCGCTCGATGATCTCGATTCGGTAGCCGTCTGGGTCTTTGACGAAGCACAGCCGCGAGCCGCCCTCGCGCACGGAGTAGGGGGGCTTCTCCGGCTCGATGCCCTGCTCGGCCAGGCGCGCGAGCGTGCCATCGAGATCGTCGCTCGTGATCGCGATGTGGCCGTAGCCGCTGCCGATGTCGTATGAGTCCACGCCGAAGTTGTAGGTCAGCTCCAGGCGTGGCATGTCGCCGTCGCCTGGCTGGTTCATAAAAACGTTTATCGCCTCGTCGCGGATGGGGATGCGCCCGACCTCCTCGAAGCCGAGCGCTTCGTAGAAGGCGATCGAGCGGTCGATGTCGGTGATGCGATAGCAGGTGTGGATCAGCGGCATGGGTCCTCCCGGGTTGTCAGGGGGAACGCGACTCGAGCATCGGTCACGGTGCGGCGCCCGTCACGATCCCGCATGCGCGAAATACGCCCTTCGTGCAAGTATGCCCTTGATGATCGTCGAGCGCTCGCTGCATCCGAGTTTCGTCTCGAACACGTATTTGGTTGTCGACGGCAAGGGCGGGTCCGGCTTCTTCATCGACGCGGGCGGGCCGGTGGCGCCTTTGATCGAGGCGGCGAAACGGCTCGAGGTCGAGCCGACGCACATCCTGCTGACCCACCACCATTTCGACCACGTCAGCGAATTGGAGGCCCTGCGCGAGCAGTGGCCGGCGATCAAGGTGCTCATCCATCCGCTCGAGCGAGGAGCGCTCGAGCCGATGGCCGGGGGAGACGGCGAAGCGCAGGCGAAGGTCGACACGGTCGATGCCGGTGAGCTGCTGCGCTTCGGGGCGCTAGAGGTCAGGCCGCTGCACACCCCAGGGCATACGGCGGGCATGCTGTCGTTTCTCGTCTCCGAGTCGAGCGGGCGTTCCGCTCCCCTTGCCAGGGTCCCGGGGCCGGGCGGCTTCACCGGAGGCGAGGCGGTGGTGTTCACCGGCGACACGCTGTTCAAGGGATCGGTCGGCGGAGTGAGGGCGCCGGGACATACGACGTACACGGACCTGAAGGACTCGATCATGGGCACGCTGATGGAGCTGCCGAAGCAGACGACCATCTACCCCGGCCACACCGACGTGACGAGTGTGGGCGAGGAGTGGGAGACAAACCCGTTTATCCGTATCTGGCGTGGACTCGACGCTGAAGGATCGGAGCCTTGCACGGCGCTCGATGAGTCGGCGACGCTGGTGCTGCTGGCGGACGACTACGACGGCGGCAAGAAGGCTTGGGTGCGCTGGTCCGATGGCAAGGATGACATCGTGCCCGGCTCGCGGGTCGAGCCTAACTGAGGCCGATCCATTGTCCCGGCGCGGCATTCCGCCGATGTCTGCCGAGATGCGCTATTAGGACACGCCCTTAGAATCGTAAGCGTGGCGCGCGAGAGGATCCCCACGTCGAGAGTGCGTCGCACGGCGACGGTGGGGAGGCTCGCGGCCAGCGAGGCGGTGAAGCAGTTCGGGACGCGCGCGGCGAACCTGACGCGCACTGAGCAGGCCGCGCAGGAGGCGCTGGCGAGGCGTCAGCTGGAGACCGCCAAGCAGATCGTGGCGGCGCTCGGGACGATGAAGGGCGCCGCGATGAAGGTCGGCCAGGTGATGTCGTTCCTCGATGTCGGGCTCGTGCCGGAGGAGCACCGCGAGGAGTTCCAGCGCGAGCTCGCAAAGCTGAGAGACGCGGCCCCGACGGTCTCGTTCAAGCAGATGAAGAAGGTGATCGAGGACGATCTCGAAGAGCCGATCAAAGACGTGTTCGCCTCGTTTGAAGAGGAGCCGATCGCTGCGGCTTCGATCGGGCAGGTCTACAGGGCGAGGTTGAAGGACGACGGCAAGGAGGTCGCCGTCAAGGTTCAGTACCCGGGCGTGGCGGCCGCGGTGAGAGCGGACCTGCAGAACCTCGACATGATCATGAGGCTTCTGAAGCGGATGACGCCCGCGCTCGATGTCAAGAGCGTCGCGACGGAGATCAGGGAGCGGATCGCGGAGGAGCTCGACTATGAGCTCGAGGCCCAGAACCAGCGCGCGCTCGCAAGGATCTTCGCCGGGCACCCGTTCATCGTGATCCCCAATGTCGTCAGCTCGCTCTCTCGCGAGCGGGTGCTCGTCAGCGATTTTGTCGAAGGCGTCGGCTTCGAGGAGGTCAAGGGCTATTCGCAGGCACAGCGCGACAGGGTGGGGGAGATCGTGTTCAGGTTCTTCCTCGGCTGTCTCTACCGCCATCGCCAGTTCTCCGGCGATCCGCACCCAGGCAACTTCCTGCTGCAGGCGGACGGGCGCGTCGCGTTCTTGGACTTCGGCCTGTTCAAGCGCATGGAGGCGCAGCCGGTCGAGCTGGAGCTCGCCTGCCAACGCGCGGTCGTGGAGGGCGACGCGCAAGAGCTCCACAGGCTGCTGGCGGAGTCGGGCTTTTTGCCCGAGCCCGAGCGGGTCGACAAGGACCACTTGCTCGAATTCGTGGAGGACGCGATCTGGTGGTACACAACCGCCGACGAAGAGGTCAGGCTGACCCCGGAGATGGCGACAGAGGTGATGATCGAAAGCTCCGATCCGCGCTCCAGCCACTTCAGGGAGATGCGCCACCAGACGATGCGCCCGGAGCACCTGTTCGGCAGGCGCATGGAGATGCTGACGCTCGCCGTGCTCTCGCAGCTGCGGGCAGGCGCGAACTGGCACAGGATCGCGCGCGAGTGGATGTACGGGGACGCGGCGGTCACCGAGCTGGGCCGCGAAGAGGAAGAGTTCTACGGCTCTACAGCACTTGGATCTGTACGAGGCTCGTAGTGCCCGGGCGCCCGGAGGGCAATCCGGCCGTGATGCCGACCCGCTGACCCTTCTCGCACCAACCAAGCTCGACGACGCGCCGAGCGGCGTCGGCGATCAGCTCCTCGGTCGTCTCGTGGCGGCGGATCGAAGAGGCCTGCACGCCCCACATCAGCCCGCAGCGGCGTACGGTCTCCTTGCCCGGGGACAGCGCGTAGATCGGCACGGTCGGCCGGTGCGCGGAGACTAGGCGCGCTGAGCGTCCGGACAGCGTGGGGACGACGAGCGCATCCAGTTTCAGATCGCTGGCTGCGACGCACAGGCTGTGCGCGACCGTGTAGGCGGGATCGGCGTCGGAGCGGCGCACGCGCGAGGCGTTCCAGCGCTCGTAGGGCGCGATCTGCTCAGCCTCCTGCGCGATCGCTGCCATCATCGCGACCGCTTGCACCGGATGGGCGCCGATTGCCGTCTCCTGAGAGAGCATGACGGCGTCCGTGCCGTCGAGGATCGCGTTGGCAACGTCTGCGACCTCGGCACGGGTGGGGCGCGAGGAGGCGACCATCGAGTCGAGCATCTGGGTGGCCGTGATCGAGGGACGCGCCAGCCAGCCGGCCAGCTCGAGCAGTCGCTTCTGCACGGCGGGCACCTTCTCGATCGCCATCTCGATGCCGAGGTCTCCGCGCGCGACCATCACGCAGTCGGCGGCCTTGACGATCTCCTCGGCGCGATCGACCGCCTGGGGCTTCTCCATCTTGGCGATCAGGGGAAGGCGAGTGTGCTTGCGCACGGCCTCGATGTCCGAGGGATCGCGCACGAACGAGAGTGCGACCAAGTCGACGCCGATCGATTCGCCGTGGCGGAGCAGCTCGAGGTCCTCCTCGGGCACCGACGGAAGCGCCGCTGCCGGCCCGGGAATGTTGAGGCCCTGGCGCGAGGCGACCGCCCCTCCGATCTCGACCTCTGCGTCGACCTCGCCGGCTTGCGGCCGCGTCTCGCGCACGCGCAGACGAACGGAGCCGTCGGCTAGGTAGATGACCTCCCCGCTCTGCAGCGCCTCGGCAAGGCCGGGCCAGGTGATCGTCATGTGATGCGCGTCGCCGACGCGCTCATCCCCGCAGGAGAACGTGACGATATCGCCGGGCTTCAGCTCGACGATGTCCTCGCGCAAGGGCCCGATCCTGAGCTTGGGCCCGGGCAGATCCTGGAGAATCGCTACCGGTCGCCCCGCGCGACCCGCCGCGTCGCGCACGCGCCGCACGGTCTCCTCGTGCTCTGTGAGCGTGCCGTGCGAGTAGTTCAGCCGCGCTACATCCATGCCCGCCTTGACCATCTCCAGCAGCGTTGACGGCTCGCGCGAGGCGGGCCCGATGGTGGCGACGATCTTCGTGCGGCGCATCGTCTACGCAAGTTAGCGCCCATCGGGGGCGTAGCGGAACCGCAATGCGTCTACCGGTCGCTCATGTCGAGGCCATGGCGTCCTACCATCCCGTGTCATGCTCGGCCCATCGCGACCGGTGCCACGCGTCGGGGCGCATGCTCGCATCAAGCATTTCGGTGGCGGCTCGGAGCAGGCTACGGTGACCGCCGTTCACGATGAGGGGCGTCGGCTTCAGGTTCGCGGCGAGGACGGCGAGCTGCACGAGTTCGTGCTCAGCCAGGCCAACGCGAGATTCGTGTCTGCCGCAAGCGCTTACGGGCCGCGCCTGGAGCTGCTCGGCGAGCCCATCTGAGGACTGCCCTACCGCCTACATCCTCTCGGCCGCTGCGAGCAGCTGCGAGCGCACGTCGCCGGTGACGGGCTTGGCGTGGCCGGGCCAGGCGGCGGCGGGCTCCATCTCGGCGAGCTTTCTGATCGACGCCTTCGCCTGCTCGGTGTCGTAGTTGTACGTTGCCTCGGGCACGTGCGGCGGGCAGCCGCGACCCCACATGTCAAGCGTGTAGAAGCAGTCGCTGACGAGCGCGAGCCGATCCGATTCGCGCCACAGGCCGATCTGTCCGGGCGCGTGGCCGGGCAGGTGGATGACCTCGAAGCCTGCGATCTCATCGCCCTCGGAGAGCGTGGAGTCGATCTTCACCGGCCCGCCGTCCCAGGCGAAGCGGTGGAGCGCCCTGTGGATCTGGCGCTGAGGGGTCGGCAGGCCGACGAGATCCTTCGGCCAGTACCTGAAGCCGCCCGAGCCCTCGGCGTCCTGCACCTCGTCGGGGTGGCACAGCACCGGCACACCCAGAGCGGGCGCAGTGCCTCTGTGGTCGGTATGGCCGTGGCCGAGCACGATGCGCTTGATGCCACCGAGCTTCGCGCCGGCGGAGGCGACGGCCCTCGTCATCGTGCGCGCGCCCGCGTCGTAGAGCGTTACACCGCCGACGCTCGAGTCCTCGATCAGGTACACGTTGCACTTGCCCGGCTGGCCCTGCACGACCCATACGCCCTGCGCGATCAGCTTGGCCTCCTGCATCGGCAGGCTCGTCACCTTCGTCTTGACGTTGAACGCGCCCATCAGCCGCTGCTCGCCGGATGAGCCCTGCTCGGGCATCAGGCCGATCTGGCGCGCGAACGCGATGTTGTCGGGGAAGGCGTTGTTGGCCTGAACCAGACCGTCGCGGACCGTGAGGACGTCGACGCCTTCGAGGTGGATTGGGTCGCCCGTGGGCGCCACCCCATTGAAGGTCGCGTCGCCGGCGAACGTGCCCGAGAGCCGCCATTGCACAGCGCAGCGATCCCCTTCGGTGGTGGTCTCGACGACCTCCATTTTCATGTCCGGCATCGCCTCGACCATCGCGCCGATGAACTCGCGCACCCCCTCCGGAGCGGTGACGTCAACCTGTCCGCGCACGTTCTCGCGGCCGCCGGCCGCCCACATGCCGACGGCGCGCTCGACCTCGTGCGCGTCGATCGCCTCGAAGTAGCTCCTGGCGATGCTCTCGGTGTCGCCGGCCATGGTTGCCCGCCTCCCTTGGTCTGGACGATGCTCGTCTGCGAGCAAGTCTACGCGCGCCGTGACGTCCACGGCCAAACGGCTACGGTACCTTCACATCCGGAAAGTGCTCGGCGCAGTGTTCTCGCAGGACGCCGCGCACCCAGGCGCGCTCGGCCGCCGTCGCGGCGCGCAGGCGCGCGAGCAGGTCGTTCTGCCGCTCGATCGGCGCGCCCGCGATCGTCCAGCGGACCGTGAGCCTCTCGAACAGAAGCTCGATCGCACGCTGCTCGGCGTCCTCCTTGGTGGAGGCCGGCCTGTCCGTGCCGGCAAGCGTCTCTGAGTACTCTCGTCGCGAGCCGATCGTCAGCGATCCGCGCAGCGTAAGCGTGCTGCCCTCCCCATCCTCGTAGTCGCTGCCGGGAGCGCTCATCGTCTGGCGCGCACGGTTTCGCTTGCCCATCCCTACTTGGTGTCAGTCGGCGATCGCCAGGTAGTCTCCGCTCGCAGTGAGCGAGGCGACCCGCAAGAAGGAGCTGGGCCGCGGCGAGCGCGTAATGCCCGGCGTCTACAGGCTGCGCCTGCCGCTGCCCTGGCCCGGCGTTCCGCACGGCAACGCGTGGGCCGTGAAGGCAGGCGACGGGATCGTCCTGTTCGACACGGGCTACCACGAGCCCGGCTCGATCGTGCAGCTCGAACGGGCGCTCGCCATGTGCGGCCTCGCGATTGAGGAGATCAAGCTCGTCGTCTGCACCCACGCGCATTCCGACCACTACGGTCAAGCGGCCTCGATCGTCAAGCGCACCGGCTGCGAGCTGTGGATGCACCCAAAATACGAGCACATCGTCGCGATGGCGACCGATCCGCAGGAGCTGTGGGAGCACCGCATCGAGATCGCCCGTCAGAGTGGCGTGCCCGAGGAGCCGCTGCGGCGCTTCGCCGCCGAGCGCAGGAGCGACAATTCCGGCATAGCCGGTCTGATCGAGCCGGACAAGGAGCTGCTCGACGGCGTCATCGTCGAAACCGACCTGGGGCCGTGGAGGGTGTACGAGACGCCTGGGCACGCCCCCTCGCACGTCTGCCTGTACCAGCCCGAGCGTCGCGTGCTCATCTCCGGCGACCACCTTCTCGGGCGGATATCGCTCTACTTCGACTACGGCTACACCCCCGACCCGGTCGGCGAATTCCTCGCCTCGCTCGACGTGGTCGAGGGCCTCGGCGCCCGCCTTTGCCTGTCGGGTCATGGGCGCACGTTCACCGATGTGTATGCCCACATCGACGGCAACCGCGAGCTGGTCGCCTCGCGGTTGAAGAAGGCTGCGGCGGCAATCGCCGAAGGTCCGCTGACGGCGTTCGAGATCGTGCCGCGCATGTACGAGGCGGAGCTGTCCTCGCATGCCGCGCCGTGGCTGCTCACCGAAGCGCTCTGCATGCTCACCCATTTGGAGGCCCTCGGCCAGGCCACGCGGATCCCTGGCGAGCCCGAGCGTTGGGCCGCCGCTTCGAACGCCATCCAGTCCAAACCTTGACACGCTCGTGTTAGCCTTTACCGATGCGGATCGATGAACTGCTCGCGGGGCCACAGCCGGTCTTCTCGTTCGAGTTCTTCCCGCCCAAGACCGAGGCCGGCGAGCAGAACCTGAGCGACGCGCTAGCGGAGCTGCGCGCGTTGGAGCCTTCGTTCGTGTCGGTCACCTACGGCGCCGGCGGCTCGACACGCGCCAAGACGATCGAGATCGTCAAGCGCATCAGGCGGGAGCACGGCCTCGAGGCGATGGCGCATTTCACGTGCGTCGGCGCGACCGTGCCGCAGCTGCGCGGGGCGCTCGACGAGATGCGGGCAGCCGGCATCGAGAACGTGCTCGCCCTGCGCGGAGACCCGCCCGCCGGCCAGCGGGAGTGGACGAAGACGGAGGGCGGCCTCGAGTACTCGCGCGAACTCGTGGAGCTGATCGCCGCCGACTACCCGTTCGCGATCGGCGCTGCCTGCTTCCCAGAGACCCACATCCACGCAGTCAGCGCCGAGGCCGACGTCGAGCACCTGGTCGCGAAGGTGAACGCTGGCGTCGACTTCCTCATCACGCAGCTGTTCTTCGACAACGCCTTCTACTTCGACTTCCTGCGCCGCGCGCGCGCCGCCGGCGTCGAGGTCCCGATCATCCCCGGCATCATGCCGATCACGAAAGTGGCGCAGGTCGAGAAAATGGCCGCGCTGTGCGGTTCCGTGATCCCCGACGGGCTCAGCCGGGAACTGCACGCTCGCGGCGAGGATGAGGAGGCGGTGCTCGACTTTGGAGTCGCCTACGCCACGCTGCAGTGCGCCGAGCTGCTCGCCGCCGGAGCGCCCGGCATCCACTTCTACACGCTCAACCGCTCCCCCGCCACGCGCGCGATCCTCGGTGCGCTGAAGCTTGCACGGCCGTGGGAGAGGGCCGTCTATCCCGGCTCTATCTCCAGCGCCTCCGCTACGCGCGGCGAGCCGTCCGCCGCCTCGTAGCGCACGTCGACAGAGTCGTCCTGTTTGTACGTGCCAACCCCCCAAGCGCCCAGCAGCCAGCGGCGCTTGGAGATCCTGTCCTTGCGCAGCTCCCTATCGAACATCAAGGTTTTGCCCTTGACCGTGTAGTCGATGCCATCGCGCTGGAGCACGCCGTTGACGTAGACCTCATACGGTTCTCGTACGGCTTCGGGCAGCTTCACGATCGAGCGGGTCATCGCCTGATTATGTAGCCGCCGCGATCCGTACCCTGTGCCGCCGTGGCTCACGTCCCGTACCTGGACCGCAGTCTCGCGCTCGTGCCCGAGCACGGCCGCGTCCGCGCCCATATCCGCGGCGAACGCATCTTCGTGCCCGTCGGCGATCATCGTCCGGCCGTCGAGCGGCTCTATCGTCGCCTCGCGCGCACCGAGATCGGCGTGCGGCTTGATGAGGCGGTCGCGTCCGCAGGCCTCTCCTATACAGGCCTGTCGATCCGCTCCCAGCGCACCCGCTGGGCCTCCTGCTCGGCGAGCGGAGCCATGAGCTTCAACTGGCGGCTGCTGCTAGCGCCCGAGCGGGTGCTCGACTACGTCGTCTGGCACGAGGTCTGCCACCTGGAGGTCCCTAACCACTCGCCGCGCTTCTGGGCGCTTCTGGAGAGCCGCTTGCCTTCCTTCAAGGAGCCGCATGCGTGGCTGCGGCGGCACGGAGCGACGCTGGTGATCTAGCCTCGCTGCTCGATCGCCACGTACTCACGGTCGCGGTCGCCCGTGTAGATCTGGCGCGGCCTCGCGATCCGCTGCTCTGGGTCCTGGACCTGCTCGAGCCAGTTCGCGATCCAGCCGCTCGTGCGCCCGATCGCGAACATCACGGGGAACATCTCCACCGGCAGCCCCAGCGCCTCGTAGATCAGGCCCGAGTAGAAGTCGACGTTCGGGTACAGCTTGTGCGCGATGAAGTACTCGTCGCCGAGCGCGATCTTCTCCAGCTCCAGTGCCACGTCGAGCAGCGGGTTGCGAGCGCCGGTCACCTCGAACACGTCCTCGGCAGCGGCCTTGATGATCGTCGCGCGCGGATCAAAGTTCTTGTAGACACGGTGGCCGAAGCCCATCAGCCGCTCCTTGCCTTCCTCGACGCCCTTGAGGAAGTCGGGGATGTTCTCCTTGCGCTCGATCCGCTTCAGCATCCGCAGCACGGCCTCGTTCGCTCCGCCGTGCAGGGGCCCGTACAGCGCCGCCACGCCGGCCGCCACGGCCGAATAGGGGTCCACGCGCGACGAGCCTACGCCTCGGACCGCGCTGGTCGAGCAGTTCTGCTCGTGGTCGGCGTGCAAGATGAACAGCACGTCCAGCGCCCGTTCCAGTCGCGGGTCCGGCTCGTACTTCAGCTCGGTCATCTTGTACATCAGCGACAGGAAGTTCCCGGCGTAGTTGAGGTCGTTGTCGGGATACACGTATGGCTGGCCCTTGATGTGCCTGAACGCGAACGCTGCGAGCGTCGGCATCTTCGCGATCAGCCGGATCGTCTGCATATAGCGGTTCTCCGGGTCGCCGATCTCGTTCGCGTCGGGATAGAACGTCGACAGCGCGCCCACCGAGCCGAGCAGCATCCCCATCGGGTGCGCGTCGTGCCAGAAGCCCTGCATGAAGTCCTTGACGTTCTCGTGCACGAACGTGTGGATCGTGATCTCGTGGCGCCACTCCTCCAGCTGTACCGTCGTCGGCAGCTCGCCGTGGATCAACAGGTAGGCGACCTCCAGGTAGGTCGAGCGTTCCGCCAACTGCTCGATCGGATAGCCCCTGTACTGCAGAATCCCCGCCTCTCCGTCGAGGTAGGTGACCGCGCTGCGACACGACGCGACGTTGGCGTAGCCGGGGTCGTAGGACATCAACCCGAAGTCGTCGTCGGAAACTTTTATCTGGCGCAGGTCGAGCCCCCTCACCGTCCCGTCGACGATCGGCAGCTCATACGTCCTGCCGGTGCGGTTATCGGTGACGGAGAGCGTGTCCCTCGCGCCGGCGCCGTCGGTCCTCGAATCAGTGGTCTGCGTCTCGGCGCCCATCGCTCGTCCTCCAGTTTGGTCTCTTCGTTCCCTCGATTATGCGACACCTTCGCCGCGAGCCGGAGTCCGCGTCTTCGAGCGATTCCCCGGGCGACGCGGCTCAGCGATGCGAAACGCGAGCGCGCGCGACTGCCGTTCGGATGCGTGGGGGAGGCATCAGCTGCGAGCCTCCATGTGGACCCCTACGCGGCAGGCGCGGCAGGCGGCTGTGCGGGTGGTGGCTCGGTGCGCGCGGACCCGAGCGCGGGCCGATGCCGCCGTTCTCGCCGCTCGCCGGCTCGGGGGCTTGGCGCACCGCCCAGCGCACGAGCAGGAAGAGAGCCACGATCGGGATCTTCAAGATCAGCATCAACCAGACGAACGTCCAGGCATCCACGTTTCGATCGTATACCCCTCTCTTGCTCCCCACAAGCCCGCGGGGCTCAGCCTTGCAGGCGGGCGAGCGGGGCGCCGCTGAAGCTGGTGATCTCGCTCAGCTCGCGTACCCGTGCGGAGATTTCCTCGCCCGCGAGCCGCTCGATCCGCTCGGTGCCGAACTCCTCGACGTTGAACGAAGCGAGCGCCGTTCCATGCGCCATAGCGCGTCTCAGTAGCTCGTCGCCCCAATCGTCCTCGGTGTGAGCCGCGATGTAGCCGACGAACCCCCCGGCGAATGTGTCGCCCGCGCCGGTCGGGTCGATGACGGTCTCCAGTGGATATGCAGGCAGCGCGAAGAAGCTGTCCTTCGTGACAAGCGCCGCGCCGTACTCACCCTGCTTGGCCACGATCACGCTCGGGGCGGGCGGCCCCCAAGAGATGATCTCGCGCGCGGCGGAGACGAGGTTGGGCTTGGCCGTCAACTGGCGCAGCTCCGCGTCGTTGAGGATCAGGCAGTCGACGCCTTCGATGGCCCTGACGAGATCCTCGCGCGCGACGTCGATCCAGAGGTTCATCGAGTCGAGCGCCGTGAAGCGCGCGTGCGGAAGCTGCTCGCGCACCTGCAGCTGTAGCGACGGCTGGATGTTCGCCAAGAACAGCACATCACTTTCGCGCGAGCGCTCGGACAGCTTCGGCTGAAAGCCCTCGAACACGCCGAGCCGCGTGTCGAGCGTCTCTCGTGAGTTGAGGTCCCAGCCGTACTCCCCCTTCCAGAAGAACGTCTCGCCGCCCGCGATGCGCTCGACGTCGTGGACGAGCACCCCGCGATCGCTGAGCATGGCGAGGTGTTGCTCCTCAAAATCATCGCCGACAGGCCCCACGACTGAGACCTCCTCGAAGAAGGAGGCGGCCAGCGCGAAGTGCACAGCTGCTCCTCCAAGCATCCGCTCACGTTCCCCAAAGGGGGTCCTCACGGCGTCATACGCGATCGATCCGACGACGGTAATTGGCATCGCCGCGGACCCTATAGCCTCACATGCGATGCGCGCTATACAGATGACCGAGTTCGGGGGCCCCGAGGTGTTGAGGCTCGTCGATCTGCCTGTGCCCGAGCCCAGACCCGGCGAAGCTCTGATCCGGGTGACGAAGGCGGGAATCAACTTCGCCGATACGCACACCCGCACCAACTCCTACGTGCAGAAGGCGACGCTTCCGCTGGTGCCCGGCGGGGAGGTGGCGGGCGTCGTCGAGCGGGCGCCCGCGGGCGCCGCCGTCGGGCCTGGCCAACGTGTGGTGGCGTTCACCGGCGACGGCGGCTACGCCGAGTACGCTACCGCTCCGGCCGACCGCTGCTACCCGATCCCGGACGGCCTCTCCGACGATGTCGCGGTCGCGATGCTCATCCAGGGCCTGACCGCCTGGCATCTGTACCGCACCGCCGGCCGCGTCTGCGCGGGCGAGTCGGTCGTCGTGCACTCCGGCGCAGGAGGGGTCGGCTCGCTGGCCGTCCAGCTCGGGCGACCGCTGGGGGCGGGGCGCGTGATCGCTACGGCCTCGAGCGCCGAGCGGCGGGACGTGGCGATCTCGCTCGGCGCCGATGCCGCCGTGGACTCCGAGCCCGACGGCCTGACAGAGCGCCTGATGCAGGCAAACGAAGGAAACGAGGTCGACGTCGTATTCGACATGGCGGGCGGCGAGGCTTTCGATCGCTCCTATCGGGCCCTCGCCCACTTCGGGCGGATCGTCGTTTGCGGGATCTCCTCCCAGCAACCCAACGAGGTCCGCACCGGCTCGCTGCTGCGCCACTCGCGCACTGTGGTCGGCTTCTATCTGTTCCATTGCCTGGAGCGTGAAGGGATGATCTCCGGCGCGCTCGAGGACCTGTTCGAGCGCGCCGCGCGGAAAGAGCTGAGGACGGTCGTCGGCGGGACATACGCGCTCGCGGACGCCTCCCAGGCGCACATCGACCTACGCGCACGCAGCACGACCGGCAAGCTCCTGCTCGATCCGTCGCTGTGAGACGCCTGTTCGGCAGAGGAAGGCGCGCCGCCGAGCGGGCGTCCGGCCCAGGGGATGCGTGGGTGCAGGGGAAGGGCGCGAAGGACCGAGCGCGCAAGAGCATAAGCTGCGCTCTCCCATGAGTGAGATGCCCGTGAGCGACACTCCCAAGACGTTTGCCGAACTCGGCCTTTCCGAGCAGACGCTCGCTGCGCTGCGCGACGTCGGCTATGAGTCGCCCAGTCCCATCCAGCAGGAGGCGATCCCGCCGCTTCTGGAAGGCCGCGACGTGATCGGTCAGGCTCAGACGGGCACCGGCAAGACGGCGGCATTCGGCCTGCCGATCGCCCAGCATGTCGATCCCTCCGAACAGGAGATCCAGGCGCTCGTGCTGACCCCGACGCGAGAGCTGTGCATCCAGGTCACCCAGGCCCTTCGCGCATATGGCGCCCGCAGCGGGGTCGACGTGGTCGCGGTCTTCGGCGGCGCCCCGATCCGCGTTCAGCAGGCCCAGCTTCGTGCCGGCGGACATGTCGTCGTCGGAACGGTCGGGCGCGTGCTCGACCTCATCTCGCGCCACTCGATCGTCTTGCACGACTGCCGCTTCGTCGTGCTCGATGAGGCCGACGAGATGCTCGACCTCGGCTTCCTCGAGGACGTCGAGCGAATCTTGTCGATGACTCCAAGCGGGCGCCAGACGGCGCTCTTCTCGGCGACGATGCCGCCGCCGATCCGCAAGCTCGCGGACCGCTATCTGTACGACCCGGTGACCGTGAAGGTGGCCGCCGCAACGCTCACGATCGACACGGTCGCCCAGTTCCAGCTCGCGGTGGACTCGAAGGGAAAGCCCGAGCAGCTCGTCGAGGTTCTGCGCGCCGAGCGCCCCGACCAGGCGATCGTGTTCGTGCGCACGAAGGTCCGCTGCGATCAGCTGTTTCGCACGCTGCGCGACCGCGGTATGAACGTGCGGGCGCTTCACGGCGACATGACCCAGGGCGCGCGCGACGGGGTGATGCTCGCCTTCAAGTCCGGCCGCGTGCCGATCCTCGTGGCGACCGACGTGGCGGCTAGGGGTCTCGATATCTCGACCGTCACCCACGTCGTCAACTACGACGTCCCGACGAGCCCCGACACGTATGTTCACAGGATCGG
>DAHUYZ010000036.1 GCA_027306855.1 Solirubrobacterales bacterium | reverse complement strand
TCAAGCGCAAAGGCAGATCTCGCAACATCACACGGGGGAACTTCGTTTAGCTCAGTGGCGTTTGGCTCGCAGCACGTCTAGGCCACCGCGTGCAGCGCCCAGTCGCGATACAGGGCGTGGTAGCGGCCTTCGAGGGCGATCAGCTCGTCGTGGGTACCCTGCTCGGCGATGCGCCCGTGCTCCAGCACGACGATTCGCCCTGCTTGGCGGATCGTGGATAGGCGGTGGGCGATCACGATCGCGGTGCGTCCGGCCAGCAGGAGGCGCAGGCCGTCCTCGATGCGGCCCTCTGTGTGCAGGTCGACATTGGAGGTCGCCTCGTCGAGGATCAGGACGCGCGGGTCGGCGATCAGCGCGCGCGCGAAGGCGATGAGCTGGCGCTGACCGGCTGAGAGCTGGGCGCCTCGCTCTCCCACGTCGGTGTCGTAGCCGTGCTCGAGCTCTGAGATGAACGTGTCCGCCCCGACCGCCGCGGCGGCCTGTTCGATCTCCTCCTGGCTTGCGTCCGGCTTGCCGAACGCGATGTTCTCGCCGATCGTGCCCGAGAAGAGGAACGCCTCCTGCGGAACGATCCCCATCTGCGAGCGCAGCGAGTCGGTCCTTACGTCGCGTAGGTCGTGGCCGTCGATCGTGACGCGCCCGGCGGTCGGGTCATAAAAGCGCGCGGCGAGCTTGGCCATCGTCGACTTGCCCGCTCCCGTGGCGCCGACGAGCGCGACGGTCTGGCCGGGGGGTATGTGCAGGTCGATCCCGTCGAGCGCGAGCACCTCAGCCGGGCCGGCGCCGTCCTGCCCGTGGCGCCTGTAGGCGAACGAGACGCCTTGAAAGCTCACCTCGCCGCGGATGCGGGGAAGCGGAGTCGCGTCCGCACGATCTGTGAGGTCGGGCTCCACGTCGAGCAGCTGGAAGATCTTCTCGAGGGCCGCCATCCCCGACTGGTAGGTCGCGTACAGCTGCGAGAGCTGCTGGATCGGGTCGAACAGGTAGGAGAGCGTCAACACGAACGCGACGACCGTCCCGGCGGTGATGTGGCCGGCGATCGCCTGATAGCCGCCGTACAGCACGATCAACGCGAGCGCCACCCCCGAGAGCATTTCGACGGCGGGGAAGTAGCGCGCGTTCAGGTAGACCGTGCGCATGTTCGCGTCGCGGTTTTCCTCGTTTAGCTGCGCGAACCTCGCTTCGTGGCGCGGCTCGGCGCCAAACGTGCGCACCACTCTGATGCCTGAGAGCGTCTCTTGCAGATACGCGGTGATCGCGCCGATCGTCTCGCGAGTGCGGCGGAACGCGCCGGCCGAGGCGATCCGAAACCAGATGCTGCCGGCCGCGACGAACGGCACGATGCAGAACGTCAGCAGGGCCAGCTTGATGTCGAGGTAGAGAAGCACCCCTACGGCGCCGATCAGCGTCAGGCCCGCCTGGAACAAAGTCACGACAGAGTCGGTCACGAGACTGTCGAGCGCCTCCACGTCGTTGGTGATGCGCGAGATGAGCACGCCGGTGGGACGGCTCTCATAGAAGCCGATCGGCAAGGTCTGCAGGTGCGTGAAGATGCGCACGCGCAGGTCGGCCAGGGTCCGCTGTCCTACCCAGCCGACGAGATAGGTCTGTGCATAGGTGAGCAGCGATACGAGCAGCGCATCCGCCAAAAAGAGCGCGACGACCAGCACGAGCGTGCCCGTGTCGTGGCGGACGAGTCCTCGATCGATGGCCTCCCTCGCCAGCAGCGGCGGCGCGAGCGACGCGGCCGTGCCGAGCAAGAGCGCCACGATCGCAAGCGCCGCGCGGCCCCGGTGGGGCTTTATCAGCGCGATCAGGCCGCGTAGGTTGCGTGTCCGGGTGCCCTTGCCGGCGCGCTCGCCTTCCCACTGAGGGCCCGCGAAGCCGCGCCCGCCGCCGTGGTGGCCGCCACCGCCGCCGACGCCTCTTCCACCGAACGCCGTCACAGCCCGCTCACCTCTCGTTCGCGTGTCTCGGTCGTCATGAAGACGCTCTCCGGCAGGCCCTTCTCGACGATTTCACGGTACAGCTCGGATGCGTCGAGCAGTTCGTGGTGGTCGCCGTGAGCGACGATCATGCCGTGGTCGAGCACGGCGATCTCGTCCGCGAGCGCGATCGTGGAGAGCCTGTGAGCGATCACGAATGTCGTGCGTCCCGCCATCGCCTCGGCGAGCGCCAGCTTGATCGACTGCTCCGTGGAGGCATCGACCGAAGAGGTCGCATCGTCGAGGATCAGCACGCGCGGGTTGGCGAGCAGCGCTTGCGCAATCGCGATCCGCTGGCGCTGCCCTCCCGACAGCGTCAGGCCGCGCTCGCCCACGCGCGTGTCATAGCTCTGGGGGAGTCGCTCGATGAACTCGTGGGCCTGCGCGCGGCGGGCCGCGAACTCTATCTCCTCGCGCCGCGCGTCGGGACGGGCGTAGGCGATGTTCTCGGCGACGGTCGCCGAGAATAGGAAGGGGTCGTCGCTCACGACCGCGATCGCCGAGCGCAGAGAGCGCGTGCTCACATCGCGCACGTCGGCGCCGTCGAGCAAAACCTGGCCCTCGCTTACGTCATAGAGGCGCGAGATCAGCGACACGAGGCTCGTCTTGCCCGAGCCGGTCGCGCCGACGAGCGCGATCGTGCGCCCGGCGGGCACGTCGAGGCTGATGTCGCGCAAGACGAGCCGCGCCCCTTCGTCGCGAACGTGGCCGTTGCTCGTGGCCAGCTCTGCGATCGTCGTCAGCTCGCGATCGCTGTCGTAGCGTAAGCTGACGCCTCTCAGCTGGACGTGACCGTTGCCCTCGGGCAGGTCCGGTGCGCCGGCCGGCTCGGCCAGACGAGGACGGCGGTCGAGCAGCTGGAAGATGCGGGCGCCCGAGGCGGTGGCGCGCTGGGCGAGGTTCAGGGTCATCCCGAGCGAGCGCGTCGGCCCGACGAGCATGTTCAGGTAGAAGTAGAACGCGCTGAACTGGCCGAGCGAGAGGTTGGCTTTGATGACGCTCTGCCCGCCGATGAGAAGTATCGCCGTCAAGCCGAGCTGGGGCAGGAACGCGATCATCGGGTTGTACCTAGCCTCGATCCTGGTTGCGACCATCGCCTGCTCGAAGACGCGCGCGACACTGTTCGAGAACTGCCTCAGCTGGCGGGGCTCGCGCGCGAACGACTTGACGACGCGAACTCCCGAGATGTTCTCCTCGGCGCTCGCCGTCAGCTCGGCGATGCGCTGCTGCGTTTCCTGGATCGCGGGTCGGGCGCGGCGGCCGTAGCGATAGGAGATTAGGACGACGAACGGGACCGGCGCGAGCGCGATCAGACCGAGTCGCGGGTTGATCACGATCATGGCGATTCCGGCGAGTAGGATCGTCAAGACGAACTGCAGGATGAACACGAGCCCGTAGCCCAGGAAGAAGCGCACGGCGGCGAGGTCGACGGTGGCGCGCGACATCAGCTGGCCCGTCTGCTGGCGGTCGAAGAAGCCGAGCTCCAGCCCTTGCAGGTGGCCATAGAGCAGCGCGCGCAGGTCGTACTCGATCCCGAGCGAGACGTGTCCGGCGATGACTCGCCGCCAGTAGGTAAGTCCCCAGCGAACGAGCGCCGCGCCCAGGATCGCAAGCGCCAGCAACAGCAGCGTTTCGCGATCTTCATCTCGGAGTGCGAGTTGGTGGTGCAGCGCGTGGGAGGCGCCCTTGTTGATCGCTTCGACGGCTGCGCCCGTCAGACCGGGGAGCAGCACAGTCATGGCCATCGCAACGCTCGCGAGGATCCACGAGATCGCGAGTCCCCGCTTGTAAGGACGCAGGAAGCCGAGCAGCCGATAGAAGATTCTCATCGTCGCGCGTCGCCGTGGTCGATGGGCGGGGTCGGTCGATGCGGACTCGGCAAGCTCATAGTTGCTTAGTCAACGATTATGGCAGTTTGCATGGTTGTCCGTCCTGACTACGCTGTTTCGGTGTCCTCGCCGCCTTCACGATCGGGCGACACGCCCCGCACGTCGTCCTCAGCGCGCCCGCAACGCTTGCCCGCCGGTATGTGCGATACGTGCGAGCACCAGCAGCTCGTGCCGAACACGCGCGGCTCGACGTTCTCCCTCTGCAAGCGCTCGCGAGACGATCCAGCTTATCCGCGTTACCCGCGCTTGCCGGTGTCGCGATGCGAGGGGCACGAGATCGCGCAAGCGCCGCGCGCCTCGTAGGCGAGATTCCTCAACCCCCGATACTCGGCGGCTGAAGCAACAGCACCGCGCTGCCGGATTGCTGCTGGGGGATCAGGATCGAGTCGTACAGCAGCTTGCCGGTGAGCTGATCGACGAGTTTTGATTCGGGGGCGGCATCGACCTTATCGACTGTCGGCGCGCTGCTCGACAGCGTGGCCCGTAAGGGCTTGGACAACTCGCTTTCGACGTCCTGGGGCCTGAACAGCAGCACCCGGCTGGGCGCCTTGCTCGTCGCGGAGGAGCTTGGTTCGGAGGATGAGGACGATGAGCCGGACGAAGACGATCCCGATGAGCTGCTCTTTTCTGATGTGCCCGTCGAGCCAGAGCCGCCGCCTGCGCTCTTCGCGTTCTTGGCGCCCGACCCGCTTGTGCCGGTCCTCGTCGGCGGCGGGGGCGGGAACGTGACGATCACCTGACTTGCGCCTTCGATGTAGTGGAACGTGTAGAGCGCCAGCTCCAGCGCCTCGCGCCTGACGAGCAACCCGCGCTGCAACGACGCCTTGCCTGGGATCGAGCAGTTCGGGCCTTCGCCACAGAGCTGGTAGAAGACGCCGTCTTCGGGCAATGCCGCGGGCGAGGAGCCAGACGTGCGCAGCGCCACGACGACCGGCTGGCCGGCGATCGCCTGGGGTCCTCCGGTCACCTCGACGAGCTGGTGACCCGGCGCCCGCGAGTACTCGGGCCCGACATGCGCCGCGATCTGCTCGGCCGGGTCGCCACCGTTGCTCGAAGGACCCCACGACGCCCACGCGGGCCCCGGCTTGGCGGCGGGACGCAGCGTAAGCGAGACGGCCAACGCGACGACTGCTATCCCCAGCGTTCCGAACGCGCCGACCAAGAACTGGAAGCGCGGCATGTGCGGGGAGGGGGCTTGTGCCTGTATTTGCTCGGATTGGGCGACGGCGATTGCGGGCCCAGGTACCGGCTGTGACTGTGCGCCGTCGCTGGCGATATGCTCGGGGAGTTCGTGCCCTGGCGCTATCGGAGCCTCACCGATCGGCAATATGGCAACCTGGCCCGATGGGCGCAGCGCATCCGGATCGAACTTCGGGCGCGTGCCGGCTGGATCCGGCGGACGCAGGCGCGGGTCTGGACGCTCGCTCACAGCTTCGGCCAGATCGTCTCGTCGTTTACGTCGATGCTCGGCGCCTGTAGCTGGGCGGCGTCGAGGACTTCGACGACCTCATCGCCATGCAGCTCGCGCCTGCCTACCAGCGTCTCGGCTATGTGCAGCACCTGCTCGCGGTTGTGGCGGATCAGGCACAGCGCGGTGATGTAGGCCTGACCGAGGATCTGGGCGGCGGAGGTGCGCTTGGCGGGGTCACCGAGGATGGCGGCGATCGCGTCGCCCTGCTCGCGCGCTCCGCGGGCGCGGTTCATGATCTGCGTGCCGATTCGCTCGAAGCGCTTCATCACGCGCTCCTCCTCTTCGCGTCGCTCCTCCTCGGTCTCGAACAGGCGCCCGTTTAGGTCGATCGGCTCGGGGCCCATGCCGCACATCCCGACCATCCAGGCCGCTCGTGTTGTGGCGCTCTGCACGTCGCCGCCGACGCCCGTCGAGTTCTCCCCGTAGAAGACGTGCTCGGCGGCCATCGCGCCGAGCGTCCATACGAGCTTGCCGACCTCCTCGTGGCGCCAGCTCGAGAAGCGCTCCTCCCTCTCGATCGCCTGGTGGTGGCCGAGCGAGCCGCCGCGCTTTCTGATCGACAGGCGCGTGGAGAGCACATCCTGCATGTACACGTGCGAGGCGACCGCGTGCCCCGCCTCATGAATCGCGACGGCCTTCGTCTCCTCGGGAACGTAGTCGATGCCCTGGGCAGTCCCCGACTCGATCGTCGTCATCGCCTCGACGATGTCCTGCCACTCGAACCGGTTGCGCGCATCGGAGTGTGCGCAGGTGAGCGCCATCGAGCAGACCTGCTCGATCATCGCGGGGGAGTAGCCATGCGTGATCCGCGCGAGCTCGTCGCGGCGCTTGTCCGTGTCAAGATCGGGGTCGTGGGCGACCTTCTCGAGGTACAGGTCGAAGATGTCGCGGCGGTCGTCCTTGGTGGGGGTCCTGAACCAGATGTGCCGGCCCATGCGCCCGGGCCGGATCAGCGCGGGGTCCAGGCGCTCAATCGGGACGTTGGTTGCGCCGATGTAGTAGATCTGCTCAGGGCGGGGCTTCGGGGGCCGCAGGCGCAGGCTGCGCTCGCCGAACTTGCGCGGAACGATGTAGGTCGCGTCGAGCAGCGTGTTGACGCGGTTGGTCCAGAACTTCTTCGAGGCGGCCGGCTCGTCGACGCCGTCCATCTGGACGAGCAGTTGGTTGAGCGCCATTCCGCCGTAGCCCATGCCCATGCCGCCGGGGAACATGATGTTTGCGATGCTCTGGCCGAGACGCTGCACGAGCGGCGGGTAGGCGGGCGGGCGCGAGGGGGCGCGCATCGCGAACAGCTTCTCGCGCCAGGCGCGCGTCTCGAGGATCAGATCGCCGGTCGGTGTGAGCGCTCCGTGGGGGCCGTGGAAGGCGAGGTCGTGGAAGGAGTCGATCGTGCTTTCGGCAGGCGCGACCGGAGTCATGCCGCCTCCCGCCAGCTCGCCTCCACCCAGCGCGGCGCGGCGCATGCCGACCGCGTCGATCTCGTCGATGAAGACGATGCACTGGCCACCCCACTTGCGGGCGAGTTTGCGCGCCTTGCGGATCAGGGCGAGCACGACGATCACGTCGCTCCCGATGAACGTAGCGGCGAAGCCCGACCCCGGCATCGTGACGATCGGCGAGTTGAAGGACGTGGCGATCGCCTTCGAGAGCATCGTCTTCCCGGTGCCGGGCGCTCCGATGAACAGAAGGCCCCGCTCGGGCTTGCCGCCGGCGCGCCTGAACTCCTCGCCGGACTGCCACAGCGTGATGACGCGTGTGACCTCTTCCTTTGGCTCGCGCTGGCCGCGCACGTCCGATAGGCGAACGCCCCAGTCGGCGTCGCCGGGCTCATAGCCTTTCATCTGGCGCAGGTTCGCCACCAGCAGCGGGCCGAACAGGATCACGATGTTGAACAGGAAGAACAGCGGGAACAGGGCGAGCTGCATGAGCGTCGAGACCGCGAGTAGCGGGTCCTGGCGAAGGCCGCCCTGGACGCTCGACCACATCGAGGAGATCGAGCCGTAGCCGAGCAGCGAAGTGACGCCGAGCCCGATCACGTAGACGACGAGGCCGATAACGAGCAGGGTCGGCAGCAGGCGCAGGTACTTGCCCCGCCAGAACCACAGACGCCGGCGGGCCATCGCGTCGTCGAGCAGCTCCTCCTTGTCCGCCCCCAGCAGGCTCGGCCGGGGGATCATGCGGTGGGCGACGAGGTCGAGCAGTCCCCTGAATGCGATGACTCCGATTAGCGTGCCGAGCAGCGCGGCCGGAGTGCTCCACCCGCCCGTGTGCAAGGCCGCGAACAGCGCAGGACTAGTCAGTACCGCAACGAACGTCGCGATCCGTGCTAGCCGCTTCCACTCGCGCGCCAGCGCCACGTTGTCCTCGTCCACCTTGCGCCGTCGATCGTCGAGGCTCCCCATCAGACAGAGGGTACTGGCCTGGGGGCTCCTTTACGGAGTTTCGCGCACCCGGCCGACTGGGTCCCGCCAAGGGCCGATCGGAGCCGGCCTTCAGCCGACTGGCACGCGCTGCGGCTCGCCCACCGAGGGCGGCGGCTCGGGCGGCTCGGCAGCGGGAGCGTAAGAGGCGACGAAGTCCTTGGAGCGTACGAGCGCGAACGCGAGCAGGGCGCCTACGAATGCGACGGCCGCGGAGATTGTGAAGATCGTGTCGAGGGCGTCGACGAACGCAACGCGGTAGCTGTGATGAAGCGTGAGCCCGCTCGAGATGTCGTGCTGGAAAATGGCGCCGAGCGCGGCGATGCCGGTGGCGATCCCGACCTGGCGGAAGGTGGAGTTGGCGCCGGAGGCCATCCCGCTGCGGTTGTGCGGCACAACACCGATCGCGGCGGATGCGAGCGCCGGGTTGACGAGGCCTACGCCGATCCCCTGGAGCACGAAGCCGGGGATGAGGGCCGTCCATGAGGAAGTAGCCGTCACGGCCGTCATCGCGAACAGGCCGGCGCCGACGAACAGCAGGCCGACCCCGAGCAGCAGACGTATCGGTACGCGCGTCGAGAGGCGCCCGGCGAAGGGAGCGACCGCGAACATGAGTAGCGTCGTCGGCAGGAAGCGAAGGCCCGCCTGGAGTGGGGAGTAGTCGAGGATCTGCTGGATGTAGAGGGTCAGGTAGAGGAAGATCGCGAACGCCGAGGCGGACAAGGTGAAGGCGACCGCGCTGGCGCCCGCGAAGGCGGGGCGGCGGAACAGCGAGAGGTCGAGCATCGGGCGCTCCTGGCGGAGCTCGGCGATGAAGAAGGAAACGAGCAGCACGCCCGCGCCGGCGAGCATGGCGACGATCCCGGTCGAGCCCCAGCCGCTGTCGTTGCCGCGGACGAGCGCGAACACGAGCAAAAACAGTGCGCCTGAGAACGTGACGAGGCCGATCCAGTCAACGCCGCCGGCATGGGGATCGCGCGACTCCTGCACGCGCACGAGCGTGAGTGCAACCGCGGCGATGCCGATCGGGACATTGACGAAGAAGATCCACTCCCAGCCGACCGCCGAGGTGATGACGCCGCCGATCAAGGGGCCGACGGCGACCGCGATGCCGGTGACCGCGCCGAACACGCCGAACGCCGTACCGCGCTCGCGGCCGTGAAAGGCGTGTGCGATCAAAGCGAGCGAGGTGGCGAACATCAGCGCCCCGCCGACCCCCTGAGCGCCGCGTGCGAGGTTGAGCATCAGGGGAGTCGAGGAGAGTCCGCACACCGCCGATGAGGCGGTGAACACGACGAGCCCGATTGTGAATAGGAGACGGCGACCCAACAGATCGGCAAGCGCACCGCCCGTCAGCAGGAACGCGGCAAGCGTGAGCGAGTAGGCGTCGACGACCCACTGCAGGTCCTGGAAGCTCGAATGCAGCGAGCGCTGGATAGACGGCAGCGCGACATTGACGACCGTGATGTCGAGCAAGAGCATGAAGATCGCCACACAGACGGCGATCAGCGTCCACCACTTACGCTCCATCAGCCCACCCTAGCGGCAATCGATGACGGTCTTGGACTCCCCGTCCTAAGGCGTGCGCAACGTCTTTCGGCCCGCGTCGCCGTGCAGATGGCGCTCCAGAAAAGGCACGATCCGCTTCCACAGCAGCGCGGCCGGCTCGGGGCGATACATGGGGCGGTGGTCGGCGAAGAAGGCGTGGCCGGCGCCCCCATATACATCGACGGTCGTCTCGTGCTCCGACTGTGCCAGCGCCTCACGCAGCGCCTCGCCGATCTCGGGCGAAGGGTTGTGGTCCTCGGCTCCGATCGCTCCGTACAGCGGGCAGCGCACGGCGGGCGCGAGCTCCAGCGGTGGTGTTGGGCGCTCCGGGGTCGAATGCTCCTCGAGTGTCGCGCGGTCGATGAACCCACCCCAGCAGTCCACGGCGGCGGACAGCTTGGCCGAAGAGCAGGCGAGCAGCAGCGTGTAGCGGCCTCCCATGCAGAAGCCGATGCAGCCGATCTTGGTGGTGACGTCCTCGCGCGATAGCAGGTAGTCGGCGGCGCCCTCGAGATCGCCGAGCACCGTCTCGTCGCGCATCGCGAACAGGCGCGCCATCAGCGCCGGGACGTCGTCCATCGACGGGGGTCCGCCTTCGCGCGTGTACAGGTCGACACCGAGCGCCACATAGCCGATGTTCGCGAAGCGGTTGGTCACGTCCTTGATGTGCTCGCCGAGCCCGCCGGCCTCGTGGATCACGATCATCGCGGGGAACGGACCGTCTGAGCGTGGACGCGCGAGATAGCCGGTCACGGCGGCGCCCCCCGCGCCGGCGAACGTGAAGTCTTCGGCTCGCAGGCCGCTCGGATCCGTCACCGCCCCGGGAACGCCCGCGGGGCTTGGCTTGATCTCAGTCATGTGCTCGACCTCCGGTTCGGGGATTGCAGCCTAACTTCCACGCGAGTTGGCTAGCCTAGGCGTCGGTGTTCCTCTTCCCGAAGTCGCGTCATCCAGAGATGGTTGAGCCTGGAAGAGCGCTGCCCGGCCGCGAGCATGGGATGCAGCTCGCCGAGCGCCACGCTGTGCTCGGCACGCCGCTGAAGGGCCGATGGCCGCCGGGCGTGCGCGAGGCGATCTTCGGGATGGGCTGCTTCTGGGGCGCCGAGCGCATCTTCTGGCAGGCGCCCGGCGTCTACAGCACGGCCGTCGGCTACGCGGGCGGGGTCACGCGCAACCCCGCGTATGAGGAGGTGTGCAGCGGTCTGACCGGCCACGCCGAGGTGGTGCTCGTCGTCTACGACACGGCCGCGACGAGCTACGAGCATATGCTGAGCCTCTTCTGGGAGGGTCACGATCCCACGCAAGGCATGCGTCAGGGCAATGACGTCGGCACGCAGTACCGCTCGATCGTGATCTGTCGCGACGAGGAGCAGCGCCGCGCGGCGGAGCTGTCGAGGGGCGCCTACCGGCGGGCGCTCGCCGAGCGCGGCTACGGCGAGATCACGACGGAGGTCGTGGGACCCGCACCCGAGCAGCCCGTCGACGTGGACGGCAAGTCAGCGCCATCCCTGTCCTTCTACTACGCCGAGGACTACCACCAGCAGTACTTGGCGAAGAACCCGGGCGGCTACTGCGGGTTGGGTGGCACCGGCGTGAGCTGTCCGGTGGGGATCGCCCTCAGAGAATCGCCTTCGGATACGCCCGCGTAGCCGCGCCCAGCATCACCGCGAAGAACGCTCCGACGACAATGAAGTCGAGCCACACGACCCCCGCGCCGCCGACGCCCACGAGCATCTGACGTAGGCCCTGGACCTCGTAGGTGAGCGGGTTGACGCGCGCGATGATGCGCAGCCAGTGGGGCATCACGGCGAGCGGGTACAGGGCGCTCGAGGCGAAGAACAGCGGCATCATGATCAGCTGGCCGATGCCCATGAAGCGCTCGCGCTCCTTCACCGCGGCGGCGAGCAGCATCGACATGCACGCGAATGCGGCGGTTCCCAGCATCAGCATCGCTAGCGCTCCGACCACGCCGTAGAGCGTCCAGCGGATGCCGATGCCGGCAAGCGCCAGCACGGCGAGGAGCAGCAACGCCTGCACGAGCGCGCGCACGCAAGCGCCGGCGGCCTTGCCGAGCACGATCGAGCTGCGCGACAGGGGAGTTGCGAGCAGCCGCTGCAGCTGGCCGACGTCGCGTTCCCAGATCACGGCCAGCCCAAAGAAGATCGCGATGAACATCGCCGCCTGCGCCATCACGCCCGGAGCGATGTAGGCGCGGTATTCGACCGTGCCCTGCGTGAAGGAGCGATTGTGCTCCATCGCCGTGCCGAAGATGAACAGCCACAGAAGCGGCTGTACCGAGCGCGTGAAGATGTCGATGTGGTCGTGGCGCAGCTTGCGCAGCTCCGCTTGGGCCATCGCCACGGCGCCCGCAGCGATGCGACTCGGCGCGCCCATTGCGATCGCGCGCGGACGGGGTCCGGGGGGCGCGAGCGAGCCGGAGGTGGAGCCGGTCTGTTGCGTGGCGGGCGAGCCGGGGGCGCGCTGCTCAGCCGAGGCGGCCTGCGACCCGGCGCTGGGCGCGGACATCGGACAGCCTCCCTTCTTGCGTCTCGTTGATGTGTCTGCCGGTCACGCTCGTGAAAACCCCCTCGAGGCTGTCCGAGCCGGTGCGCTCCATCAGCCCTCGAGGCTCGCCCTGCTCGACGATGTGGCCGATGTCGATGATCGCAAGGCGCTTGCAGTAGCGCTCGGCCTCCTCCATCACGTGCGTGGTGACGAGGATCGTCGTGCCCGCCTGCTCGCGCAGCGCGCCCAGGTGGTCCCAAACCATCTGGCGCGCGGTCGGATCCAGGCCGACCGTCGGCTCGTCCAGGAACAGCACCGCCGGGCGGTTGAGCAGCGCGGTCGCGATCTCAAGGCGCCTGAGCATGCCGCCCGAGAGCGTTCGCGCGAGGCGGTCGAGCATCGGCTGCAACTGCATCGTCTCGATCGCCTCCTCGATGCGTTGCCGGCGCTCGCGGCCCGGCACGCCCGTGACACGCCCATAGAAATCGAGGTTCTCATACGCGGTGAGCGCGCCGTCGACGGAGATCGCCTGGGGGATGTAGCCGATACTTGCGCGCACCTCGAGCGACTGTTCGCGCACATCGAAACCGGCTACGAACGCGCGTCCGTCCGTGGGCTCGAGCAGTGTCGTCAGCACCCTGATCGTCGTCGTCTTGCCGGCGCCGTTGGGGCCGAGCAACCCGAACACTTCGCCGGGGGCGACGGAGAAGGAGATCCCGCCGACCGCTTCGATCTCGCCGAAGCGCACGACCAGGTCCTCGACGAGGATCGCGGGCGGCTTGCCGTCGTGGTTAGCCGGCGGCGACGCAGCGGACTCGGCCTCGGTGGCGTTCACAGGCGCAGACCTCCGCCGGATGTGGCCTGGAGAGCGCTCACGACCGCGACTCTCCTGCGGCCTCAACATCGGGCGTCGGCGCGTACGTGCCCGACGCATGCGCGTCCAGCTCCCTGATTCTGCGCTTCACGCGCTTACGTGTCTCGCTCAGCTCTTTCTGCAGCTTGGCCAGCTCGAGGGCACGCCTGTGGACCAGATCGAGCTGGCGGTCGATGTGGCCGAGCGCCTGCGCAAGCAGCTCGCGCCGGCGCGCGGGATTGACGTCGTCGCGGCGCAGCTCGGCGCGCACCGCGGCACGCGCCTCCTCGGCCGTAAGCAGCTCCTTGAGCTCGCCGAGGGAGACGCCGAGCAGGTGCTTCAGGCGCATGACCTCGCGCAGGCGGTCAACGTCCGCCTGGGTGTACAGACGGTGGCCACCCGAAGGGCGCGACGGCTCATTGGGCAGCAGGCCCAGCTCCTCGTAGTAGCGGATCGTGCGCGGGGTCGTGTCGGCCAGCTTGGCGACGTCGCCGATGCGGAGCGTCGGGATCGCTTCCTCAGGCGCGCTCATAGGACAAGTCTCCCGTGCGCCCGTGCTCGCGCGCGCATGCCGGCGCGTGTCTCGGCCGCAGCAGGCACACGAACGTGCCGAGCACCGATGTGCCGACGAGCACCCACAGCGCAACGTGCATGTTCGAGATGAACGGGGCCAGCTTCTGCTCGGACAGCCCGCGCGTCACGCCGGAGAAGACCGCGAACAACGTCGAGCGCGGGATCGAAGAGGTCACGATCGCCATCACGAACGCGATCGACAGCACCGCGCCCGTGTTCTGCAGCAGCGTGCGCGCGCCCGCGGCCACACCGCGCCGGTGGGCGGGGACGGTGCCCATCATCGCGGAGGTGTTCGGGCTGTTGAACATGCCCGATCCGACTCCCACCAGGGTGAGGAAGATCGCCGACTGCCAGTAGGGGGTCTTTACGCCGAGTGTCGTCATCAGCGCAAGGCCCACGGCCGTGACCAGCATCCCCAGCGCCGCCAGCCCGCGTGAGCCGTGCCGGTCGGCGTAAACGCCGGCGAGGGGAGAGGCGACGAGCATCCCCAGCGCGAGCGGTATCAGCTTGATGCCCGCCTCGATCGCGCTGTTCGACTGGGCGCCCTGGAAGTAGAAGACGAACAGGAACATCAGGGCGAAACGGGCCAGCCCGTTGATGAACGCCGCCGCCGTCGCGGCCGAGAACAGGCGGTTCTCGAACATCGACAGGTCGAGCATCGGCGCGCGCCCGCGGCGCTCGATCGCGACCCACGCCGGCAGCAGCACGACGGCCGCGGCCAGCCCGCCCACCACGACCGGGTCAGACCAGCCGGAGAGCCCGCCCTTGGAGATCCCGAGCACGAGGCCGGTTAGCCCGATCACGAATGTGCCCGTGCCGAGCGTGTCGAGTCCGCGCACCGTGTCGGGCCGTGCCAGCTCGCGCAGGATGAGCCCACCCCACACGGCGCCCGCAAGGGCCAGCGGGACGTTGAACCAGAACACCCAGTGCCAGGAGACCGCGACCAGCGCACCGCCCAGGACGGGGCCGAGCACGAGGCCGATCGCGGCGACCATCGTGTTGGCGCCTATCGCTAGGCCCAGCTGCTCGCGCGGGAAGGCGTCGGTGACGAGCGCGGCGGCGTTGGCGAACAGGAACGCCGAGCCGATACCCTGCAGCACGCGCCACACGATCAGGTCGCTCGCGCCGGTCGAGAAGCCCGCTCCTAGCGAGGCGAGCGCGAACAGGATGAAGCCGCCGACGTACGCGCGCTTGCGCCCGAACAGGTCGGACAGGCGGCCGGCCGTCAGCACGAGGACCGTGGCCGCGATCAGGTACGCCAGGATCACCCACACGAGCGCGAGCAGGCTCGCGTGCAACGAGCGCTCGAGGTTCGGCAGCGCGATGATGAGCGTCCCCGAATTCGTAGCCGCCATAAGCATCCCGAGGCTCGTACACGACAGCGCCCACCACTTGTAGTGCTCGTGCGTGCCGTGCACGCCGATGCGTACCTTGGATGTAGAAACTGACGTGAACGTAAAGATCAGGATAGCAGCACTGTGGCTGCTGACCGGACGGGCCCAGAGCGCGTGCTAGAACGGCTGCGATGACAGGCGAGCACGAGGTCAAGACCGATGAGCAGTGGCGCGAGGAGCTGACCCCCGAGCAGTACGAGGTCCTGCGCAAAGCCGGCACCGAGCCGCCGTTCACGGGCGAGTACGTCTACAACAAGGCTGACGGGACCTACCGTTGCGCCGGCTGCGGGGTCGAGCTGTTCTCGAGCGACGCCAAGTTCGAGTCGGGCACGGGCTGGCCGAGCTTCACCGAGCCGACCCTTGCGGCGGCCGTTGAGACCAGGCCCGACGACAGCCTGTTCATGCGCCGCACCGAGGTAGTCTGCCGGCGCTGCGGCGGTCATCTCGGGCACGTCTTCGACGACGGGCCCGCTCCGACAGGACAGCGCTACTGCATCAATTCGGCTGCGCTCTCGTTCGAGCCGCAACGCGACTCCTGACCCCGCTACCGAGTCGGTCCGGCGACTCATAGGCACGGATGCTCGATCCCGTCCTCCGCGACCGGGCAGAGCGCATGAGAACGTAGACTGGATCGCTCGATGGTCATGCACGAACAGTCCAGGCGGCTGTCCGAGCCGCTGCGCTGGACGCGCGCGGGGCGGATCGCCGTGATCGCCTTCGCAGGGCTCCTGCTGGCGGGCGTCGTCGCGGTCGCGATCGTCGCGCTCACGCAGCGTCCGGGTCTGCGCGGCTGCATCGACTACACGTTCCCCTCGACGCTCGGCGCGGCCAACGTCCACGTCTGCGGCGCCCGCGCGCGCGAACAGTGTACCTCGCCTCAAAGCATCCCGCTGCCGGCGGCGACGGTGGCCGACATCTGCCGTAGCGCCGGTCTGCGATACGGGCCGTAGAAGTCCGTTCTCTCGACATATGTCCAAACGCCGGCCCCAAGTCTTGGCCAGGGCTCTCTACCGCCGCCCGGATCCGAGCGGTTTCATGCGTCACAGCTCCAATCGTGCCTCCGTCGGCGAGAGCAGGCGGGGGCTGAATCGTTCCCTGAGAGAAGAAATGGAGGCGTATGTCCATCTTGGCAGCAGCTGAATGGCTCGCATACCCGTCGTGGCTGAACCCGGGCGACAACGCCTGGCAGCTGACGGCCGCGACGCTGGTCGGGCTGATGAGTGTTCCCGGCTTGGCAGTGCTGTACGGCGGCGTTATGCAGAAGCGCTGGTCGGTCAACAGCATGATGCTCACGTTCGTCGCGTTCGCGCTCGTGCTCGTCGCGTGGGTCTTGTGGGCGTTCAAGATGGGCTTCGGCAACCCGATCGCGCACGCAGGCGGCGGAATCTTCGGTACGAAAGGGTTTTTGGGGACCGCGCTCGGCGAACCGGGCTCGATCCTCGGCCACGCCGCCGAGGAGGGCGAAGCGGTCATCCCGTCGATCAAAACGGGTCCGCCCTTTCATTTCCCGACCTCCACGCTCGCCTACTTCCAGTTCGTGTTCGCCGGCATCACGCCGATCCTGATGCTCGGCTCGGTCCTTGGCCGCATCAACTTCAAGGCGTGGATCCCGTTCGTCCTGCTGTGGATCACGTGCGTCTACACCGTCAACGCGTTCCTCATCTGGGGTGGCGGCTACTTCGCCGCGCACGGCGCCGTCGACTACTCCGGCGGCTACGTCATCCACCTCGCAGCCGGCATCTCCGGGTTCGTGGCCGCTGCCGTGATCGGTCCACGTTTGCAGCGCGATCGCGAGATCGACGCGCCCAACAACCTCCTGATGGTCGCGGCCGGCGCCGGTCTTCTGTGGCTCGGCTGGAACGGCTTCAATGGCGGGGACTCCTACTACGCGGGCGCCAACGCTTCCGCAGCCGTGCTCAACACGAACCTCTGCACGGCGGTGGCGATGCTCGTGTGGATCGCCTGGGACTACATCTTCCGCGACAAGCCTTCCCTGATCGGCTCGGTCAACGGGATGATCACAGGCCTCGTCGCGATCACGCCCGCGGCGGGCTTCGTCAACGGCTACGGAGCGATCATCATCGGCATCGTCGCCTCGACGATCGTGTGGATGGCGATCCGCTTCCTCTCGCGCGCGCCTGTCTTCCGCCACGTGGACGACACGCTCGGCGTGATCTATACGCACGGGATCGCCGGCCTGACAGGTGGCCTGCTCGTCGGGCTGCTTGCCAACTCGAAGATCATCGAGTACATCGGCGTCGGCAAGACCGAATCGGTGTTCGCGACCGGCGGCCTTCACCTGCTGCGCTGGCAGGCCGAGGCGGCGCTGTGGGTGATCCTGTTCAGCGGCATCGTCACGTTCGTGCTGCTGAAGCTCGTCGGGATCTTCGTGCCCCTGCGGCTCTCCGACGCCGAGCTCGAGGTCGGCGACCACGCGATCCACGGCAACGAGGTCTACCCCTCCGACGTCCCCACGCTCGGCGGGCCGCACCCCGCGCCCTGGAGTCAGCCGGCGCCGGCGGCGACTGGAAGCGTGGTCTGAACGGCGATCGCCGGGGCGCCCTGCCTGGTGGGCGCCCCGGCGGTGTAGCATCGCGACTCGAGTAACAGCCGTCTGCGACCACGGCCCGCTTCGGCGGGCCGCGCCGTTTAAGAGAGCGTTTGCGAGGAGAACGGCGAGCCTCAAGCACGGGGCGCTCGCTTCCGAAGAGATAAGCAGGTGTCCACAAGCTCATCTCAGTGGCTGCAACAGGGGGTTGCGCGGGCCGGGTCGTCCACGAGGCTGGCCTCAGCCGGCTACGCGTCGCTCGCGTCGCTCGCTCGCCACGTCGTCGCCGACCGCGCCCCGATCGCGTGGGCGCTCGCCTTGCTGTTCGCGTTCAAGGGCGCCATCTGCGGCGCGCTGGTCGCGTTCCCGATCAGCGCGCACGAGCCGCGCATGCTCGTCGCGATCGCCGGCGTCGTTGCCCTGCTCGCAGCCGCCTCGGTGTGGCTGTTCGCAGACGCCATCTCGCTGCTCGGGTTCGAGCTGCTCACGGCAGGTGGCACGATCACCGCCAGCGGCCTGATCGCGCACGCCGACACCAACGGCGGCATGATGATCGCCGCCTTCCAGTACGCCTGGACAGCGATCTACGCCGCCCATTTCTTCCCGCGCCGCGGCGTTATCGCGCAGGGCGCGCTCATCTCCGTCGGGTTCGCGGCCGGCCTGGAGCTCAGCGGTCTGCACGACGTCGTCGTCTACTGGCTGATCGTCACGATCACGATTTGGTCGATCTGCCTC
Organism: Solirubrobacterales bacterium; assembly: GCA_027306855.1. Taxonomy (GTDB): domain Bacteria; phylum Actinomycetota; class Thermoleophilia; order Solirubrobacterales; family Solirubrobacteraceae; genus Palsa-744. Next base: position 1,396 of record DAHUYZ010000036.1, on the reverse strand, counting down.
GTGCTCGGTTATCTCTCAGAGAGCCTGCGCATGCTTGCCGACACCGACCCGCTCACTGGCCTTCTCAACCGCAACGGCTTCCTCACCGCAGCCAATCGTGAGCACGCGATCGCCGAGCGCAGCGGGGAGCCGCTGACACTCGCCGTGCTCGACCTCGACGGCTTCAAGCAGGTCAACGACATCCGTGGGCACGCCGCCGGCGACCGGCTGCTCGCTCAGCTGGGGCGCTCCTGGCGCGAGCGGCTACGCACCGGCGACATCCTCGCGCGTCACGGCGGCGACGAGTTTGTGCTGCTGCTGCCCGCCACCTCGCCCCAGACGGCCAAGGACGTGCTCGCGCGCCTGGAGGACGGCGCGGTCCCGATCACCTGGTCTGTCGGCGTCAGCGAGTGGCACCCATCAGAGAGTCTCAGCGACTGTCTCGACCGCGCCGACGGGCGGCTATACCGCGTCAAGAGCGCGCTTCGCGAGATCGATAGCTCCCCGTCGGCGACTCCGTCGGCGCTCCCGTCCGTGTGATGTGAGGGCCTCCGTATCGGCGTTCCGTCCATTGCGCGTTTGACATCCGGCGCATTGGGCACACTGAACTGCGAGGGCATCGTTCCTCCCTCATTCCCTCCCCGATCGGCCCGCTCCCCGGCGGGCCGGTCCTATTCAGGACGCGGCTGCGAGCGGCTGAGCGGGGGCCAGCCAGCGCTCGATCGGAGCGGGCTTGCCGAGGTGGAAGCCCTGCAGGTAGTCGACGCCGAGGTCGCGCAGGGCGGAGACGGTCGGCTCGTCGCCGACGAACTCTGCGATCGTGCGCTTGCCCAGGCCGCGGGCCAGGTCGACGACGGCGCTCACGACGAGGCGATCGGTGTCATCGCCGACGAGGTTGCGCACGAACTCGCCGTCGATCTTGATGAAGTCGAAGGGGAGGTGCTTGAGGTAGTAGAACGAGCCGAAACCCGCGCCGAAGTCGTCCAGGGCGAAGCGGCACCCAAGCTCGGCGAGGCGCTGGGCGAAGCCGCGTGCCGCGTCGATGTTGCCGATCGCAGCGGTCTCGGTGACCTCGAACACGAGCTGGGTCGGGTCGATCTGGGAGCTCTGCAGCTCGTTGTCGATGTGAGCGGCCAGGTCGGGGTCGCCAAGCGAATGGCCTGAGAGATTGATCTCGACCGTGGGGCGCAGGCCGCGCATGCGCTGGGAGTCGAGCATCCTGATCGCCTTGGAGACGACGCAGCGGTCGATCTCCCCGATCAAGCCGAAGCGCTCGGCGATCGGCAGGAAGCTGCCGGGCATGATCAGCTCGCCGTCGGCGGCGACCATGCGCACGAGCAGCTCGAGCTGGCTCGTTGAACGGGTGGTGGCGTGCACGACCGGCTGGGCGTGCAGCGTGAAGAGGTCGTCCTCCAGC
>DAHUYZ010000035.1 GCA_027306855.1 Solirubrobacterales bacterium | reverse complement strand
GCTCGAGCTTCTCGACGAGCTCGGCGTCGACCAGGCGCAGGGCTACGCGGTCGGCAGGCCGCAGCCGGCCGCCGAGCTCCTTCGTTCCGTCGAGCCCCGCTGAATACCGCCAACGGGATTCGAACCCGTGTTTTGGTCCCGGTGAGCAGGACCCAGATGAACGGTAGCAGTGTCGGCGCGCGCCGCCAAGCAGCGCGATGGCATCACTTCTCGTAGTGGTAGCGAGCCTGTAGTACCACGAGATCTTCGCCGAGCACCTGGTAGACGAGCCGGTGCTCCTCGGTGATGCGCCGCGACCAGGCACCAGCAATTCCGTACTTGAGCGCCTCGGGCTTGCCGATCCCGCCCGTCGGGTCGCGTAGCGTGTCGTCGAGCAGCCGGTTGATGCGCTTGATGAGCGCACGATCTGCCCGCTGCCAATAGGTGTAGTCCTCCCAGCCCTGCGGAGTGAAGACGAGCCTCACGCCCGGTCGAGCGGACGCTCAGCCATCTCGCCGCGCTCCGCCGCCTCGGCGGCATCAAGCAGACGGCGCGCGTTCACCGGCGAACGGAATAGATATGCCGTCTCCTGCCAGGCAGCGTAATCGTCAGCGGATATGAGCACCGCGTTGCCGCGCTTGGACGTGATCTCTATCGGCACGCGATCGTCGTTGACCTGCTCGATCAACGGGAACAACCCTCGCCGCGCCTCACTAGCCGTGATCGCCACCGCTATCTCCTTTAATTTGGTACCAGATATTGTACCAGACGCGTGCACGAGTTTTCGGACAGACTCTAAAGGGGTCTCCTTGCCCCAGCCCGCAAAGCCCATGTACAGCTGCTCGACGTTTGATCGCTTCAAAGGCGACCGCAACCGCCGCTTCCCGATCGCCGCGGAGCTCTGTGCCAGCAGCTTGACGTTCGGCTGGCTCACGGTCTTATCCCAGGGCGCGGTCCCGCCGCAACGCCGTCCACCGCGACCGCCCCGCGTGTGGACGATCACTCGTCAGTCGCGCGCTGTCGCAACCGTACGCGCAGGCCCTTGGGAATCATCGTGAAGCCGAAATGCTCGCTGACGGGACCGGCCGAGTCGTCGAGCTCGATCTCGAAGTTGCGGGCGATCATCGCCAGGGCTGTCTTGGCCTCCAGGAACGCGAGGTTGCGTCCCGGGCAGAACCGCGGGCCGGCGCCGAACGTCAGTGACTTTGGATCGTTGTTGGCCTCCTCCAGCCAGCGCTCGGGCTCAAAGGCGCTCCGGCGCTCTCCCAAAGCGGCGTGGCGCAACAGCAGGATCAACCGCGTCCCGGCGGGGATGTGCGTGTCGCAGATCGTCGTGTCTGCGAGCGGTTCGAGCAGCCCCATCGGCGCGACGCTCTTGATCCTCATCGCCTCGCGCAGCACAGCCTCGCAATAGTCGAGGGTGGCGACGGTCTCGTGCTCGCGCGGGAACGAATCGCGGCCGAGCACCTCGCTCGCCTCCGCCGCCAGCCGCGCCTGAACGTCGGGGTGGCGGGCGAGCAGCCATATCGTCCACGCGAGCGTGTGCGCGGTCGTGTCCTCGCCCGCGAACAGCAAGAGCAGCGTGTTGCCGACGATTTCGCGATCGGTGAACCTGCCGTCAGCCTGCTGAGCGGCGATCATTCCCTCTAGGAAGTTCTCCGGCTCCTCCAGCAGCTCCGGCCGCTTTGCGATCCGCTCTCGGGCCTGCGAGATGAACCCTTCGACGGCCGCATGAAGCGCCGCCAGCGAGCGGTCGAGAGCGCGGTCGGCAGGCAGCTTCACCCAGCGCCAGTACGGAACGGGCGCCGCGAGACGGCGGGCAAGCATCCCGAACGTTCTCTGGACATGGCTCTGCAGCGTGTTCTCGCCCCGTTCCAGTGTGTTCAGGTCGTGACCGAACGCCAGTGCGGAGGTGACGTCGATCGCATATGAAGTCAGCGGCTTGCCGATCTCGATGGACGCCCCCGCAGCGGCCGCTTCCCCGAGTCGCCGGTATAGCCGCTCGGCGCTGGTGCGCACGACGTGGAAGTAGCGATGCAGGTGGTTGGCGTTCAGCGCCGTGACGACCAGCTTGCGCTGGCGACGCCACTGCTCGCCCTCCGCCGTGAACACGCCGCCCATGCCGAGCTCGTCGAAGATCGCCTCCTGCTCTGCCCAGCGCCGAAAGCCATCGGGACGTTCCCGCAGGATGCGGTGGATCTCATCAGGGTCTGCGATGCCGACGATGCGCCGCCGACCGACATCGACACGCGCGATCGAACCGTACCTGCGCGCCCACCGCTCCGACGTAGCATGAACCCGCGACACCCGCAGCAACTGGTGCGCGTTGCCGACCAGCGGCAGGCGCCGCGGTCCGGGAAGATCGGCGATCGTCCGTCCGGCGCTCATACCGCTTTCCGGCGTGCCGCTTTACGGACGAGGAGGCTGAGGGTCAGCCCACTCGCGGCCGTAAGCACGGGAAGCGAGCCCATGCGCTTGGCCCTCGCCCACCCCAACTCGCGCATCCGGTCCAGCGCGGTAAGCGCCGTTAATACCTGAAGTTCGATCATTCGGATACCACGGCGAGGCTCGCAGATCCGCACCGTGAAAACGACCGCCAGATGGCCAGAATTCGCCCAAGTCTGCGACGATCCGGCGGGATGTCGACCGATGGCCCGTTGATCGGCCGCGAGTCAGAGCTTGTCGAGCTCGAAGGGATGCTCGCCCGCGGCCGCATGGTCACCGTGGCGGGCACGGGCGGGTGCGGCAAGACACGACTCGCGCTCGAGCTGGCCGAACGTTTCGCCTCCGCGCGAGAGGGCGACCGATACGTGATCGTCCCGCTCGGCGACGTGGCCATAGACGAGCGGATCGTCGACGCGCTCATTGCCGCGCTCGGGATCCGTGAGCGCCTCGGCAGCACTCCTACTGAGGTTTTGCTCGAACATCTCCAGTCGCGGAGAGCACTGGTGGTGCTCGACAACTGCGAGCACCTGCTCGACGGCGTGGGACGGGTGGCTGACGAAGTGCTGGATGGCGTGCCGAACGCTCGGCTGCTCGCGACCAGCAGGGAGCCTCTGGGAATCGACGAAGAGAGCGTGTTCCGCCTCGGTCCGCTCAGCCTGCCGGACGCGGGCGACGGCTTGAGCGCGGTCGTTCGCTGCGACGCCGCGCGGATGTTCGTAGATCGCGCCGTGCTGCGCGATCGGGATTTCGCGCTCACCCCGAGGACCGCTGAGGCTGTGGCAGAGATCTGTCGCCGGCTCGACGGTCTGCCACTTGCCCTCGAGCTCGCCGCCGCCCGCCTGGACACGCTCACGGTCGAGCAGATCGCCGAGGCGCTCGCGCAGGATGGCCGCCTGTTCGCGGCAACCGGCGACGTCGAATCTTCGCGGCACCGCTCGCTGCGCGCGTCGCTCGACTGGAGCTACAGCCTGCTCGACGATGCGCAAAAGACGCTGCTGGCGCGCCTGTCGGTCTTCTCGGGCGGGTTCACATCGCCGGCCGCCCTCGCCGTAGCTGCGCCCGGCGAGACCCTGCCCCGCGTAAGAGGGATCCTTCGAGCGTTGGAGGCGAAGGGCCTGATAATGCCTGTGCCCGCGCGCGGAAGCGAACGCCCGGCGCTTTCAGCCGGCAGCGGGCATCGCCTACGCCCCGGCGCCGGGGCCGGGACTACACCGGGGCACGAGCCGGAACGCTGGACGATCCTGCAGACAGTCGCCGAGTACGCGGCCGGGCAGCTCACGCAAGCGGGGGAACACGAGGCGAGCGCCGATCGGCACCTCGCCTGGTTCAGCGCATGGGCGGCACAGGCCGACGAACGGCTGTTGCGGGACGGACACGGGCCGATCGAGACAGACACGGCGAACCTGCACCGCGCCCTGGATCGCGCCCTGGAACGCGATCCTGACGGCGCGCTCGCGATAACGGGCGCGCTGATGCGCCATTGGATACTCGCCGAGCACTTCCACGAAGCGCACTCGATCTGCGCGGCGGTGCTGGCGGCGGCTGACGAGAGGTCAGATGCAGGCGCGCTTGCGCTCGTGCGGTGTGGAGCGGCCGTGGTTGCCCTGTTGAGCGAAGACTACGAAGGGGCGCTGAGCGGCACACGCGCAGGTCTCGAGTTGCTGAGCGCCGTCGAGGACGCCCGCACGCAGGGCGAATGCCTGCGGCTCTCCTCGATGGTGCTGATCCAGACCGGCGCAAGCCTGGCTGACGGGCTGCGCAACGCCGAACGAGCCGTCCAGCTGGCAGAGCGCGCGGATGATCCGCTTGGGCTGGCGTTCGCCCTCGTGACGTTCGCGGTCGCAGCGATGCTGTGCGAGCGCTTCCGGGCCATCGATGAAGCGTATGAACGTTTCTTAGCGATCCCGACAGCCTGCGAGCACCCGACCCTTCGCGCCTGGGCCGAGCAAGCAGTCGCATGGGCTCAGGTCATCGCCGGCTCGCCCGAGCGCGCTCTCATGCATATCGATCGCGCGAGCGAGCTGGAGGGCGAGTGGCCATCGATGACCCACTTTCAGGTCCTCGGTTTCCGCATCCACGCGCTCGCCCGCTTGGGGCGCACCGACGAGGCCCTGAGGACAGGCGCATACGCGCTGCAGCGCGCCAGGGAGTCTGCCGCGCTGCAGTCGGTTCCCGCGATCGAGCTGGCGCTCGCGACCGCCGAGCTCATGCACGGCGACCTGCACTCAGCCGCCAATCGGGCCCGCGGCCTGCTCGGCATGCCGCACCTGCACACGCTCGTCATCGCCCACGAGACGCTGGCCCGCATCGCGCTCAGACGCGGACAGACAGTAGAGGCGGGGGTTCACGCAGAGGAGCTCGAAGCGATCGCCGAGCGATCTGGCATCGCGCGCCACCGTGCCGTAGCCGACTACGTCAGAGGACGTGTCGTGCTCGAGACCGGCAACGTTGAGGAGGGACGCAACCTCCTACACGCCGCGCTTGCGAGCAGCGCGGAGCTTGGGCTCGAACGCGAAGCAGCCGACGTGCTCGACGAGCTGGCGCTGCTTGCCGCGCAGACTGCGGAAATCGAGCGCTGCGCTCGGCTGGCCGCCGCAGCCGCGCAGGCGCGTGCACGGCTGGGCTGTGCGCCATCGCCTGAAACGGCTGAGCGGATCGATGCCGCTCGTGCGGCATCCGCGAAGAACGGCGAGGGCGAGGCTTGGGAGACAGCGTGGGCCCAGGGCCAGGCGCTCTCCCTGGCCGACGCGATCGCCTATGTGCGACGAGGTCGAGGCAGCCGCGATCGCCCACTCACCGGGTGGGCCAGCCTCACTCCGGCGGAGCTCGAAGTCGCTGAGCTCGCGGCCCGCGGCATGTCAAACCCCCAGATCGCCGCACAGCTGTTCATCGCCCGCGGCACCGTCAAGATGCACCTCTCGCACGCCTACTCCAAGCTGCACGTCAGAAACCGCGTCGAGCTCACGGCGGCGCACGCCGCACGCCCGGCCGGCGAGCCACTGTCGTAGCCTGCTCGTGAAGCGCCCGTGTCATAGAAGTACCTGGTCCGGGGAAGGCGGTCTGGTTCAGCTCCGTCCTGGCTGCGCAGTAAAGCCTGTCCTAGCTGTACGGTAGATCGCGTCCTAACGGTATACTTTAGGTTCGTGGCCAGTGACTACATACCGAGAGTCGTGGACGACGAGCTGGACCAGCTTCAGCTGCCGGCGGTAATCCTGGAGGGTGCCAAGGCCGTCGGCAAGACGAGAACGCTGGAGCGCCGTGCACGCACGATCCACCGCCTCGACCGCGCGTCGGAGCTGCAGCTCGCGCAGGACATCGAGGACTGGGTCACAACCGGCGAGCCTCCGGTCCTGATCGACGAGTTCCAGCGCCACGCTCACACTATCGACAAGGTGCGCCGAATCGTCGATGCCGACTACAGCCCCCGGCATTTCTACCTCGCCGGGTCGGCCGGCGAGAACGCCGACACCCACTCGGGCGCCGGGCGCATCGTCACGATCCGGATGCGACCCCTCTCCTTCGCCGAGCGGCAGCTCGCGACGCCCACGGTAGCTCTCGCAGAGCTGTGCGACGGTCGCCGGCCGACGTTGTCCGGCAGCAGCGAGATCGGACTGTCCCGGTATGTCGAGGAGATGCTCCGGTCCGGCTTTCCCGCCATTCGGACGCTCGATGGGCGCGACCGCAGGCGAGCGCTCGGCGGCTACATCGACCGCGCCGTCCAGCGCGACATCCCGATCGACGTTGGCCGATCGGTCCGCCAACCGGACCAGCTACGGCGTTGGCTGCGTGCCTACGCGGCCGCCACGAGCACAACGACCTCGCTGGAGACGATCAGGGACGCGGCCCACCGCGGCGACGGCGCGATTCCCAACCGTGGCACGACGCTGTCATATCGAGACGCGCTGCAGCGCCTTTGGATCATCGACGACCTCCCCGCCTGGCAGCCGGGACTCAGCCACTTCGCCCCGCTGCTCCAGCAGCCCAAGCGGCACCTCCTCGACCCCGCTCTAGCCGCCGCGCTACTCGGCGTCACCACCGAGAAGCTGCTTTCTGGAGACACTCTCCAGCCACCGATAGCGCGCGACGGCACACTGCTCGGCGCCCTGTTCGAGTCGCTGGTGACCCTCTCCATACGCGTCTACGCCCAGCCCGCCGACGCGACCGTCACCCACTTCCGAGAGAGACACGGCCGCCACGAGATCGACCTCATCCTCGAGCGCCCCGACGCAGCAATAGTCGCGATCGAGACCAAGCTCAGCGACACCATCACAGATGCCGACGTCGCGCACCTCCTATGGCTGCGCCGCCAGATCGGCGACCGCCTGCTCGACGCGATCGTCGTCTACACCGGAACGCTCGCCTACCGTCGCAGGGACGGCATCGGCGTCGTGCCGCTCGCTCTGCTCGGCCCGTAACCGCCTGCGGCGAAGCCCCGGGCTAACAGGATCGTGAGCCGCCCCTCTACGCCAAGCTGGACGTCAGAAACCGCGTCGAGCTCACAGCGGCGCACGCCGCACGCCCTCCCGGCGAGCCACTGTCGTAGCCTGCTCGTGAAGCGCCCATGTCATAGAAGTGGCCGTTCCGGGGAATACGATCAAATGGACCGTGTTGCGCGAGCGATCAGAGGCAGGTGACGTTCGATGAGACGACGTTTTCTTTCGCTTTCCCTCTTGACGGCGCTTCTCGCGGCTGCGCCGGCCGGCTGCGGAAGCTCGAGCACGACCTCCTCCCCCACGTCGAGCGCGCCTTCAGCGACCGCGAGCACGCCGACAGCGACGGTCGGCATCTCGACCGCAAGCGTGTCGAAACTCGGCGTGGTGCTGGTCGACGAACAGGGTCACACGCTCTACATCTTCATGCCCGACCGGCACGCGAAAGTCACGTGCACCGGCGCCTGCGCTCAGGTCTGGCCGCCGCTGAAGCTCGCAAGCGGCCAGGCTCCCAAAGCAAGCGGCGCCGTGAAGTCCTCGCTGCTCGGCAGCGCGACCGACCCGGAAGGCGGGAGCGTCGCGACCTACGCCGGATGGCCTCTGTACACGTACGCCGGCGACTCCGGCCCCGGAACAGATTCAGGTCAGGGCTTGAACATCAACGGCGGCCTCTGGTACGCGATCTCTCCGTCCGGGGCCGTGATCACGGCTGCGCCCTGATACGGCCTTATGGCGGGCGCGGCGGCACAGAACCATGCGTTGCGGTTCTCGCCGTCCTCGTCACGACAGATGAAAGAGCCACCCACGACCGCACCGTGCCGCAAGGCAAGCTCACGCATCAACTGCAGCCCCGCCCCCTCGGGTGGCAGGGCAGCGTCGGCGAGCTCATCGAGAAAGCCCATCCCGGTCGTGACGAACTCGGGCAGCACGATCTCGGGCGTTGCGAACACAAACCGGTCATGCAGATGGGTCGCCGAGCCAGAACGCGCGGATCTCCAGCAAGTCTGCCAGACGGTCGAAGTGGCGATCGTGATGCAGCACATCGAGGCCCGTGCGCTGAGCGGCCACCGCGACGGTCAGATCGGTAAGCGGCAGGCGATGGGCACCATGCGAGCCGCCGTCCGCGAGCTCGCGCATAGCCGCGAGCACACCCCGCTGAACCGAGCGATCGACCGCGACCTCACGCAGACCTTCAAGCGCACGATCGACCGCCGAGATCCCCTCCGGGCCGCGCGCACCGACGATCAGCTCATAACGCACCGGCCAGCACCACGCCACATCGCCACGCTCAACAGCGGCGAACAGCAACTCTCGCGCATCCGCATCGCGACGCGCGAACATCCAGGCCGAGATGTCGGCCAGCACCGTGCCCTGGCCGTCCCACAGCCGCTCGCTCACGCCGCGCTGTCAGGCATGTTGAGGCGATCGACAGCATCCAGGTCGAGATCGAACCGTCCACCGTCCATCGCGTCGATCAGCGCTTCGACCGCCTCACGACGCTCAGGCCCCGCTTGCAGCTCACACTGAGCCCCCACGAGCGCCAACCGGCGCACCAAAGTGGCATCGGCCTCATGCGACCCCGTGACGGCACGCACACGCTCAAGCGCATCCCCGAGCTCGGGGTCAGCCGTCACAGCGATTCGAGCGTGCTTACTGGGCATGGACGCTAAGTGTAGCTCGCCGGGGTGACTCCGAACATCGCCGGACTGACGCACAGGTCCCTTGCGCCTGGCTATGGTGCCTGCGACGGACCCACCGCCGGCGCTCCCGGTGACTCGCCGATCGCGCGGATCGCATCGAGCACTTCCCGCAGGCCGCCCGCGGTTTTCGTGTCCAAGCGGTCCATGATCGTCTCGGTGTCCATGAACTCCTTTTCGGCGCGCGCGTCTGACGCGGCGGACTGCACCGACTGGCCGACCATGATGATCGACAGCAGCACGAGTTGGATGAACGTCTGTGCGATCCACGCGACGATCAGGATGAGGCCAGGCTTCGTGAAGAACTTCGGCACGTCGCTGCTCGTCAGCACTCCCGCCTGGATGAGTATCGCCGGGAGGCTGAGCAGCGCGATCAAGCAGAACACGTACGCGCATGCCATCGTGCCCACGCTGCGCGTGATCAGGAGCGCGACCTTCGCGTTGAACCCCTCGACCTCGCCAAGCGCCTTCTTGATCTCGCGCGGGTCGAAGCGCGCGGCGCGCGCGAGAAAACGTCGGTGACTCATCACGGATGTATCCATGTTGTGGCCTCCAGTCGGTGACAGTGTTGTGGCGGTGCGACGCAGCCTACGGCGCTTACCGGGCGACGGATTCGTCGGCGGCGCGATGTCGGGTAGCCGGGGCGGTTGCCCGCCCCGGCTCCCACAGAACCGTGCTTGTGCTGTTCACACACGGCTCCTCGGGACGGCGGGTTGCGAACCCCGCCGCCGGCCGCTTTCAACGACGACCTTGATCTATCCCCACTCCATCGCGAGCTGCCGCTGGGTGGGGGCGACGATCTCCTCGTGCCAATCGCGATGCAGCACCACAAGCGAGTCGAGTCCGTGGTCGGTGAAGAACCGGGTCCGCAGAGCGTTATCGACTTGCGGGGTGTGGCTGAGCGCCCATATGGACCTGCGGCCCGTATAGACGCCTCGCCATGCTGAACGCTGATTGACACCGAGGGCGATGAGGTTGCGCACGATCGTTGGTCTGCGTCTCCAGTGGCGCAGCAGGATCGCGCGGAGCCGACGCCGAACATGCGCGTCGAGCGCCCGCAACGTGAACTGCTCGCCGGGGCAGGCGATCCGGAAGAACTGGTGCCAGCCGTGCAGCCACGCGTTGATCCGGGAGATGCACCGCATAAGGGCCGCGCGGAGCGCCGGGCGCTGTCGCTTCGCCTCACGCGTAGAAGCAGGCTTTGATCGTCGTCGAGTGGCCGTTGGAGAACCGCGCGGTCGCTGTCATGAAGTGGTCGTGACCGAGCGCGACCTTGCCGACCGCGTGGGTGTGGACGGCGAAGCGTTTGCCGTGCTGGTTGTCGAGCTTCCAGTCGATCGAACGGGCGCTGACGTGCCTGCCCTTGCCCGACCAGCTCAGCCACAGCGTCGCCTTGTGGCCCGAGACCCGCACATGCGGGCTGAAATGTAGGCCCTTGTAGATCTTGTTGTCGCTGCGCGGGAAGCCGACCGCGAGTTCTCCGGTGGTCGTGTGGCGCGCGCCGGTCGTGTCGATGTCGATGACGTTCAAGTGGTAGACGCCCGCGCACGTATAGACATGGCTGATGCTCCCGTGCCCCGTCGCGTGGCCACCGTCTCCGAATTCCCACAGGTAGGCGAACAGCAGCCCCGTCGGGTCGGCCGGGTCCGCCGCGTGCAGCAAAAGCGAGCCGCCCGCGTACAGCCCGGCGCCCGTCCCACCGGACCCGCTGCCTGCGCCGATCGCTGAAGGACCGGTGCCATTGGGTGCAGGAGGCGGAGGCGCCGGCGATTTCGGTTCTTCTTTCTTCTGCGGTTCTTCTTTCTTGGGCGGAGGCGGACAGTCGCTCGTCGAGCCGGTGTAGGGGCCGATTTCGTAGGCGACGAGGGGACTGCTCACGCCGTCTGCGCCGAACGTCCAGAGAGCCAGCTTCCCCGTGAACGTGCAGTGGTCGAGCGCCACGCCCTCCGGGTAGACCGCTTTGTTTTCATCGGCCGGTGCGGTGCCTGTCGGGAATTCAGCGACCTGATGGCCCGATTCGTCGTACTCGTGCATCGCGTGGCCGCCAATATCCGCCAGCCAGAGGTGGTGTTCGCCATCGATCGCGACGCCGGAGTTGCCGAACGGCACTTTGAATGCTTCGCTCGATTCGGTCAGCGAGCTGTTCACGGTGTAGAGGGTGGTTTCAGCTTTGCCCTCTCCCTCGCCTTGAGCCAGATCGTCCCGTTGGAGGCGATCGCCAGCCCGTCGACATTCTGGTTGGCGACGCTGATTTCTTTAGCCGCGTCGAATCGGCGCGTCACCGATGGTGCGCGTGGCTGCGCCGCCGCTGCTTGCGACGGAGCTGATGAGCCTGCCTGGTCAGCTCCTGGAGCGTGATCGGGCGCCGTCGCGGCTGTGGTCTCGCAGCGCCTGGTGCATCCCCGGCTCATAGCGTGCGCATGCGCTGCCCCCGTACTTGGCGCTGTACATCGCGACGTCCGCGTCGCACAGCAACTGCTCAGCCGAAGAGCCGGGCACGCCGATCGCGACGCCGGTGCTCGCCGTGACCCGCAGCCCGTCGGGGTGACCCTCCAGCGCAAACGGAGCGGCGAACGCCTCCCGCACGCGAGCGAGGAGCTCCCGAGAGTCGTCCGAGCCGCCCGTCAGCTCGGCGAGCACGACGAACTCGTCGCCCCCGAGGCGCCCGACCGCGTCCGCGTCACGCACCGCTTCGCGCAACCGGTCGGCGATCGCGACCAGCAGCTCATCGCCGGTGCTGTGGTTGAGCGTGTCGTTGACGAGCTTGAAGTCGTCGAGGTCTATGAAGAGCACGGCCACACCGTTGCCCTGGCGAGCACCGCGGGCCAGCATCCGCTGCAGGCTCTCCATAATCAGAGCGCGATTCGCAAGGCCCGTGAGCGCGTCGTGGGTGGCCAGGAACGACAGCTCCTCTTGGCGGTGCACGAGCTGTGCCTTTATGCGCCGGCGCTCATCGTCGAAGATCGCGCTCACCTGGGCGATCGTGCGATCGGCCGAGCTCTGGATCGCGTCACGCCCGCGATTGAGCGCCCGCTCGGCCGCGAGACGGTCCGGCTCGCTGGCCTCGCGCAGCACCTGCGCGCAGGCGTCGCGCCAGTACTGGCAGCGACGCACGACTTCGCCGAGCGGGACGTCGCTGCAGGCCGCCAGCACCGCGAAGGCCCGCGAGAACTCATCGCCCGCCGCGGAAGCTACGTCGACAGGCTCACCGGACAGCCACCGAGCGACCGCGATCGTCGCCGACCTGCCCAATCGCACGAAGCTCTCTTCGACCGCACGGTCGAGCGCGGCCGCGCCTTCCTGGGTCCTGCGACGCCGAGCCCGAGCGGTCACGCCCTCGATCAGCTCATCGACGCGTTCCAGCAACACACAGCCCAGCCGCACAAGCTCCACCGCGGGATCCTGCGCTTGCGCACGAGGGAGATCATCGACCCGAGTCACGTCCTGGACACGTCCTCCGATTGCAGGGCTGATCGTCGTGTATCGGCACATCCAAGGCGTGGCTTAAAAGCTACGGACACAATGGACGCTCAGGCGATCGTCACGCTCCTCTACTCTCCCGCGCCATGGTCGCCACCACGCACATGTGCGCCGCGGGAGCTGATCTTCCCTGGGTTTGCGGAGGCGGTTCGCTATGGAATAGAGCCAGGAGGCGCCAGCCAGACCGACTCGAGCTCCATCACCTCAGCGAGCGTGTCGTAGTCATGGTCATAGTGCAGCACCGCGGCGCCGAGCTCCTCGGCGGTGGCGGCGAGCAGGTAGTCGACTATCGGCAGACGGTGGGCGCCATGTGAGCGCTGCGCGAGCAGGCGCATCGTGTCCTCAGCGGCGTTGACGACGGCGCCGGTGAGCTGGGTGGGTCGCAAGGCGGAGAGCGCCTCCGCGAGGGCGTCGAACTCGGCTCCGCCACGGGCGCTGAGGAGGATCTCCAGCCGGATCGGGGGCGCCAACCGCAGCCGGCCGGCCCGCAGTGCTTCGGTCCAGCGCTCACGCACCGCGGGATGCCCAGCGCGCGCCCACGCAGAGGTGTCGACGAGGAGGGGCAGGCGCCCCCACGCATCTTCGCTACCGGAGCGGCCAGGCAAGGCGCTTGCCTTCGCGCATCGAGTCCCAATCCCAGGGGGCGGTCTCTGGATGCTCGAAATGTGAGACCAAACGCTCTATCAGCTCGTCCCGCCGCTGTTCGCTGATCGGCTCCTGGGCGATGTGCCGCGCACCCACGATCGCCAGCTCGCGTACCTGTTGGGAGCGCGGCAGGCCGGGGCGCAGATGTGGAGCGGCGGCGCGCAGCGCGCGCCTGAGCTCTGGATCCTCGGTCACCTGGATGCGCTGATGCGATGTCGCCACGCAGAGCAGTGTACCACTGCTGTGTCACCAGCCGCCGTACCTCGGCCGCAGCATGGCCCGTTGAGCGGTGGCACAAAGAGGCCGCGACCGCCCTCGCACTCCCGCAGCCGCGTGCGATGATGGCGTGGTGGGCGCGCACAGCGAATTGCCAGGAGCAGACTTGGTGAGCGGCGGGCTGGCCCGTACGGATCTACCTGACCGGGGGCTCGACCGCTGTGCTGGAGGGCTGGCGAGAGAGCACGATCGACATCGACCTGCGCTTTGAGCCGGAAGCCGACGCTCTGCAAGCAGATAGCCTCTGGCCATGACGCGCAGAATGAGCTCTGAGGCCGAGCCGGTCCTCGTCGCGGCGGGCGCGGGAGAGGCGCTGTGGTTCCTCGGTACGTTCGTGCCGGGCGGGACGCCGCACACCTTTCGTGTGGAGTCGGACACGACGCGCATACTGACGCTCAGCACCCCGGCCGGGGTCGAGCGGTTCGCCAGGGCGCTCTCCGAGCCCGCGGGGTGGCCTTGGCCGCCGCCACCCCCGGATGGTCCGCGGGTAAGCGCAGACCGCATGGCGCAGGTAGAGCGGGAGTTAGGCATGGTGCGCTGCGGTCCGTCGCCACCAGCCGTCTGACCGTTCTCCAGTTCGAGCACATTCGTCCCGTTCTGGTTCGGCGATCGACAGCATCAATGTCGAGATCGAACCGTCCACTGTCCACCACGGTGATTAGCGCTTCGACCGCCCCACGACGCTCCGCGCCGGCCACGGTCCACCTTCCCAACCTTCCTCCAGTCGGCGCAAGCGCTCTACCCCATGACGCTGCGCGTGCTGCGGGCCAGATCGGGGCTTTTCGGGCGCTCGCCAGACGTGTACACTGTCTTACATGTCGCGTGCTCGCCCCTTCTCGGCTCGACTGAACGCCTCGGTGCTGGAGCGCCTGGAGCGGCGCGGAGCCCATACGGGCCTGAACAAGTCGCGGCTGGCGGAGCGCTACATCGACGAGGGGATGCGGATGGACGAGCATCCCTGGATCGTCTTTCGCGACGGGCCGGCAGGACGGCGCGCGGCGCTCGCGGGCGGGCCCGATGTGTGGGAGGTCGTCGCCGTAGTCCGCGAGAGCGGCCGCAGCGGCGAGCCGGCCGTGCGGCACGCCGCGAAGTGGCTGGACCTTTCGCCCGAGCGCGTGCGTGCCGCGATGCGCTACCGCGCCCACTACCCAGAGGAGATCGACGAGCGCATCGCGCGCAACGAGCGGGAGGCCGACGCCGCTGAAGCCGACTGGCTGCGTGAGCAAGCGGCACTGGCGTGAGGTTGCTGCTCGACGAGCACATGCCGCGAGTCCTCGCGGAGCAACTGCGCGCCCATTCATACGACGTGATCGCGGTCACCGAGGACGCCGCGCTGCGCGGGCTCTCGGACCCCGACCTGTTCGAGCGAGCCCAGGCCGATGGACGCGCGGTGGTCACCTGCAACGTCGATGACTTTCTCGACCTCGACCGTCAGTTCCAAGCCGCCGAGCGAGCCCATGCCGGGATTGTTCTGGTCAACACCCGCCGCTTTCCCAGAAGGTCCGTCGGACCGCTCGCTCGTGCCCTCGAGCGCTTCATCACGGGCGGTGCGCCGTACCCAAGCTTCGTCCACTGGCTGCAGTGACGACAAGAAAAGCGGACGGACGACGTAGGCGCGCCCGTCCGGCCAGACGACGGACGCGGAGCCCGGATGTATGGGTCTCCCCCGCCGCCGGCTCCCCATCTCGCTTTCCCGGCCACTCTCGGACGGATCGTCAACAACCGCGTGACGCTGCCGCTGGACCGTCAAACGGGGGCCGGTCAGCCTGAGATGGATCGGCGATCGCGACGGAACAGAGCGCTTCGAACAGGGGAACAGCGCCCCAGATCGTCGCCAGCGGATAGCGGATGTGGACGTGCAGGCGCTCGTCGTACCACGCCAGCGGCACGTTGCGGTGCCCGTTCCATACGCCTTGAGAGCCGTCCGCGAACGCTCGTTGCGCAGCGGAGATCCCCTGCTCGGCCGGCGAGAGGAAACTTTGATTCGCGGGCGCGGCGGATGCAGGCGCCGCGAACCCGCCCGATGCGAGCGCGGACAGGGCGATCATGATCGCGAGCAGGGTCAGGGCGCCACGTTCACGCTCGCGACGGACGAAGATGGCTGTCAGACAGCGGGGCATTTTGCCAACCCAAGACAGACACATTGCGACCAGGAGCGCGAGCTCATCGAGCCATCACGTGATCGAGGACGCAATGACCACCAGCTTGCCGGCGCTGAAGCAGAATTGAAGCCTGTCGCTGGGCGGCTGGCCGGCAACGTCGTAGAACAGGCATCGATAATGGCCTCTCTGTCGCAGCCCGATGACTGGGGTACCGAGCCGGCGAACCACCTGCGCCACGGTCAGTCCGAGCGGGACCGCATTGGCTTGCCCTAGCGTCAGAGCGGTCCCGGTCGGGCGGTTGGGCATCCGAGCAGCAGAGCCCTGCCCGGATGCGATGCCGAGCCCCGTCGACGTCGTCGCCGAGCCTCTGGTCGAGTTGGGCGCCGACGTGCCACATGCGTCCAGCCCAACTGCGATAAGGCATACCACGGCGACCAGCGACGCTCGAAGCGAGCTCATGTTTCGCCTGCCCACACCGCTCACACTCATGAGGTGCTTGGCGGCGCGACGCACGCACAGTGCGCCGCGCCTTCAAGCTCTATGCCACCTGAACCGTCCCAAACAGGACGCAGTCAACGCCCGGAAGCTGCGTACCGTTCGCGACGGCATAAGTTGCCGTGACGATGCTGCTGCCGTCCCCGGCTAGGTAGTAGAAGAGCACGTAATCCGACTGGGCGTTGCCGGGCGTGAGCGAGAACTTCTGGTTGAGCAACAGATCGTTACTGGCTTCTGTCGTGCCGCTCACGACATCGCTCGCGCGGAAGATCGCGTGTTCCGACAGCGCTCGACCTTCCAACGTGGTGGTGGGTCCAGCCGCACACGAGCCTTCGATCTTCAGTCCCGCGCGGTTGAAGATTTCCTGGTTCGCGCTGGCCGTGGCAGCCTTGTAGAGCAGCGGAATCGCCACACCCGCTGGTCCCTGTGGCCCCTGCGGTCCCTGCGGCCCGCCGGGTCCCTGTGGCCCCTGCGGTCCCTGCGGCCCGGGAAAGCCTCGCGGTCCACGCGGTCCACGACCGGAGTGCTTGCCGTGTCGCTTGGCTGCACGCCCCAACGACTGACCGGCGTTCGGCGCCGCAACAGCGATCCCGCCGCCCAGCAACCCACATACCACGCCAACCACAACCGCGGCGCGCACTGCCATGCCATGCCTCATGGTTCTCCCTTTCATTCGCTCCCTGCCCCTTCTGGCCTTATCCGCGCCGTCGAGCTTATCATTGCGCCGGCCGTTATAGATCGGACCGTCGCGGCCCCGGGCCACGACAGCCCGGGGCCGCAGCAGCCACCGATCTCAGCGGTGCCGTTTGAGCGTCGCAGAGTGCGGCTTGACGCCGGTTCCACCGATCTTGACCTTGAGCCCGCGTCGGCCCGCGTGAGCGAGCAGCGAGCGTCCTGTGCCGGTCAGGTGCACGCGCAGGGTCACACTCTTGCCGGCTTTGATCGAGAAGCTCGCAGCGCCGATCGTGACGTTGCGCTTGCCGTGTTTGGCGACGATCTTCATCACGCCCGAGCACGGGGCGACGCCCGGACAGCTCAGCTTCACCGACACGTTCGAGCCCTTGACCTTGACGCTCTTGACCACGGCGAGCGGCACAGGGATCGCAAGGGCATTGCTGGTCGCCGTCGCCGCCCCGGCGCCGTTGCCGGCCGTGATTGAGCACGTCATCGAGTGTCCGGAATCGGCGGCCTGCACCGTGTAGGTCGGGCCGGCTTGACCGGCGATGACCGTACCGTTGCGCAGCCACTGGTAGACGAGGTAGGTCGGTTCGTGCGACCACGAGCCCTGCGAGCAGCTGAGCGTCTGGCCGACGACAGGCGTGCCCGTCAATGCCGGCGCGGCGGTACTGGCCGGCGTAGTCGGGAAGGCTTCGCGCAGGGTTTCGTTGACGCCGCCGGTGTTCGACCCGGCGCTCACCGAAACCGTTTCGGCCTGCTTGAGGGTCTGCTTGCCGTGATAGAACTGCGTCACGTACATCTCGGGGCATTCTTCTTCTTCGCCCTTTTTGAGGATCGAGCAGATGTAGCCGCTGAATGTGACCTTGTACGATCCGCTTTCCAGGCCGGAGATCGTGTACTGGCCGCTCGAGTTAGTCCAGGAGCATCCTCCCGGGCCATATTCTTCCCATTCGTGGGCCTTTTTGCCCAGGAACTTCGTGGCGCAGACACTGACCTTCGCGAGCCCGGGGTGAGTGATCGAAGCGTTCGTAACCGTGCCACCGATCTGACCGCCGGGCTGTAGTGCTACGTTG
This sequence comes from Solirubrobacterales bacterium, assembly GCA_027306855.1. Classification (GTDB taxonomy): domain Bacteria; phylum Actinomycetota; class Thermoleophilia; order Solirubrobacterales; family Solirubrobacteraceae; genus Palsa-744. The sequence goes on along the minus strand of DAHUYZ010000035.1, from coordinate 3,534 downwards.
ACGGTTTCCGTCTTGTTCGCTTTCACCTTCACCAAAGTGGACTGTCGGATGTAGTTGGACTTCGGCTGGCAGCGGACCTTTTCTCCCTGTTCTTCTTCACACGTCACCGCGGAAAAGAAGTTGATCGTATACGACCCGGCGGAAAGACCGGAAATGGTGTATTCGCCGTTGCCGTTGGTTTCGGCGCAGTGATTGCCGGACGGCCCGTAAACGCACGCTTCGACACCGCCTGCGCCCTGTCCGTTGGAGGCGTCGGTGACACGACCGGTGATCGTGCCTGGGGTCGTACTTTCCAGTTCAGCGTCGACGTGTTCGGCTATTTTGCCGCTCGTCACCGTCACGGTTTGCGCTTCTTCCAGCGATGACACGCCGTTGTAGTACTGGGTTGTGAACCCGGACGCATTGAAGCCGACCTTGTATTTGCCCGGCGACTCTTCGATCGTATATTCGCCGGACGCATTTGTGACCCCTGTCTTGCATTCAATGAGCGCACCAAATTCAGTGTAGACGCAGACATTCGCGCCTGTAACACCGGCGTGAGGAGCTTCGGCTTCGGTCACTTTGCCGCTGATGCCGGTGGTGATGACCGCGCCGGCAGCTGCGGGAAGCAGCATCGCGCAGAGCGCGACCATGCCGACAGTAATAGTAACTGCTGTGTTACGACGCATCTATCAACCTTTCTGTTGAGGGCCTCTACAGCCCATGCCCACGCCTCTTCCTTGACTTCGCGCGCTTCTTGGCCTTGTGCTTCTTGCAGATGCGCACGATCTTGGTCTTCTTGGAGTGCTTGACTTTGACGCGAACACGCTTGCACTTGCCGCCGGCTGTCTTTGCCACATGTGTGTGGCGCACGCGCCCCGACGAGCCAGGCTGCATTGGCTGGCCCTGCCCGGTCCCGCCTGTCGCTCCCGGCGTCCCACCGGAGCCGTTGCCTTTCGTTTCCGGCGTCGGCGGAGGGGCCGGTGCTTTCAGTGCGAACGCGAGCGAGTTGGTCATGACGCCGGCCTTTGTGACCACCGCCACCGTATATGCGCCGACCGGTTGTCCGCTCGCGATTTCGGCGCTCACAGTGCTGCTCGACCATGACTTCACTGCCAGTTCGACACCCCCTCCGGTACTGTGACCCGTCGGGCTCATGACCACGCGCCCGGCTTCCGAGCCGAGATTCGAGCCTTCGATCGTGATCGTCGACCCATCTGATGCCGGGTCGGGAGACACCGAACCGATCGCGGGAGCGCTTGCAGCGTGCGTGAGCGCGGCGAACGACGACAGATGATAGGTGCGAACCGTGACAGTGACAATGCCGTTTGCGACGGCCACCCTGCCGCCCGGATCGCCCGCGTCGGTCCCCGCCTCGATCCATTCCAGGGTGGAGGGATCGTAGTAGTAGACCTTCGTTTCTTCGGCTTCCGCGGGGCTTACGCCTGCGGGCAACATGAAGGTGAACGTGATCGTGATCGGTTCGGAGAAGATCAGATGGGTTGCATCGCCGTTGGAGAGCGTTGGGGTGACGCTGAACGCTGAGCCCGTCAGCGGCGTGCCGAACTCTGCCGTTTCGCTGGGCACGAAGCTGCGGTCTGGAACGGGCGGGGAGATAGTCCCGTCAAACGGCGTGCCGGCAGCGGTCATCACTTCCGTGGACGGCGGTATGACGACCTTGTCGCCGCCGGCTTCTGAGACGACTTCTTCGGTCGTCCTTCCCCCTTCGATTCGCTTGCCGGTGCTGGTGGCCGGTATCGCGACGCCGGGGAGCGTCCCTATGTAGCCTTGCACGAATTCGGGCGCGCCATAGGGCGTGCCGAAGGTCGGGCCGTTCGTCACGTAGCCGCTGAACAGCACCTCACCGGACGGAGTGACCGCCAGGTTGTTGCCCTCGTCGCCCTCCGAATAGTTCGTTATCCACGAACCAACCTGGTACGCCGTCCATGCGCCCGACACGATCGCACCCGTTGATTCGAAGCTCGCCGGGCTGAACTCGTAGACCGCTTGGGCGGCCGCGTCCTCGACGAACACGTTGCCGGCCGCGTCGACGCCGATTCCGCTCGGCGCTTCCCCATCAACTGGGTAGCCGGCCGCCGTGTACGCCTGGTCTTCGGCTGGGCTCGCCGGGGACGGCACGATCACCCCGAGCACGGGCGGTCCCCACTGCGTGAACCAGACATCGCCGTTCGGCGCGACCGCGATCTGCTCGGTGCCGCCGCTGCCACCCACGGGATAGACGCCGGAGGTAGCCTGCGCAGTCGTTGATGGTTCCCCGAGCTGGGACGGCACGATCTCATCGACGCCGCTGCACTCATCCACGGCCCACACGTTGCCGAAGGGGTCAACAACCATGCCCTCGAGGTCACAGCCGACTCTCCACTCCTGCACAGTCCGTACGCCTCCCGCCTGAGGCACTGATATGCGACCGAGCACGCCGTCGCCCTCCGCGACCCAGACGTTGCCGTAGGGATCGACGCTCACCTGGTCCGGCGTGGCTCCGCCCGCGAGCCTGTAGTTCGTCTCGCCGCTGCTCGCGCCGACCGACGCACGTGCGACCTCGAGCTCGGTGACTTCACCGGTCGTGTTGTCCGCCACCCACACGTTGCCCGCCTGGTCAACCGCGATTCCTGTCGGCCCGCTGTTCGCCGTGAGCAGCGGGTACTCCTCGATCGATCCGCCGGGCAGCATCTCGCCGATGCTGTTGGAGGCGGCGTCGGAGAACCACAGGTCGCCCGACTGGTCCTGCGCAACGCCGAGCGGGAGGCTCGCTGCAGTGCCTGTCCCGATCGGCGTGATCGTCTGCTGCGGATCGGTCGGCGCGGTCAGGACAATCGGCACGGGCGTGCTCGTCCCTTCTTCATCGCTGACGGTCAGCTCGTAGTTGCCTACCGGTGTCGTGGATGGAATGCTCAGAATAAGCCCCAAAGCTTCCCACCGCACTACAGTCACCGGCACAGGCGTACCCCCCGAGTTCTCGAGGGTGATGGTTGCCCCAGCCGGTATCGGATTGGGCAACTCACCCGGAACGCCCACGATCGCGCCCGGCGAGATGGTCTTGTCTCGTGGAGCGTTGAGCGCCGGCGGGCGGGGAGCGACGAGCAGCGTGCGATCTTCGCCGTACGTCGTACCACTGCTGTTCGTGGCGGCCAAGCGATAGTGGTAAGTCTGTCCCTCGTGAAGTCCTGTGACGACTTGCGTCACGCTTTCATTTTCAATACCTGAGCCCACCGTTGCGGCAGGCAAAGGCACTTCGCTACCGTAAGACGTCGTTCCCCCATATTCGAAGCGATAGCTCGTTTCCGACCCCTCGGGGTTCACCGTGCCATCCAAGTAAGCTTCTTTCGGATTCGTGCCTTCCGACCATTCTCCTGTTACCGCATAAACGTGTGGCGGTTCGAGGTCGGCCAGCGCACACGCGCTCTCATGGTCGTCCCACAGGCCTTGAACGAACGATCCGTCGGGCAGCACATCGTCACTAGCCCGGACTATGCAGTAAGCACCGCGCCCCCGGGTTGAGCGGGGGCGCGGATACGTCCGGTGGAGCAGGGATTC
>DAHUYZ010000034.1 GCA_027306855.1 Solirubrobacterales bacterium | reverse complement strand
TCGTCTGTGAGCGCTCCGCCGAACAACTTGCCGCCCTTGCCGCCCTCGACGGGCTCCGCAACCGCAACCGCTTGAGACATGGCCGTCCCTTTCGCAAGGGCCCCACCCCGTGTGGGGCCGATGCCGGACGCGCGGCACGCCCAACGGGCGTGCGGAAATCGCGCGGGCATGGCCTCACGCGGGAGTTGCGGCTTCTCTCCGACTCCAGCTCAGGACGCCGACAGGGCCAGGGAACTGCGAGTAGCTCGTGCGGCTCGGTAGAGACTGACCTTCAGCCCGCGGTCGAGCCAAGAACGTCGGACCACGCGGTTGCCGTGGGCCGGTTGATTTTTCCTGCTCAGGAAACCCTCGGCATCGCGTGTCGCCACGCCAAGACCTCTCCGGTTAGGTTTCCGATGTGATTGCCTCCGCTGTCGATACGTTCGCCATAGCCTGTACTTGGGTGTTCGGAGCGGTGGGGCTCCTGGCATCTGTAGTCACGGTGCAGACGCTCTGGAACCGTCCTCGCGTCGATGCGAGGTGGGTCAGTGAGGACGCCGGCGAGGGCCATCGGCCCTGGGAGGGTCTCGTAGTCGAAGTTCGACCGCGACAGCGACCAGTTCGGATCGAGCGGCTGGAAATCGAACTCCGGTATGGCAAGCGACGGGGCTGGCGTCGCAGGCGCTCCTCCCACTTCTTCGAGATGTCGTCCCGTCCACAGTGGCCATACGTGCTTCAAGACGGAGGTCATGGAAGCCCAGCGCGACATTGATCAGGCTGTCGATGAAGCTCACGAAGCGATCGGGGATGCCCGGTTGAACTCGACCTCACGAATCGTGGTCCGGTGGGGGCATCACCGCACGCTTCGTGTTCGCTACTGACCGACGCGATCGTGAGTCGGCGCCTCAACCGCCGCCAGATGCCGCCGCGAGTCAGCCTGCTCGTCGAGCTGCATCAAGGCGTCGGGGGCAGGCAGCGGCATCTGACCCTCGGCGAAGATGCGTTCGACCTCGCGCAGCCACTTGGCGGGTATCTCCTCCTCCAAGCGCTCAAGGAGCGACGCGGCCGAGCCTGACCGGATCGGCGTGACGTTCTCGGGCAGGCTTCGAGGGTCCAAGGCCCGCGTGATCTGGCCGGCAAGCTCGGGCTGGGGCCTGTAGGCCATGTACTGTTCTGTCGTCGTGATCCGGTCGTGGCGCATCAGCGCCTGGATCGTCCTCACGTCGACTCCGCGCTGCGCCAGCGTCGTCCCGAAGGAATGGCGCAGGTTGTACATCTTGATCGGCTTCAAGCCGGCCTGCTGCTGGGCGAGCTTGAACGCATTGCGCATCGACCGTTCGCTGACGGGGCCTTCGCCGTCCTCGCTGGCGAACACGAAGTCCTCGTTTTCGGTCGCGTAGTCACGGTCCAGCACCTTCGCCAGCGCTCGCGCCAGGCGCGGAGTCATTGGGATCGCCTCAGAGTCGGAGGTCTTGGTCGTGTCGGGTGCGTTGCGCACCCAGTTGTCGTGGACGCGGATCACGTTGGCTTGGAAGTCGACGGCACCCTTCCTCAGACCTAGTGCCTCACCGGGCAGGCGGAATCCGGCGTCGGCGCCGAGCAGCCAGAAGGCTTCCTCGCGGACGCTCGGCGCGCGCTTGAGCAGCCTGTCGATCTCGTCGCGGTCGTAGAAGTCATCGCGGCGCAGGATGGCCTGGCGCTCGTGCCTCTTGCTTGTCCGCTTGACCTCGGCGAGCGGGTTGACCGGCAGCCAGCCTTGGCGAACGCAGTAGTCGAGGACCGCCGCGAATATGTCGCGGTAGGCGTTGCGGGTCTGCGCTGCCGCCGGCGCAACGAGCATCCAGGGCTTCGCCGTGCGACGCGCGATGATCCAGCCTTCGGCCTCCCGCTGCTTTGCCGTTGCGTGGGAGACCCGCCGTGGCCGCTGCGCGTTCAGCGGCACGACGCGGTAGCAGCCGCGGCGCCGATGCTTCCAGGTGCCGGGCAGCTCGTCTGCCAAGCGGACGGCCTCGGCCTTGGTCTTGACTTCGACGGCGGAGCTGCCAGGCGGCTGGGCAGTCCAGCGGGTGATCTCGACCCGGCGCACGTCCTTGCCTTCGGCCTTGGCCTTCCGCGCGGCCTTTTCGCCCAGCACGCGGTAGCACTTGAAGTCCGCGAAAAAGTCCCGCAGTCGCCCGTCGGCGAACTCGCTCACGGGCGTCTCGGCTCCGAGGTCGCGGTAGAGCCGCTCGAACATATCCTCGTAGCCGGCGACCGTTGAGCGCTTCAAGCCCTTCTCGCTCATGCGCTCGGCAAGCCAACCCTCCGTGCCATCCCTGAGCGAGCCGACCGCTGTCGGCTGGTCCTCCCCCAGCGGCTTGCTTTCAAGCTCGCGCAGGATCGCCGCGAGACGGTCCTCAGCGTCCTTCGGGGTCAGATGCTCGGGGGTCGGGCGTGGCCCATTGCCTGCGCGCCAAACGGTCGCGCCGCGTGCTGTCCGGCGACCCGAGTCACGGACATGGGCTGGCCCGAGGCGGCATCCGCCGCGCTCGCCGTGCTGGTCGCGCCAGAACGCATAGAACGACCGGGTGCGGCCATTCCAGTCGAGCTTGACCTGGACGTGCCCTGTGGGACGTGCTGCTTCATCGCTCATGTTGCCTTAGACCTCCACGCACTCGAAACGGCCATCGAGTTGTGGGGGCTAGGGCCGAGCGATTTCCCTACGATTTCCCTAGAGGGCTACCTCCAGGCTGAAATACGGCCTGTATCTAGGGGGAAAACTCGCTAAGTGGAGCCAATTAGGGCTGGCGACACGAGAATCATAATCCGCGTGTCGGGGGTTCGAGTCCCTCCTCCGGCATGCGCTCGACGGCGACCTCGGGACTGGCCGGGTTATCCGGCCGCCGTGGCCGTGCGGTATGTTTTGAGCGCCAGATGGAGTCCTGGTGTGTCGCCCGGCCAGATCGGGGGCTCGAACTGCCCAGGCCAGCACAAGGGCTGATGGCTCCTTTCGCGAAAGACCACTCGACCGCGAGAGGAGTAATCGACAGCAGTGCCGGCCCTTCCCGACTGGACTACCCAGGCTCTACAGGTGGTGAGCGTCCTCGACCGTCGAGAGCTTGCCGCGATCTTCGCGGGCGGTGCGATCGGTGCCGCCGCACGGGTCTGGATCGGCCGTCATCTGACTGCCGGCGTGCCGAGCTGGCCGTGGGCGACGTTCACGATCAACATCACCGGCTCGTTCGCGCTGGCCTATTTCGCGACACGCCTGCAGGAGCGCCTACCGCAGTCAACCTATCGCCGGCCGCTGCTGGGCACCGGGTTCTGCGGCGCCTACACGACATTCTCCACCATGCAGGTCGAGCTGCTCAAGACCGTGGAAGCGCACCACTACGGTCTGGCTGCCGGTTATGCGACGGCGAGCATCACGGCGGGCTACGCGGCGATCTGGATCGCGACTGCGCTCGTCCGCCGCACACGGAGACTTGCGTGAGCGTCTGGATCTGGTTGGCGGTGCTGTTCGTCGGTGGCCTCGGTGCGATCGGCCGTTTCCTGCTTGATTCACTGATCTCAGGACGCGCGGGGCGCGAGTTCCCCTACGGCACGTTCACGATCAACGTGCTCGGAGCGCTCGCGCTCGGCTTGCTCGCAGGGCTTGCCCTCACCCCGACCCTCTACACGATCGCGGGCACGGCGACGATCGGCTCGTTTACGACGTTTTCCACGTGGATGTTCGAGACGCACCGACTCGCCGAGGACAGCGAGATCCCGCGAGCGGTCGCCAACACGCTGTTGAGTCTCGCCATCGGGCTCGCGATCGCTTTGCTCGGGCATACGATCGGAGCGCACGTATGAATGACGACTGCCTGAAGCTCACCACCTACTTCGGGGAGCGCGACCGCACCGAGGATGGGCTACTCGGCGACGAGCTGCTCGACATCTATGGCGACCATCGCCTCGAGGCGAGCGTCCTGCTGCGCGGCGCCGAAGGCTTCGGACGGCTGCACCATCTACACACCGACCGGCTGCTGACGCTCTCCGAAGACCTCCCGGTCGTGTCGGTCGCGGTCGACACGCGTGAGCGGATCGAGTCGATACTGGACCCCGTCCTGCGGGTGAAGCGCAAGGGCCTGATCACCCTGGAGCGCGCCCGCATGCTCAGCGGCGAGATAGGAGAGGTGACGCTGCCCGTGCAGCTGGGCGAGGCGACCAAGCTAACGGTCTATCTCGGCCGTCAGGAGAGGGCGTCTGGGATGCCGGCGTTCGCGGCCGTGACCGCCTTGCTCCATCGACGCGGGATCGCCGGCGCGACCGTGATGCTGGGCGTGGACGGCACCCGCCGTGGCAGCCGGGCGCGAGCCAAGTTCTTCGCCCGCAATACCGATGTGCCGATGATGGTGATCGCGGTCGGCCCAGGCGAGAAGATCGCCGAGGTCCTGCCCGAGCTGGGCGAGTTGCTGCACGAACCGCTGCTAACGCTGGAGCGGGTGCGGGTCTGCAAGCGCGATGGCGAGCTGCTGGCCACCCCGCACGAGCTGCCCGGCACCGACGAGCACGGCCTGGCGATATGGCAGAAGCTGATGGTCTACACGTCAAACGCCGCGACGCACGACGGCAAGCCGTTGCACCACGCGATCGTCCGTCGCCTGCGCGCATCCGAGGCGGCCGGCGCGACAACCCTGCGCGGCATATGGGGCTTTCACGGCGACCACGCTCCCCACGGCGACAAGTTCTTTCAGATACGCCGCCATGTCCCGGCGCTGACGATCGCGATCGACACGCCGGAGCGCACCGCCCACTCGTTTCAGATCATCGACGAGCTGACCGCAGAGCACGGGCTCGTCACCAGCGAGATGGTCCCGGCGTTCAGGGCGATGAGCGAGAACGGAGATGAAGGCGGCCTGCGACTCGCAAGCCACGAGTTCTGAGCGCCACGCAAACCGCGCCCTTGTCCGTCAGCGCGTGGGTCCTAGCCAGAGGCTTGATGTGGGTTCGGTCGCGGGCGGGACACCTCCGGTAGAGGGGAAACGTTCGTCAACGGCGTACTGACCGCCAGCGAACGACCTAAGGGCCGCGTTACCGCAGCGTGTGCGAGCACCGGCTGGCGCTCGTCAGAGCGACGACACGGCCGGCTCTCACGTCGACCAGATACGCCTTGCCGTAGCGGGCGGCAAGCGGCGGGGCGTAGGGCAGGCGCGAAGCGGTCACGGCGTGCGCTGAGCACGCGATCTTCGTGGAGCGTTCTATCTGGGCGCCTGAGAGCGTGCGATCCGAGAACGCCCACTTCAGGGCGCTCGACAGGTAGTAGGGCTCCCCGTACACAGGCACCCCAGGAGCGGCGCTCTGCGGCCAGTCGGCGACAAAGAAGCTCGATCCCCTAGGTGGACGTGGAAGATGCGTCTTGATCGCGCCCAGGACCCTGGCCTCGTCCTGCGCGGCCCTGTTCCACGCGTTTGCGTCGCCATCGATCCGGTGCGTATAGCCGACGGCGAGCACGACCATCAGCGCTAGGGCCAACCAGGTGCGCCTGGCGATCAGCATCGCCGCCCCGTACAGGAAGAGCGCGATCCCGATCGCGGCGAGCCCATTGACGCGGTTGCCGGTCCCCGGCGAGGTCGGCGAGTAGATGTAGTCGGCCGGCACATACACCGCCCAGGCGGCGACCATGACGAGCAGCCCCGCTCCCGCCAGCGCGATCCAGCGTCGATCGCGCGCCCTCATCGCAAGCAACACGACGAGCACGGCAAGTACGAGCAGGGCCGCTGGCCCGCCATACGGCTCCACAGACCAGGACAAGACGCGGGCCGCGCCGCTGATCACGTCGCCCGCCTGAAGCCACATGTGATGGATCGAGAGGCGCGGATAAGGCGTCACGATGTCCTTCGGGAGGACAAGCCGCGTGACGAGCAGGCTCGCGACGATCGCGACCACGTCGACCCCCCACCGCATGTACGCGTCGCGCAGCGAGATCCCTCCCATGGTTGAGCCCTTCGGCGGCGGCGCCTCGCTGCTGGGGGAGCCATGCTCGGCCAGGACGGCCGGCTGCCGTGCGGGAGCCTTCGACGCGCGGGCCGCATACACGTACAGGAGCCCGACAAGGCATCCGAGCGCCGCGAACGACTCCCCGTACGTGAAGATCCCGACCAGATACAGCGAGAGCGAGCAGGCGTGCAGCGCCACCCCCCGCCACCCAGGCGTGCGAAGGGCGCGCAAGGCGAGCACGATGCCGATCAGATAGAGCGCCGTGGTGAGCGTGTTGGTCGTCAGGACCGGCCACAGCCACAGGCTGTCGCTGAACGGGAACAACAGGACGAGCGCACAGATCGCCCCGGCTGCGGTCCTGCTCATCTCCAGCGCGCGCAGCAGCATGAACAGGCAGGCCACCTCGAGCACCATCAGCCCGGCGGCGAGCGCCAGTTGCGCATGCACATGGAATCCGAGCGTGCCGTCGAGCGCGGCGTACCAGAGCACCTGGCCGGGACGGCGCCCGTAGAGCAGCCACAGGCCGTGCAGCGCGCCTCCGTGCAGCGGCGGGAAGCGCACGACCGACAGCACGCCCCAATCGTCGTAGTAGAAGCCGCCGTGCAGGATGTGCACGCAGAAGACGACCAGACCGGCGAGCGCCGCGAGCGCGAGGCCCGCCGCCGGGAGGTGGACGGCGAGCCTGGCCGCCCAGGCCGGGCGGCTCAGCGCTTGGTGGGCCGTCCGGGCCGGCGGCAGCTCACGCCCGCTTGGCGGCGTGGCGGCGCGCATAAAGCTTCTGTGTGATCGTCATCGCGCCGGGATGGCCGTTGCCGGGCCAGGGGGTGAGCAGCAGCAACAGACGGGAGTCGGAGACGGCGAGCACCTCGTGGCGCTCGCCCGGCGAGAGCTCGACCACCAGGCCGGGACCGCCCTCGACGCGCTCTCCCGTGCCGGTGCTCACCTCGAGCGCCCCGCTTATCAAGACCATCCAGGCGCGCTCGTGGACCTCGTGCTCGGCAAGCGCCTCGCCCGCCGCGAGGTCGAGTGCGATCGCGCGGGCCGCGGTCGAGGAGGAGAGGATCTCCGGAAGGCGCGGCTTCAGATCGATCTCATCAAGCTTCCAGCTTCGCATCGCTCACCCTCCTCGGGGAAATTGCCGAACCGACTCGAACCGACTGCATGCAAACTACTACCGCGCGGGGATGACGAGCACAGGCAGCTTGCTTTCGTGCAGCACGCTATGGCTCACGTTCCCGAGCAGCGCCGCGGTCAGCTCTACGTCACGCCTCGCCCCAGGCGAACACGCCGAGGACGTCGAGCGTCGAGAGCATGCCGGTCGGCCGTCCGCTGTGAGCGTCGATGACGACGGCGTGGTCCACCCCGCGCCGGCGCATGGTCGCGATCGCTTCCTCGAGCCGTTGCTCGCTGGAGATGCTCACGACGTCGCGGTCGACGATCTCATCGAGCGTACGCTCCCCGTCGCCCGCCAGCATCGCGTCGACGAGCTGGGAGTCAGTGACGACGCCGATCATGCCGCCGCCCTCGGGATCGCTCACCACGACCGTATGGATGTGGTGCAGCGTCATCGTTCGTGCCGCGGCGCGCAAAGAGGCGTCCGGAAAGCAACTGAGGATCCCGTGGCGCATCGCGTCGGCGACAAGCGCGTGCTCGAGCCGCGGAGCCAGATAGCTGCCTTCGTCGGGCTGTGCGAGTCGCTCGCTCATGGTGAGCCAACCGTAATCAGCGCGTCAGGATGCGCACATCGGTGAAAGCTGCTGGGGGCTCGTCCGTGGCACCTACGGATGGCCGCGCGCAGGCGAGGAGCGATCGCGGCGCGCGCGCCTGCGCTGCACGAGCCATGTGGACAGACACGCAAGCAGCGTCACCAGCACGATCAGGGCGACGATCGCAAGGCCGGGAGCGACCAGCACGACAAGCAGCGCCAGCACGACACCGATCGCGAGGTCGGTCCGCGCCCGCATGCGCATGCTCCGTTCGCGACGGGCAAGCGCACGCCGTGCACGGCTGCGCTCGCGCATGCGCGAGACATGCTCTACGCGCGCCAGATGATCGATCGACTCACGTCCAGACAACGACTACCCCTACAAGTTCAGGCGGCGGAATAGAGGCCGGGGAAGCAGTCGGATCACGCTCATGACCAAGCGTAGGACGCGCGGCGCCCAGACGGTGTGCGCTTTGCGCTCCAGGCCGTCGGCGACCGCGCGCGCGAGGGCCTCGGGCGTCGTCGAGAGCGGCATCGGGCGCAGCCCGCTCGTCATCTTCGTCGGGACGAACCCTGGCCGCGCCACGAGCACGTCGACTCCCTGCTCGCGCACCGCGTCGCCGATGCCCTGTGCGAGCGCGTCGAGCCCCGCCTTCGAAGCGCCGTACACCGCATTCGATCGCCGCGGGCGCTCGGCCGCGACCGAGGAGAGCACGACGAGCTTGCCCGAGCCCTGCCGGGATAGGCGACGCGCGCTGTGCAGCAGCAGCTAACCACACCCAAGCACGTTGACATCGAGCACTTCCAGGGCATCGTCCATGTCGCGTGGCAGGCCACCACGCTCGCCGAGCACGCCGATGGCAAGAATCGCGACATCGATACCCCCCAGCCGCTCGAAGGCATCCTCGATCGCCCCCTCATGATTGTCGAGATCGCGCGCGTCGAGCATTCCGGTCAGGACTCGCTCGCAACCGGCGTCGCGCAGCCGCTCGGCCGCGCCTTGGAGGCGCCCAGCGTCCCGCCCGAGCAGCAGCACTTCTCGAGGCGCGCGCCGCTGCAGCTCCACCGCGATCGCCAGCCCGAGCTCCGAGCTGCCACCGAGCACGAGTACTTTGTTCATAGCCCCAGCCTTCTAGACAGGTCGGAGCGCATCGTCTCGTGCGGATCCACACGGGCGCGTACGGCGCGGAACTGTTCGAGCTGTGGGTACATGGTTGCCAGCAGATCCTTGCGCAGGCGCACATCCTTCGTCAGGTACACCCGCCCTCCAGCGCTCGCCACGATCTCATCGAGCCGATCGAGCGCCGCTCGCAATCCTGGCGCGCCGCCGGGGAGGTCCATCGCGAGCGTGAACCCCTCGATCGGAAACGACAGCGGCCCTGCGCGAAACGCGCCGAACCGCTTCAGCACCGCGAGGTACACGGGCAGGCGACGCTCCGCGAGCAGCCGCACGCACCTGATCAGCTCCTGCTCGCAACCGGGTGGCACGACGAGCTGATACTGCACGAGCCCGCCCCTCCCGTATAGGCGACTCCAAGAGCCGATCGCATCGAGCGGGAACAGATACGACCCGAGCTCCAGCTTGCGCGCGCGCGCGCATAGCGGCGCGCGGCGCCAACGCGCGGCGTTGAACATGCGCACAAGGCCCGGCCTGAGAACCCCCGGCGCCCCCTTGGGAACCTGGACGCGAGGAGCGTCGGCCAGCTCGAGGGCGCTGCCCTTGCCATGGCCCTCCACTCCATCGCCGGCCTGCCAGGGGTCCGCGCGGCTGACGATCGCCCTGCCCATCGCCGGTCCCCTCGCCAGCAGGTCGAGCCACGCGACCGACCAGCGACTTGACTCGGGAGCCGACAGGAGCGAGATCGTCTCCTCGATGCAGTCCGTGCGATCGCTGTCCTCGGACACCCACGGCGAGGCCAGCGGCTCCAGCGCGAGCGTCGCCGCCAAAATCACGCCGGTTAGGCCCATGCCCCCCAAGGTCGCGTCGAACAGCTCGGGCTCGCGCTCGGCTGAGATCTCGACCAGCTCACCTTCGGGAAGGCAGAGCGAGATAGAGCGCACGTGCCTTGCGAAGCTACCATCGAGATGGTGGCTCTTGCCGTGGATGTCGCTCGCGATCGCTCCGCCGACGGTCACGTAGCGAGTCCCGGGCAGGACCGGGAGGGTCAGTCCGTCGCGCGCCAGGCGCGACATGAGGGCGGCCAGCGTGACGCCCGCCTGCGCCGTCACCGTGCGCCGGTCGACGTCGATCTCTCCTATCTCGCGAAGGCCCGTCATGTCGAGCACATCTCCCCCGCCGATCTGGGCTGCGTCTCCATATGAGCGCCCGGCCCCGCGTGCAATCAGCCCGCCGTCGCGATGAGGGCGCACGGCAAGCGCTGCAACGACCTCCTCGACACCGCCGGGACGGCGCAAGAGCGCACGGCTCGGCGCGATCCGTCCCCAGCCGCACAGCTGCCGCTCATGCGCAACCGAGCGGGTGCCGGCGCGCGCCGCCCTCTCAACGACCCGCATAGATCCCAACGACGAACAGCACCGCCCACAGGCCGCTCAGCGCGAGCAGGCCACCGTCGCTTGCGATCAGCTCTTCAGGCGATTGGCCGGCGCCGCGATGCACGAGCGCGCGGTAGCGAATAAGCCACAAGACGAGCGGGACGATCGACGCCAGATGCCACAGCCCGTGGCCCGGCCCGAGCAGTGCCCACAATGCATAGGCCACCGTAGCCGCGCCCGCCGATATGCCCAGCACGAGACGAAGCCCGCGCGGCGAGTACCGGCCGAGCGATGCCCTCGTGATCGAGGGCGTCGCGCCCTCGCCCAGCTCTGCGTAGCGCTTGCCGGCGACGATGAACACCGCTGCGCAGCCCGCCACGAGCAGAAACGCGCGCGAAAGGTGGATGTGGTCCGCCGCTCCACCGGCGACCGCCCGCAACATGAAGCCGCACGCGATCGCGAGGATGTCGATCGCGACGAGCCGCCTCCACCAGATCGAGTAGCTGACGGTGATCGCCAGGTAGCCGACGCCTACCACGGCGAGCAGAGGCGCCACCGCATAGGCGAGCACGAGCCCGCCGACCGCCATCGCAGCGCCGGCTGAGAGCGCCGCCCGCTCGGAGAGCTCGCCCGCCGCCACCGGCCGGCGGCGCTTGCGCGGATGCAGGCGGTCCTGCTCGGCGTCGCGCACGTCGTTGAGCAGATATGTCGCGCTGGAGAGCAGGCAGAAGACCGCGAACGCAAGTCCCGTTGTGAGCGCGATCTCAGGCTTTGCGATCGCCCCGGCGGCGCACGGCGCTGCTGCGACGAGCACGTTCTTGCTCCACTGCTTGGGCCGAGCCGCACGGACGAGGGCGCCCAGCGAGAAAGCGCTGGACGCAGGCTCGGCGCTCAGGCTGCGGGGACCCGCGGGAGTGCGGCTCGCGGCGATCGGGACACTCGCGTCCTGGGTGGCTGTGGCCTCTGAAGGGCTGATCTCTGATCTCCGTTGCGATTGGCGATTGCGTAGTAGCGGCCAAAAGCGGCCAAAGACATCAGGGACGCATGGTCGCCGTCACCCATGGTCACATGTCGTCACCCATGATTACGGTACCCACACCCTCGGACCGCCGTTCGAACCTCCCAGCGGGTGAGAGTTTTCTCAGGCCCGATCGGCTCATCGGCACGGCTCAGCGCCTACATTCGGTTGAAGATGCGTTTTCGCCGCATAGCGCTCACCGCCGCGTTGATCGCGCTCGTACCCGTTGCCGTCTCCTACTTACAGGCGATGGCCAAGCCGTCGAACTCGAGCCTCGGCATCCGCTCGGTGGAGTGGCTGCGCGAAAACGGCGGCGCTGGGATCGTCTCGAAAATCGAGTCGATCTACTACTCGCTCACCGCGCCCTCCAAGGGCGGTCCCACGCTCAAGGCGCTTCCGAACGTGGGCTATGCGACCGGCACAGGACCGCACGGTCACGGCGGCTCCACTTCGAGCGCCGCCGGCACGCCGACCATCTCCACCTATCGACCGCCGAACGTGGCGCCGATCCTGCACCCGGCGCTGCCCGGCGAGGGCGTTTGGAGCAGCGCGATCCCCAACGCCGGCCCTTACCCCCCGATCCTCGTGACCACGCTGCGCAACCTCACCGAATACCCGCGTACGCTCGCTGGGCTCGCATGGATCGACCAGACCCGCAGCCGCGTCAGCTACATCCCCGGCTTGAGCGAGCCCGCCGTTGAAATGCCGCGGGGCTCGGCCGAGGTTCCGCTCGCGGGCCGCTCGCGGCTGCTCGCGACGTTCAACAGCGGCTTCAAGCTCTCGGACTCGGGCGGCGGCGTGGTCGCAGGCGGCCACACCTACGCGCCCATGCACGACGGCCTGGCGACGCTCGTCGGGTACCGCGACGGCCATACCGACGTGATCGCCTGGAATTACGGTGCCCGCGCGCCCTCTTCGGTGGTGTTCGCCCGCCAGAACCTTCCTCTGATCGTCAACCATTCGGCGGTCAATCCCAACCTGAACGATGGCCCCGAATGGGGCGCGACACTCGGCAACGCGATCCTCGTTTGGCGCTCGGCGATCGGCGTGGACGCCCACGGCAACCTCATCTATCTCGCCGGCAACTACCAGACCGTGCGCAGCCTCGCGGACACGCTCCTGCACGCGGGCGCCGTGCGCGCGATGGAGCTCGACATCAACTCCTACTGGGTCAGCTTCATCCTCTACGGCCTGCCCGGCGCGCACGATCCTCACAACCTGCTGCCCGACATGAACCGCTCGGCCTACCGCTACCTCGAACCCGACGACCGCGACTTCTTCGCGGTGTACGCGAAGTGAGCGTTCAAGGGTAGACCTGCTCGCCGCTGTCGGCGTCGAGCAACGCGATCGCTTCGACCGGGCAGCCTTCGGCGGCGGCCATCAACACATCGTCCGGCGCGCCTCCGATCACGACCGCATGGTCGTCAAGGCGAAACGCCTGCGGAGCGAGCTCCACGCAGTCGCCCTGCGCGATGCATGAGGACTCGTCGATCTTCACGTTGTAGCTCATCGTCTCTCCTTCTGTCAGAAACATTGAAACCGCTCATGCGGGCACCCCGTCGACGGCCTGCGCAGTGGCTGCTCGGGCGCCCGCGCGCACGCGTGTGTGCTGCTTGGGGGCGCCATCGGGCACTGCTGCCAGGCGCCGCCTGCTCCGCTCCCGCTGCACGCGCAGCGCGAACAGGAACAGCACGGGCAGCACGCTGCAGAGCAGCGCGTAGCGCACGACCGGTATCTGCGCGTCGGTGCCCGACCCGAGCGTGTGCGCGAGCCCGAGCGCATATACGAGGACCGTGAGGCGATGAAGCCGCCGCCACAGCCGCGCGCCGAGCCGCTTGCGCACGTAGAAGCTCAGACCGAGCGCGGCGGCGAGGTAGCCGCCGATGATCCCAAGGCCGGTCCACAGCGGCCGGTAGGAGATCGCAAACGGCACCGTGATCCCCGTGACGCCGGCTTTCAGCCAGGGGTCGGCGAACAGCAGCGCCCCGTGCGCCGCGATCGCCGCGATGCCCATCAACGCAAGGTGCTCATGCACGCGCACCGCCTCGCGCTTGTGTCGCGCCGGGACCACCTTCGCGGCCATCGCCAGCCCGAGCAGAACCGAGCAGGTGACGAGCGCCAGCGCCACCGTCCCGGCCGAACGCCCGGCCAGCCACCAGATGTAGTTTGCGGGGGACGCTTGGCTCATGCCGCCCTCCCTGTCAGGGACGCGGTGACGCAACGCTCGTCCCGAGGACCGACCAGCTCGACGTCGCCGTCGTTGTGGACGATCAGCCCACCGTGCTCGGCGAGCGCGCGGCGGGCGCCCATCGGCCCGCTCAACAAGGCGATCTTCGTGAGCGTCTCGGCCTCCAGCGCGCTGGGCGCGAGCGCGGTCGCTCCGATCAGCCCGCTCCACACGGGCTCGCCGCTGCAAGGATCGAGTAGATGGTGGGCGAAGCTGCCGTCCTCTCTGCGCCAGATGCGCACATTCAGGCCGGACGTCGCGATCCCGCCACCGCAGACCCTGAACGCGTGGACGGACTCACCGGTGAGGGGATGCTCGACCTCGATCTCGAACGGCTCGAGCTGGGCGCCTACGCCGCCGACCGCGATGTCGCCGCCACAGTCCACGACATAGCGTGTATAGCTGCGCAGGCGATGCGCGACCGCATCGGCGGCGAGACCCTTGCCGGTGCCGCCCGTGTCGATCCCTACGCCGGGCGGCCGTCGCACCGTGCCACGGCGCTCGTCGACTTCGATCGCCTTCCAGCGCTCATCGGGGTGGGCGCGCGCGACACGCAGAGCCGGACCCGCAGCAAGCGCCTCTCTCAACGAGGCGGGCTCGCGCCCGTCGTGAGACTCGGCATAGCCCGCCGCCTCGATCTCGCCCAGAAGCGTCGGATCGACGAGCCCTTCGCTGCGCCAAGCCGCCCACACCCCGGCCGAGACGGCCGCGCGCAGAAGCCCTGAGGCGCTCACGGTCTCGTGTTGATCGCCGTTCAGCGCGCACAGCTCGCTGTCGGGGCGAAAGCGCGATAGGCGCCTGGCGAAATCTTCGATGTAGCGCCGCTGGATCTCGGTCGCCTCGTGCGGTGCCGGCAGGTCGGCGAGCAACGGCGCCTCGACGATCAATCTGATGTCGCTGCCCATCGAGCGAAATGTCGTGTCGTGCGATGCCCTCACCGACGCCTCTCCAGCGCGCGCGCCGCGGTTGCGCTACGCCTCGACACCGTCATGAGGTCCTCGTCACTGGGGCGGCGCTCGCGGCGCCGGCGCCTTCGGAGCTGACCTGCTGTGACGAGGACCCGCTCTGAGCAGGCGCGCTCGCCGGCAGGTGCACGACCACGACACGTTCATAGACCCGGCGCACGAGTACCTGGCGAGCAGCTTTCTCAGGCTTGCCTGCAAACGCCGACAGCGCCGGGTCCGACCCGCTCTGGAGCCGAGCGGCGAGCACCGCCAGCACGACCAGGAACGTCGCGAGCGTCAGCACCGAGAGCGGGAACGCGCCGAGCAGAGGGTGGCGCTCTCGCCGCCGCCCTCGAGATCCCGTGACCTGGTCAGTTGTCATGACCGCCGCCGTCGCCGCCGTCGCCATGGTCGCCGCCGTGACCGCCGCTCGTGCGCGTCTTGACCGCGCCGCCCTTTCCGCCAGAGGCGCCGCTCGAGCCGGACGCGCCGCTCGTGCGCGTCTTGACCGGCGAAGAGGCCGTGCCATGCGTCGCTCCGGAGGAGCTGTGGCTGGCGCTCGACGCGGTCCTGACGGGCCGAGAGCCTCCGGCGGAGCCGGATGTCGATCCGGAGGCGCCCACAGAGGACCCGCTCGAGCGTGTGCGAACACCCGCCGGCGCCGATCCGGCAGCCGCGCTTGCGATGGAGCCGCCGGTTGAGCCGCTGGAGCGCGTGCGCGCCGGTCCGATCGCCGCGAGACCTCGAGCTGAGCCTCCGCCGGCCGCGGAGCCGCCGCCGGCGCTGTGCGGGTGTTCGCGCTTGTAGACGTGGACCGTCTTGCGAATGATCTGAGTGCGCACCTCCACCGGCTGCGTCTGGGCCACGGCCTTAGGCCTGTTTTCGCCGGAGCCGATCGCAAGCCCCACTAGCACTCCGAGCCCGGCGAGCGTCACGCCGCCCGCCGTCATCATCTCCGTACGTCTCATCGACACTCCTCGGGTCGGATGAGTCCACTGTGGCCGAACGCCGGTCAGGGGCTCGCCATACGCAAGCAAAGAGTTGGCAAAGAGTCTGGGACAGACTCGAGGATCAGTCGTCGCGTCTGGCCGAGTCGTTCGACCGTGAGGTCGAATCGGACCCGGAGCCACCGGCAGGCGCAGGCGCTTGCGTCTGCGCGGGCGCGCTCGGAGTCGGAGGCGGTTCGCTGCGCGGCGATGTCTGTGTCTGGCTGGGAATTGGCGGAGCCGGCGCGGGCACGGTCGTCGTGACCGTCCGCGTGCGCAACGTCGTCGTCTGCCGTGGCGGCGCCACGCCGGCGAGCGAGGAAGGCAGCAGACGCCGGCCGGCCGAAATCGGTTCCGAGGAGAGCCCAATATGCTGGCGCACGAGCTGGCTCGTGCCCCACGTGATTGCCGCGGCGAGCGCGATCCCGAGCACGGCCAGTAGCGCCACAACGACGAGCCTGCGCTGCCCGCTCATGAAAGTTCCTTCGAGCGCGTCCGCCCGTAGGTCTGAACAGTCGCGGGCTCACTGTCTCTTCGTCCTGTCTGCGTGCGAGCGCCATCGTTGCGAGCGAGCTCGATCCTCGCCACGACGCCGCCGCCGGAGCGGTTACGCAGCGTGACCTCTCCTCCCCACGATCGCGCGAGGCTCCGCGCGGTCGCCAGGCCAAGCCCGCTCCCACCCGGCCCGCGTCGGCCCGCGCTGCCGCGATGGAAGCGCTCGAACACGAGCTCCTCCTCACCTCTTTCCAGGCCCGGGCCGCGATCGCGTACCTCGATACTCGATGGCCCACCCACCAGCTCGACCTCCCCGCCGCCGTGCGCGTAGCGGAGCGCGTTCTCGATCAACGCGTCCAGTGCCCTGTCGAGATCGGCGGGAGCGCAAACGGCCGTCCCGGCGCCTTCGTCGCGCACGACAAGCGGAGCGCCCGCCGTCTGCGCCGCGATCTGCCAGCGCCGCGCGGCGCTCGCGCAGACCTCCTGCAGGTCGACCTCCTCGCCGGCGCTCGCACGGTCTTCGGCACGGCTGAGCACGAGCATCTCCTCGACGATAGCCGTGAGACGATCGACCTCGGCCGCGCCTGCGTCGAGCTCGACGGATGCCTGCGCGCTGACTCCGGCGGCGCGGGCCTCCTCCAGGCGCAGCCGCAGCGCCGTGAGCGGCGTGCGCAGCTGGTGAGAGGCGTCCGCGACGAACTCGCGCTGAGCGGCCACTAAACGCTGCACGCGCGCAGCCATCTCATTGAACGACCGCGACAGCGAGCGTTGCTCGGAGCTGCCCTCCACGAGAGCGCGCGTTGATAGGTCTCCCGCCTCGATCCGCTTCGCCGCGTCCTCCAGGCGCCGCAGAGGACGCGCTACCTGGCGGGCGATCAGGGCGCCCGCGAGCAGGCCCAACAGGAGCACCGTGCAAGCGATCAGGACCAGCTTTGCGATCGTGCTGTCGATCGCGCGGTGCACGGCGGCGATGCTCTGCGTCACGCGCACCGCCCCGATCGCGCGACCCGCCCGCACCACCGGCGTCGCGGTGGCGAGTATTTCCTGGCCGAGGCTCCGGCTCGCCCGCTCTGTCTGGACGGAGCCTCCACGCAGCGCAGCGGCGATCTCGGGGCGCGTCGAATAGTTGCCGCCTAGCGTGGCCGTGCCCGCGCTGTCTGCCACGACGAGACCACGGTCGTTTACGACAATGACCCGCCCTCTGACCGACGCGGCGCTCGAATGCACGACCGCGCTCAGCGCCGCGCTGTTGAGCGGCACGAGCAAGTCAGCGGACGTGGCCGCCACGACGTCCGCTTGGCTCAGCGCCTGGGAGTGGACCTCGGCGTTCACCCTGTCGCGCAGGCTGAGCGCCAGCGGGATGCCGAGCGAGACGACGGCGAGCACGAGCACGTACGCGAGCGACAGGATCAGGCGCGTACGCAGGCTGAGCGCGTTCATGAGCTGGGCTCCCGATCGGCCGCGCCCGGCTCGAAATCGACCGCGAGCAGCGCGCGGGTGGCGCGGCTGTTCAGGATCGTCGGTCCTCGCTCAGGACGAACCTGTAGCCGACGCCCCGCACCGTCTGGATGTAGTGAGGGCTCGCGGGATCATCGTCGAGCTTGCGCCGCAGCGCCGCAAGATGGACGTCGAGAGTCTTGGTGGAGCCGAACCAGTTCTCGTCCCACACGTCGCTCATCAGGTCCTCGCGCGTGACGACATGGCCGGGGTCGCGCAGCAGACGAGCGAGAAGATCGAACTCCTTGCGCGTAAGAGACAGCTCCTGCTCACCGCGCCATGCTCTGTGCGCGGCGAGATCAACCGTCACGTCCGCACATGAGAGCGAAGCGGGCCGGGTCGCGCGTCCCCGCCCGCGCCTGAGTACAGCGCGAATCCGCGCGATCACCTCGGCGACGACGAACGGCTTGACGACGTAGTCATCGGCGCCCAGCTCGAGGCCGACGATCCGATCCGTATGGGTCGCGCGGGCCGTGAGCATGATCAGCGGCACGTCAGAAGCCGCGCGCAACTCGCGGGCCAGATCGCGGCCGTCGGCGTCGGGGAGCATCAGATCCAGCAGCACGATGTCGGGCTCATGCTCGGCAAGCGCGTCCCTCGCGTCGGCTGCGGTCTCGACCACGATCGGCAAGAAACCCTCGCGCTCGAGCGCGTGTGAGAACGGCTCGGAGATCGAACGCTCGTCCTCGACGAGCAGCACGCGCTCGCCTCCACGTGAAGCGAGATGACTAGGAGCACCGCGGGAAGGCGCTGTGCGCAATTGACCTTGCGCTGACATTCCAATCTCAGAGTAGCCCCGTGCGCCGCTCGTCGGCAAAAACCATTGCAACCCTCCCCATGTGACACATCTTGCAGAGGAACCTGATAGCTTGCCCATCGTTCGTGCCGAGTCCTCTCCCCACGGGGCGAGGAGCGGGGGACCCAAAGCGACCGATCGGTCGCAGGGGGCGAATCGCCACATCTGTGGTGTAGCGCACTGAGCGCGAGCCCGACAGCTAACCCCGTAGGCGCCCGCAGAAACCGAAAGGACGCTTCACACATGTCGGGATCCCCGCGTGATCTTGCCGCCCCTGAGCCATGGCGCGCTTCGCTCGAGCGCTCGCGTGCACGCCGCAAGCCTGCCTCCAACAGACGCCCCGCCGGCGCCGCCGCGCGCACGACGCCGGCCCGTGCCGGCGGATCGGCGTTGCGTCTGGCGAGCCTGATCGACGCCCGCAAGCGCCTGCCCTCGCCGCGCGACCTCGCCGACAGCGACACCTGGGAGCTCTCGCTTGTGCGCTCTCGTACACGTCGCCGAGCGGCGGAGCTGCGGTTCGTACCGACGACGACGCGTGCCCGGCGGGTGTCGCTCGGCACGCTGATCGCGATCGCCGCCGGACCCGCGGCCGGCCTTGCCGCTACGAGCGGCGCATCGCACCTCGCCAGCGCAGCCGTCCCCGAGCCGGCGACTACGACCGAACACGTCCTCACCATCGAAAGCGGCAACGAAGGCCGCCAAGTACGCATGCTGCAGCAGGCGCTCGGCATCCAGGTCGACGGCGTCTTCGGTCCTGAAACCGAAGCGGCTGTGCGCGCCTTCCAGCAAAGCCACAACTTGACCGTCGATGGGATCGTCGGTTCACAGACGAGCGCAGCTCTGGCCGCTAGCGCGCCGATAGCCGCAGCGACCGCGCAGATCGCGAGCATGATGCCCACACCCCGACAGCGCGACGCGGTCTATACCGGCGCCCAAGAAGAAAGCGCCTCCAGCACAAACCCGGTCGTGCGTCTGCAGGAAGCGCTCGGCGTGCAGGTCGACGGCACGTTCGGCCCGGAAACCGAGCGGGCAGTGCGTCACCTCCAGGCAAGCAGGCGCCTGAACGTCGACGGTGTTGTCGGGTCGGAAACGTGGCGGGTCTTGAAGATCAATGAGAGAGCCACACTGCACCCAGTGCACTTCAGAGGAGCCGCGTCACAGCCGGCTGGTCAGCCTCTCCAGCATCATGCGAATGCGCGTATCGCGAGCGTCGAGGGGGACACCAACCCCACCTCGGGGCACAGCGCCGAAGCGCCCAGCCACGGAGAAGGCGCGCCGATCACGAGTCGCACAGACGCCGTGCGGCGTCTCCAGGAAGCGCTGGGCATCGAAGCGGACGGAACGTTTGGCCCCGAAACGGAGGCCGCCGTCAAGCACTACCAGTCGAGCCACGGCCTCGAAGTCGACGGTGTTGTCGGCCCACAGACATGGCAGAAGCTCGGCATCAATACTTCGATGACCCTGCATCCGCCCCACAGCGCGACGCCCCACTCGAGCTCGGGCGGCGGCGAAAGCTCTAGCACGGGCGGGGAAGAATCGGGCGTCGTCGCACGCGTGATCGCGGCGGCCGACGAAATCGCGACGCGGCCGTACGTGTACGGCGGCGGCCACGGCTCGTTCAACTCCTACGGGTATGACTGCTCCGGCTCGGTCTCCTACGCCCTGCACGGCGGCGGCCTGCTCTCCTCGCCCGAGGACTCCTCCGAACTGGAGTCCTACGGGGACCCGGGGCCCGGCCAGCACATCACGATCTATGCCAACGCCGAACACGCCTGGATGACGATCGACGGTCGCCGCTTCGACACCGTCGCCCAGCAGGAAAGCGGCTCGCGTTGGTCAGACTCGATGGCCTCCACCGGAGGCTACGTCGTGCGCCACCCACCCGGGCTGTAGCCACCCGGTTGTAGGTCGTCCGGTAGGGCCGGCGGCCGATCGGGGCTCGCCGGAGAAAGTGCACGCGGCGCGACGTCATCGGCGCAGGTTTTTTGCGCGCCTCTACGCGGATGCCTTTCGGCCCCCCGCAAAAAAGCCATCCCAGGCACGGCGTAGCTTGGCTGCCCTCGCAAGACCAACGCAAGGAGGCAGCCATGCTCGCGCGTGCGCGTACGTTTACGATCGAAGGACTCCAGGCCAAGCCCGTCACAGTTGAGGTCGACATACGATCGGGCCTTCCCGCGTTCACGATCGTCGGACTCGCGGACGCCGCTGTCCGAGAGGCGCGCGAGCGGGTGCGCGCCGCGATCCTCAACTCGGGATTCCAGTTCCCCGCGAGCAGAATCACCGCCAACCTTGCGCCCGCCGACCTGCCGAAGATCGGTCCCGGGCTCGATCTGGCGCTCGCGTGTGCCGTGCTCGTCGCCAGCCGGCAGATCTCCGCTGAGGCGCTCGACTCGCACGCACTGTTCGGCGAGCTGTCGCTCGACGGGGAGATACGCCCGTGCCACGGCACGCTCGCGGTCGCTGAGGCCGCTGTCGTGTCCGGTTTGCAGACTCTGATCGTCGCGCCCGGACGAGCGCGTGAGGCGAGCCTTGTGGACGGTCTGTACATCGGTGTCGCGGAGCGCCTCGCCAGCGCTGTGCGGGTGCTCCACGGCGGAGAGCCCGACCCGCTGCCGCATCGAGCGTTCCGTCCCGATCGGCCGGCTACGTGCGTGCCCGCGCCCGATCTTGCCGATGTGCGGGGCCAGCAGGAGGCGGTACGCGCGCTGATCGTGGCGGCAGCCGGCGGGCATAACTGCCTGCTCAGCGGCCCGCCCGGGGCCGGAAAGACGATGCTGGCGCAACGCCTCCCATCGATCCTCCCGCCGCTCACCCGCTCCGAGGCGATCGAAGTCACCCGCATTCACAGCGTGACGGGCCGCCACGTGATCGACGGCCTACTCCACGACCGGCCGTTTCGAGCACCCCACCACACGATCACGACCGCGGGACTGATCGGCGGCGCGCGGCGCGGCTGGGTCGGCGAGGTCGTGCTGGCCCATCACGGCGTCCTCTTCCTCGATGAGCTCTCAGAGTTCGCGCGGCCCACGCTGGAGGCCCTGCGCCAGCCCGTGGAGGACGGGCGGGTCGCCATCGTGCGGGCTGCGCACAGCGCGGTGTACCCGGCGCGTTTCATGCTCGTCGGGGCGACCAATCCGTGCCCGTGCGGCTACGCGGGCGATGAGGTGCGTTGTCGCTGCAGTGAAGCGGATATCGAGCGCCACTACCGCCGCTTGAGCGGCCCGCTGCTCGACCGCATCGACCTGCTCGTCAACATGCGACGCGGCGGCGCCACGAGGTTGCGTGCGGAGCCG
>DAHUYZ010000033.1 GCA_027306855.1 Solirubrobacterales bacterium | reverse complement strand
GGATCGGCGCGGGCGGCTCGGTACGGCCCGAGCCGCGGCGCAGAATGAAGCTCCAGTAGGAGCGCTTGATCGTGTCGAGCACTCCCGGCGCGAGCCAGTCGGGCTCGATGTACTTCGGGTAGACGCACAATCGCTCGGTCAGCGCGAGCCCATCCGCCTGCAGGCGCTTGCGGACCTGATGGGGCGAGGGGAACGGATGCTCAGGGGATATGTGATCCCCGTTGGCCGACAACCCCCCGAGATCGGTCGCGCCGGCCGCGACGAGCTCGCTCCACCAATCCGCGAGATTGGGCGGGATCTGAATGCCCACATCCGGCATGAGCCGGCGCGCCTCGCCGATCAGCAGCTTCATGTCCTCGATCGAGACCGGTCCCGCGCCTTCGGCCGCCCACGCCGGCAGCGGTAGCTGGGGACGACCATCGGCTACGCCGGTACGCCAGTATTCGCGAGCGGCGGCATCGGCGATCTCGGCGGGCTCCTGCCCGTAGTAGCTCTGGTGGGGCACGAAGTTCTGGAGGATCACCTCCTGGATGTGGCCGTGCTCGGCGTGCAGCTCGGCGAGGGCCTGCAGCGAGGCGATCCGCTCCTCGACTGTCTCCCCGATCCCGACGAGGATGCCGCTCGTGAACGGGATCTTCAGCTCTCCCGCCATCCCGATCGTCTCCAGCCGACGCGCGGGGTGCTTGGTCGGCGAGCCGGCGTGAACGGTGTCCATCAGGCGCTCTGAGATCGACTCGAGCATCAGGCCCTGCGAGGCCGTCACCTCGCGCAGGCGCGCCAGGTCCTCGCGCGAGAGCACGCCGAGGTTGGTGTGCGGCAGCAGGCCGCGCTCCAGTGCCCGCTCGCACGTCCACACCACATACGCGGTGAAGTCCTCGTGGCCGTAGGAGGCCAGACGCTCGCGCACAGTCGGGTTGACCTCCGGGCGCTCGCCCGTGAGCACGAGCAGCTCCTTGACCTGCCTGCGCGCCGCCCCGTCGAGGATCGCCAGCACCTCCTCTGGCGAGTAGAGATGCGCCCTGTGGGTTGCGAACGCGCAGTACTTGCAGTAGCAGCGGCAGGTGCGTGAGAGCGAGAGCGTCAGGTTGCGCGAGAACGTGACCCGGCGGCGCATCGCCTCAGTGTATGTCCGTCCGACCCGCCTCATAGGTTTCGCCCATGTCCGAAGACACCTTGCGTCGCGCCGTGGCCGAGATGGTCGGCGCCTTCACCCTCACCTTCATCGGCGCGGGGGCCGCCGCGGCGGCCGGCGCCATATCCGATCCCTCGCTGATCGGCGTGGCGATCGCCAACGGACTTGCCATCGGCGTGATGGTCTGCGCGTTGGGGCACATCTCCGGCGGGCACTTCAACCCAGCCGTGACGCTCGGGTTCTTGATCGCGCGCAAGATCAAACCCGCGCTCGCCCCCGTCTATTGGATCGCGCAGTTCGGCGGCGCCGCGCTCGCCGCATTGCTCGTCAAGGAGCTCTTGCCGCGCGCGACGACCGAAGCCGTCAAGCTCGGCGTACCGGCCCTCGGCCACGGCGTCGATGCGACCTCCGGCTTTCTTCTCGAGGCGATCCTGACGTTCTTCCTCGTGTTCGTCATCTTCGGCGCGGCCGTTGACGCGCGCAACCAGTTCAGCGTCGTCGCTGGGCTGGCAATCGGCCTGACCATTGCGATCGACGTGCTTTTCGGCGGACCGTTCACCGGCGCCGCGATGAACCCATCGCGTGCGTTCGGTCCGCAACTCGTGGGCGATCACTGGGCCAACGGCTGGGTCTGGTATGCGGGACCGTTCCTCGGCGGAGTAGTAGCCGCCGGCTTGTACGCGTTCCTGTACTTGCGCAAGCCGGGCGCGCCACCCGCAGAGCCCGCTGCGCGCTGAGCAAGGCACCTGACCGGCCGCCTCATCACGCCTACCCGGCAATAGGACCCCGCCGCAATATCCGGCGGGGTCCATGGCGACGCCTGGCCCGTCACAATATGAGCGCATGACCATCGCTCGCGTCTATCTGGCTAGACATGGCCAGACCGCCTATAACCTGGAGCGCCGCTTCCAGGGACACCTGCCCGTACCGCTGGACGAGACCGGCTTTGAGCAGGCACATGAGCTGGCGCAGCGAGCGCGCGAACACGGCTTTGCCGCGCTCTGGTGCAGCCCCTTGCGGCGGGCGCGAGAAACGGCCGAGGTCGTCGCGCGCACGCTCGGCCTCGACCCCCTCGAGGAGCCACGCCTGATGGAGACGGATGCCGGCGACTGGACCGACCGGCTGTTCGCCGACGTCCAAGCGGAAGATCCCGAGCGTTTCGCCGCATTCGCGGCCGGCGACCCGCGCTTTGCGTTCCCCGGTGGCGAGTCGTTCGAAAACCAGGAGCAGCGCGTCGCCGCCGCGCTCACCGACGTCGAACAGGGCGCCCTGCCCGCTCTGGTCGTCTGCCACGGGATGGTCATACGCGCCGCCCTCTCCTACAGGGCCGGCCACTGGGAGCCGCGCGCCGAGCGCGTCCCGAACGGAGCGCTCGTGCCACTGCACCCTCTCAGCGCGACCGGCGTTGAGACTGCCGCCGGCGACGCGCTGCCCGCAAGCTGACGCCGGTCAGCGGTCTTCGATGAGCCCTTCCACGAGCGCGGGTCCTTCGCGGGCCATGCGTGAACGAGGGACGACGAGATCGAAGCCGGCGACCTGCGCGAGCCGGCGCGCCTGCGCATCGACATGGGAGTAGAAGCCGAGTGTGCGCACGCCGTCAAGCAGGCTCTGCGCGGCAAGCGATTCGACGAGGCTCGTACTGGCCTCGAGTTCAGCGGTGAGATCGACAACCAGCACATTCGCGCCCGCCAGCGCGTCGCGTGTGGCGGCAGCGTCGCCGACGAGCGCCACCGTGTGACCAGCCGCTTGGAGTTCGGCCTGAACGCGTGAGCCGAACAGCAGGTCGGGGATTAGCGCGAGGACTCGAGCCACGTGAAGCGCTACTGTGCCCGCATGCGCGCGAACTCTTCGCGCACCGACTGGGGACGACCCCACATCTGAACAGTCTCGACGCGTCCACAGCGCGCCTCGCGTAGCGCGAGCTCGCCCTCTATGCCTGAGTCGTCGAGCAACCGCAGCGCCCCCCGAACCGTGGGCGCGGACGCCGCGTGGCCAAAACGGTGGGCGACGATCAGGCGCCAGTGCCAGTCGTGCTTTGAGTACGGCTGCGCGTTGCACGTGACGAGATAGACGGACGCGTCGATGTAGCGCGACTCATCGGCGATGCACAGGTCGAGCTCTAGATCGGTCCAGTCGTCTGGCAGCGAGTCGAGGATACGCTGGAAATCGTCGGCGAGGCCCACGGCCGTGAAGCCTAGCGCGACGGCTCGGCGGGTCCTATCCTCGACCACATGGCAGCCAGCGGCACAGCGACGCTCCCTGACGAGTACCGCGCCCTGACGCAGGGATGCGCGCTGCTCGACCGCTCCGAGCGCGGAAAGCTCGCTTTGACGGGCCCCGACGCCGTCGAGTTCCTTAACGGCCAGGTCACGAACGAGCTGGCCGACCTGCAGCCGGGCGAGGGTCGCTACGCCGCGTTCCTGACCCACAAGGGCAAGATGCTCGGCGACCTGCGCATACTCGCGACTGACGACGAACTGCTGCTTGACACCGAGCGCGTGGCGTTGCAAGCGCTGTTCGACATGATCAGGCGCTTCAAGGTCGGCTATGACGTCGAGTTGCACAAACGCACACTCGAGACCGGCCTGGTGTCGCTAATCGGCCCCGCATCCCGGGCGATAGCGGAAGGTGCATTTCATGCTCGCAACCCCCTGCCCACCCACGAGCACGAACATGCGCAGATGGGCGCGGTCCGCATGATCGCGACCGACGTCGGCATCGACGTGCTATGCGACGCTGCGGCAACGACGGGCGTAATGGATGTGCTTGCAAAGACTGGCGCCGTACCCATCAGCGATGAGGTAGCCGAGATCGTTCGAGTAGAGCGAGGCACGCCACGCTACGGCATCGACCTCGACGAGAGCACGATCCCCCAGGAGGCGGGCCTCAATGAGCGCGCCGTCAGCTTCACGAAGGGCTGCTATGTCGGCCAGGAGACCGTCGCGCGCCTCTTCTACAAGGGCAAACCCAACCGGGTCTTGCGCGGGCTGCGCCTATCTGAGCCTGTGCCCGCCGGCGCCGAGCTGCTTCTGGGCGATCGCGTCGTCGGCACGCTCACGAGTTCGATCCTCTCCCCCACGTTCGGCCCGATCGGCCTCGCGCTCGTACGGGTCGCCGCACAGCCGCCCGCCACGCTCGCCGTCGCCGGGAGCGAGGCCTGCGCCACCCTCGTCGAGCTGCCGTTCGGTTGAAGGCGCCGGCGCCTTCCCTCCCAACGAGCGACCACGCCGCATCGGCCCGCGAAGGATAGGATGGCGGCCGTTTCCCGTCCCCGACACACGAGGTCCCGGCGCACAGTGGCAATCGATCTTCAGCAGATATCAAAGGTGGACGTCGAGCCGGGCGAGCTGCCCGCAACGATGGCCGCATGGGTCATCCGTGAGGAGCGTCAAGGGGAACCGAAGGACGCCTTTCAGGTGGAGGAGATCGAGGTCCCGGAGCCGGGCGCGTTCGAGGTGATCGTGCGCGTGATGGCGGCCGGCGTGAACTACAACAACGTGTGGGCGGCGCTCGGCAAGCCGGTGTCGGTCATGAAGTACGGCGATCATCCCGAGTACGGGCACCATATCGGCGGGTCCGACGCGTCGGGAATCGTATGGAAGGTCGGCGCGGGCGTGACCCGCTGGAAGCCGGGCGACGAGGTCGTCGTGCACTGCAACCAGGCCTCCTACGAGGACCCCGAGGTGCATGGCCTCGACCCGATGGCCGCTCCTTCGCAGAAGATCTGGGGATACGAGACGACCTGGGGGTCGTTCGCGCAGTTCACGAAGGTGCAGGCTCAGCAGCTGCTCCCCAAGCCGCACGCGCTGAACTGGGAGGAGGCGGCCTCCTACGGGCTCGTCTACTTCACCGCCTACCGCATGCTCATCACCCGCTGCAACCTGCAGGCCGGCCACAAGGTCCTGATCTGGGGCGCGGCCGGTGGCCTGGGAGTGTTCGCCACCCAGCTCTGCGCCGCAGCCGGCGCGCACTGCGTCGGCGTCGTCTCCTCCGCGGAGAAGGGCGAGCTGGTGAAGCGCCTTGGCGCCGTCGACTACATCGACCGCGCCGAGTTCGCGGGGATGATGCGCAAGGGCGGCGAGAGTCCCGATGAGGAGAAGGCGCGCTTCCTGGCATCGCGCGAGTTCGCAAAGCGCGTCAAGCAGATCCTCGGCGACGCGCCCGACATCGTCTTCGAGCACGTCGGCCAGGCCACCTTCCCAACATCGGTGTTCACGGTCAAGCCGTTCGGCAAGGTCGTCATCTGCGCAGGCACGACCGGCTTTCACCTCGACTTCGACGTGCGCTACCTGTGGATGAAGCAGAAGGAGATCCTCGGCTCGCACTTCGCGAACGCGTACGAGTGCATGAAGGCCAACGAGCTGATCGAGTCAGGGCAGATCCGGCCCGTCCTGTGGCGCACACTCGGCTTCGAGGGAGTCGCAGAAGCTCATCAGCTGATGCTCGAAAACAAGCACCTCGGCAAGATCTCGATCCTCGTCGGCGCCGAGTCGGAGGGCGAAGGAAAGACAGCAGACGGCCCCGGAGCAATACACGCGGAGGTAGGAGGCTGAGATGGCAGGAACGGTGATCATCCCCTGGTACGCGACGGGTCTGCGAGCGAATGCGTTCGAGACGGCGTTGAACGAGATCGCGCCCGTGGCGCTCCGCTACGGCGCCACGTCATTCGCGGTCTACCGCTCGAATGACGACCGCTACCGCTTCCAGCAGTTCGCTCACTTCGATGAGCACATCGACTGGGAGCGCTACTGGGACGGCCCCGAGATGACCGACTTCAGGACGCGCTACTCCAGCTGGTATCAGGTGCCGGTGCTCTACGGATGGTGGGAGCGGACGACTGGCGGAGAGCTCGCTCAGCAGCGCTCTAATGGGGCCATCGTCAACCCCGCGCCCTTGAGCAGCTCCCAGTAGTGCTCGGCGGCCTCTTGGTGGCCGCTGTAGACGATCGCCTGGCCGGAGCTGTGGATCTGATTTGCGATCTCGTGCCCTCGCTGCAGCGTCACACCGGGGATGTAGCGCGCGAGGGTGCGCGCGACGTGGTCGAACGTGTTGTGGTCGTCGTTGCGCACGATCACGCGCCACGAGTCGTCCATGCCTGTGCCGGGGCCGCCCGTGCGCGGCAACTCAACCGTCTCTGTCATACCGCGCCAGGATAGACCGCCAACGTACAATCGACATCATGAGCGGCGACCAGCACTCCCCGCGTCTCACAGAGCGCGACCGTCCATGGATGATGCGCACCTACGCCGGCCACTCGACGGCGAAGGCGTCGAACGAGCTGTACAGACGCAACCTCGCGAAGGGCCAGACGGGCCTGTCGGTCGCGTTCGATCTTCCCACTCAGACGGGCCACGACCCCGACGATGAGCTCGCCCGCGGCGAGGTCGGCAAGGTCGGCGTCCCCGTGTCGCATCGCGGCGACATGGAAGCGCTGATGGAGGGCATCCCACTCGGCGAGATGAATACGTCTATGACGATCAACGCCACCGCCGCATGGCTGCTCGCGCTCTATATCGTCGCCGCCGAGGAGCAGGGCGTTCCCCAGGAACGGCTTCAGGGCACGACCCAGAACGACATCATCAAGGAGTTCCTCGCGCGCGGCACATACGCGTTCCCGCCGGCGCCCTCGATGCGATTGATCGCGGACATGATCGCCTACACGGTCCAGCACGTCCCGAAGTGGAACCCGATCAACGTCTGCTCCTACCACCTACAGGAGGCGGGCGCGACCCCGGTCCAGGAGATCGCCTACTCGATGAGCAACGCGGTCGCCGTCCTCGATGCTGTGCGCGAGCGGATCGGCGGCGCCAACGACGGGCGTGGCGAGAAGCTCATGGGCGAGGTGTTCGGGCGTATCTCGTTCTTCGTCAACGCGGGCGTGCGCTTCATCGAGGAGCACGCCAAGCTGCGCGCCATGGGCATCCTCTGGGAGGAGCTGGGGCGCGAGCGCTACGGCGTGGAGGATCCCCGTCATCTGCGCTTCCGCTACGGCGTGCAGGTCAACTCGCTCGGCCTGACAGAGGCCCAGCCGGAGAACAATGTCCAGCGGATCGTCCTGGAGGCTTTGGCGGTGACGCTCGGCCGAAGCGCGCGTGCCAGGGCTATCCAGCTGCCTGCCTGGAACGAGGCGCTCGGGCTGCCGCGGCCCTGGGACCAGCAGTGGTCGCTGCGCATCCAGCAGGTGCTCGCATACGAGACCGACCTGCTCGAGTATCCCGACATCTTCGAGGGCTCGAAGGTCATGGACGGGCTCGTGCAGGAGCTGATCGAGGGAGCTCGCGCCGAGATGGCCGTCGTCGCCGAGCATGGCGGCGCGGTCGAGGCCGTCCCCTACATGAAGGCGGCGCTGGTCGACTCGCACAGGCAGCGCATCAGCCGGATCGAGGCGGGCGAGCAAGTCGTGGTCGGGCAGAACCGCTTCATCGAGACGGAGTCCTCGCCACTGACCGCAGACGGCGAGGGTGGCATCCTGGTCGTCGACCCCGCCGTGGAAGCGCACCAGATCGAGGAAGTGCGTGCGTGGCGCGCGGATCGAGACCAACAGACCGTCGACGCTGCCCTCGCCGAGCTCGCCCGAGTCGCACGCGAGGAGGACTCGAAGGAGAACCTGATGGTCCCGACGATCGCGGCAGCCAGGGCGGGGGCTACGACGGGCGAGTGGGCGCGTACCCTGCGAGAGGTGTTCGGCAGCTACCGAGCCCCCACCGGCGTCGGCGAGGCGAGCGCTGCTCCGGCCGACCACGAGCTGGCAGGGCTGCGCGAGCAGGTGGCGAGCTTGCAGGAGACGCTTGGGCGCAGGCCAAAGATCCTCGTCGGCAAGCCCGGGCTCGACGGCCATTCAAACGGAGCGGAGCAGATCGCGGTACGTGCGCGCGATGTGGGCATGGATGTCGTCTATGAAGGTATTCGCCTGACGCCGGCGCAGATCGCCGCCTCCGCCCTGCAGGAGGGCGTGCACGTGATCGGGCTTTCCATCCTCTCGGGCTCCCACCGCGAGCTGATTCCCGCGGTCATCGAGGCGCTGCACGAGGCTGGCGTCGACGTGCCTGTCGTCGTCGGCGGAATCATCCCCGAGCAAGATGTCGAGCCTCTGAAGAAGGCTGGCGTCGCGGCGGTCTACACGCCCAAGGATTTCGAGATCACGAAGATCATGAGCGACATCCTCGAGATCGTCCGCCAGCGCCACGGCGTGCCGAGCGCCGCGTGAGCGGACCGGACGGAGCCGCGCTCGGAAAGCGCCTGCGCGAGCACGACCTGAGCGCTGCGCCCGCCGCCTTGAACCTGCTGGAGAGCCGCGCGCCTTCCGACCGCGAGCAGGCGAAGGCGTTGCTGCACGAGGTCTCACCGGCCGTGCTTGGCCATGAGGCGCCAGGGCATATCGTCGGTGTCACAGGGCCGCCGGGTGCCGGCAAGTCGACGCTGCTGTCTGCTCTGCTCGACTACTGGCGAGTGGGCGGCGCCGAGAAGAATGCCTCCGAGCCACAGACCGCGGCTGGAAACGGACGCGCAACGAAGGGCGGGCGAACGGTTGCGATGCTCGCGGTCGATCCAAGCTCCAAGCACTCCGGCGGGTCGTTGCTGGGCGACCGGGCCCGCATCGACTTCGACCCTTCCGACACGGGGGTGCTGATCAGGTCCACGGCGGCGGGGGAACGCCTCGGCGGTCTGGCGCCCGGCACGAGGTCGGCCGTACAGGCGCTCGCGGCGGCGTTCGACATCGTCGTTATCGAGACGGTCGGCGTGGGCCAGGCTGAGACAGAGGTCGCTGACGTTGCCGACACGGTCGCGGTGGTCGTGCAGCCCGGCAGCGGCGACGTGTTGCAGTTCTTGAAGGCGGGGATCATGGAAACTCCAGACGCGCTCGTCGTAACGAAGGCCGACCTGGGACAGATCGCGCTTCGCACAAGACGCGATTTGAGCGCGGCGCTGCGCTCGCTGGGCGCGAGCGGTCCAGCTGCAACACGCGTGATCGCCGTCTCATCCCTGCCGCCCGTCGAGGGCATCGACGAGTTGGCGAGGGCGCTGGACGATCATCGCGCGAGCCTCGACATCGCCCAGACACGATTGAGGACGCGACGCGCAAGCGCGCTGCTCGAGTTCACGAGCGAGCACGGCGAGCGGGGACTGCGCTCGCTGGGGGGCCGTCGCGAGGCGCAACGTCTGCTCGACCAGCAGGATCCCGGGCTCGACTCCCAGGCGTTGGTGGCCGAGCTGGAGCGAAAGATCGAGAAGAAGACCGAGAGGATGGGGAGCGTTGAGCCTGGCGCGTGATCTCGCGACCATGCTCGGCGCATTCGTGCTCGCCAGCGCCCTGGCCGGCGCACTCGGTGCCGTCAACCTCGGCACGGCGCTCGCCTTCGGGCAGATCGGGTTCGCGATCGGGCTCGTGTACGTGATGCTCAGGCACTGAGCCGACATCGTTGCGGCCGGGTTGCCATCCGGCGCCAACCCGGTTAGCATCACCGCTCGGAGGAGCAGCACCACAAACAGCACTGAGGAGGCGTCAGGTGCATCTACGAGGCGGTGTTCGGGCCCGCAGGGCCCTCGCAGGCAGGATCCATGCGCTGCTGGGGGCGTCGGCAGCGCTTCTCGCGGTCGGGCTGGGGCCGGCGGCGTCCACGGCGGGAGCTTCTGGCTCGGCCCAGGGGCCGCCGCCGGGGCCGACGGCGCCGCCGTTCTTCCAGTGCCCAGCGATCGGAATGGACACGACCTGTCAATACCTGATCGACGTGATTGACACCAATCCAGCCGTGGCGCCGCACATCCTCAAGGACGCGTCCCAGCCGTTCTTCGACGGCGAAGACGACGTGACGGTCGCCATCCAGAACGACTCGGCCGGCCCGATCGGCAGCATCCACATCGGCGTGGCGGGGTCCGGTGACAATGTGTTCGGCTTTGACAACGACGGCCTGTGCGTGCCGAAGGCCGGGCCCACCGTGGAAGGCTGCCCGTTCGGACCGCCGGGCAACAACGAAGACCCCTTTGACTACTTCGGGCCCAACACGGTCCTGACGCCCGACCCGGGGACATCCGACAGTGGAACGGTCGACTTCACGACGCCGTTGCAGCCGGGCCAGTACACGTTCGTCTCGCTGGAGGCGCCCCCACCGGGAGTGTCGATCGTCGCGGGCGAAGTCAACGACACGATCTCGACGAGCCTGGACACGACCGAAGGCGGCACGGAATTCGTTCCCGGGGCAAACGTCTCGTTTCCGGCTCCGGTCGACGTGACCGACACGGCCACGATCATGGGGCCAAACGCCGCTTCGGCCGAAGGCGAAGTCGTCTACAACGTCTACTCCGACCCGACGTGCAAAACGCTGGTAGCGGAAGCGGGCAAAAAGAACGTGGCGCTTGGCCAGGCGGAACCCTCCACCCAGGTCGGCAAGGTGTTCGCACTCCCAACCAATGCCACCTACTACTGGCAGGCGACGTACAAAAGCAACAAACCTTCCGAAAACTCGAGCAACCAGAGCGCGTGCGGCGACGAGACGATGACGTTCGGCACGCCGCCCGAACTGCCCAAGCCGACGATCGCCACGACGCTCTCGGGCGGTGGCAAGACGGGGACCAGCATCACGGTGCCCGCCGGCACGCCGGTCACCGACACGGCCACCGTCACCTCGCCGGGCGGCCAGCCGGTCAGCGGGCGCCTGACGTACGCCGTGTATTCGACGTCGGCGTGCTCGAGCCTGTTCGGGCAGGTGCAGGGCGCGGGCGGAGGCTCCACGACCGGATCGGGACCGCCGTCCAATTCCCTGACGCTACCGGTGGGGACGTACTACTTCCAGGCCAGCTACTCCGGCAACGGAACGCTGGCCCACGCCGTCAGTCCGTGCGGCGCCGAGGTTCTGACGGTGGTGGCGGCGCCACCGCCACCACCTCCGCCCCCACCGCCGAAACCGCCCGTCGAAAAGCACCACTTCGTCTTCGCCCAAACCGGCGAAATCGAAGGCGAATTCGAATTCCCCGAAGCCGGTGAAGCCGAATACGAAGGCCAAGTCGTGAAAGGCGCCGAACTGGCGCGCTTCGACGGCGCCGCGTTCGCGAGGCTCGGCGGCGGGGCACTGGCGGAAGCGGCCAAGAAGAAGCGCAAAGGCAAAAGCAAGAAATGCAAGAAGGGCTTCGTCAAGAAGCGCGGCAAGTGCGTGAGCAACGGTCCGGCTCAGTACGGGCGCATCGTGGTCACGATTCCCGCCGCCGGCAAATACAGGCTCCGCATCAAGCCGTCTGGCAAGGCTCTCGCGGCGCTCAAGAAAGGCAAGACGCTGAACGTCAAGGTGACGCTCACGTTCACGCCCAAGGGCACGACGGTGCACCTCGTGCAGGCGACGAGCGTCAAGGTTCACCTCAAGCGCAAGAAGCACCACAAGGGCAAGGGCAAAGGCAAGAAGAAATAGGCCGGCGCGTAGCCCCAACCGGTTCGAGGCCGGGGCAAGGACGGGGCGCCTGAGGCGCCCCGTCCTGCTTGCCGCTGGAGCACGACGCAGCGGCATACAATGACCCTCATGGAGGGACCCGCCCCAGAGACGACGGCGAGGGCTTGGCTGCGCTGCTATCGCTGCTGGTCGCAGAACCTCGAGGTCCAGGTCCACTACGAGGGGATCCACAAGATCGACGCCGACACGGGCGAGCGCGCTGAAGTGGTGGACGAGCTGCAGGAGGCTGTCGTGCAGTGCCTGGACTGCATGCACGACCAGCCGCACCTCGGCTTCGCGAACGGGCGCGTCGAGCCGATCGAGGACCGCTGGGAACGGATGATCGCCGGCACCCCCTGGGTCGCGTCGTGCACCGTGACGGTTGACGCCGACGATGTCGAGAGCTGCTCGGGCCCCGAGGCCGGGGACGCGCTCTCGTATGCGGCGTTCGGCGAGTATGGGGTCAGGGAGTTCTTTACCCACGTGCGCTTTCATAAGCACGAGGACGATCAGCGCATCGTCGTGCACCTGCTCGTCGAGCTGTATGCGCGCTCCAGCGAGGAGGCGACCGAGGTGCTCGAGTCCGCGGCGAGAGGCGAGTTGACGATCACTTCGCTCGCCGAGGAGTCCCGCCCGCCCGCCTCCGCGGGCGAAGCCCACGGCGCGCACGAATAGCCGGCTGCTATTGCTCCGACAGTCGCTGCTCGAGCGCGATCAGCTGCTCGTGGAGCTCGCGCGGCAGACGGTCGAACTTGCCGAGGTGCTCGTGGAAGTGTGGCAGCTGCTCCTTCCACTCGGCCACGTCGACTCGCATCAGCTCGGCGATGGCGTCCTCTGAGATCGACAGGCCGCTCGTGTCGATACCTTCGGGGCCTACCGGCGGCATCAGGCCGATCGGCGTCTGCACGGCTTCGCCATGGCCGGCGCAGCGCGCGAACACCCACGCGAGCACGCGCGAGTTCTCGCCGTAGCCGGGCCACAAGAATTTGCCGTCCGCGTCCTTGCGGAACCAGTTGACGTAGAAGATCTTCGGCAGCTTCGACGCGTCGCCCTCGCGGCCGATCTTCAGCCAGTGGCCAAAGTAGTCGGCCATGTTGTAGCCGCAGAAGGGCAACATCGCAAACGGGTCGAAGCGCAGCTCGCCGACGGTTCCGGCGGCAGCCGCGGTCTTCTCCGAGCCCATCGTCGCGCCGAGGAACACGCCGTGCTCCCAGTCGAACGCCTCCGTCACAAGCGGCACGACCGTAGAGCGGCGGCCCCCGAACAGGAAGGCCGAGATCGGCACACCGGCCGGGTCCTCCCACTCGGCGGCGATCGCGGGGTCCTGGGCGGCAGAGACGGTGAAGCGCGCGTTGGGGTGCGCCGCCGGCTTATCCGAGGCGGGCGTCCAGTCTTTGCCTTGCCAGTCGATCAGGTGCGCGGGCTGATCGTCGGTGAGCCCCTCCCACCACACGTCGCCGTCGTCGGTGAGCGCACAGTTCGTGAAGATCGTGTCGCGCTCGATCGTGCGGATCGCGTTGGGGTTCGTGCTCTCCCCCGTTCCTGGGGCGACGCCGAAGAAGCCGGCCTCCGGGTTGATCGCATACAGGCGTCCGTCCTCTCCGAACTTCATCCAGGCGATGTCATCGCCGATCGTCTCGACCTCCCAGCCGGGCAGCGTTGGGATGAGCATCGCGAGGTTGGTCTTGCCACACGCCGACGGGAACGCGGCGGCGATGTACTTGACGTCCTTCTCGGGCGAGGTGAGCTTGAGGATCAGCATGTGCTCGGCCATCCAGCCCTCGTCGCGCGCCATCACGGAAGCGATACGCAGGGCGAGACACTTCTTGCCGAGTAGCGCGTTGCCGCCGTAGCCCGAGCCGTAGGACCAGATCTCGCGAGTCGTCGGGAAGTGGACGATGTACTTGTTCTCGGCGTTGCACGGCCACGGCACGTCGGCCTGACCATCAGCCAGAGGTGCCCCTACCGAGTGGACCGCCTTCACGAACGACCCGCGCCGCTCGATCTCCCGCAGCGCCTCCGTCCCCATCCGGGTCATGATCCGCATCGACACCACCACGTACGGCGAGTCGGTGATCTCCACGCCGAGCTGGGAGATGCTGCTGCCGAGCGGCCCCATGCAGAACGGGACCACATACATCGTGCGGCCGCGCATCGAGCCCGCGAACAGCTCGGTGAGCGCTTCCTTCATCTCGCCGGGCTCGCGCCAGTTGTTGGTCGGTCCCGCTTCGACCTCGTGCGGCGAGCAGATGAACGTGCGGTCCTCGACGCGCGCGACGTCGCCAGGGTCGGAGAGGCCAAGATAGGAGCCCGGGCGCTTGGCATCGGAGAGCCGCTTGAAGGTCCCGGCGTCGACGAGGGTCTGGCAGAGGCGGTCGTACTCTTGCGCAGAGCCGTCGCACCAGTGGATCGACTGGGGCTCGGTGAGGGCGGCGACCTCCTCGACCCACGCGAGGAGGCTCTCGTGCTTCGTTTGGGCAGACGTAGCGGCGGTTGTATTCATGACGGCAGCCTACTCGACGTTCCCCTCGGCGCCCGCGGCGCCGGGCTCGCGGCGCGGGACGAGCACGAGCCGCTTGAACTCGGCGACGAGCACGCCGTCCTGGTTGTAGACGCGGGTATGGACCTTGACGGTGCCGCGGTCGGGCTTCGATTTGGACTCGCGCTTCTCAAGCACCTCGGACTCGCAGAAGAGCGTGTCGCCGTGGAAGACGGGCGCGGGGTGCGAGAGCTCCTCGGTGGCGAGGTTGGCGATCGCCTTGCCGGAGACGTCGGAAACGGACATTCCGAGCGCCAGCGAATAGACGAGTGGACCGACGACGACGTTGCGTTTCTGTTGGGAGCCGGCCGCGTACACGTCGTTGATGTGAAGCGGGTGATGGTTCATCGTGATCAGGCAGAACAGATGGTCGTCGGCCTCGGTGACCGTCTTGGCGGGCCAGTGCTTGTAGACGGCGCCGACCTCGAACTCCTCGAGGTAGCGGCCGTAGGGGTGGGCGCCCGAGGCCTCACGGGCGGACTGGGTGGTCTCGACGGTCGGTGTGTCGCTCATCTCGCGGATCGGGTCTCCTGTGTCGGGGTCGCGCGGAACTCTAGCCAGTGAGGCGATAGCGTTCAGGTGCAGACGACCATTAGGCGCGCAGACCGCGCCGACGATCAGGAGACGAGCCTTGCGCAACCCCCGAGCATTCGAGCACCCCCTCGCAATCGGCGCGCCCCAGCCGGCAAGCGAGATCCCGTTCAAGCCGTCGCGGATGATCCATTTCCTGGACTTCTCGAACGAGAAGATGGTCGCGAAGGTGCCGGACATCGCACCGACGGTCGACATCCTGCTCGGCAACCTGGAGGACGCGGTGCCGGTCGACCGCAAGGAGGCGGCTCGTGAGGGCCTCATCAGGGTCGGCAAGGAAATGGACCTCGGGGACACTGCCCTGTGGACGCGGGTAAACGCGCTGGAGTCGCCGTGGGTGCTCGACGACCTGACCGAGGTCGTGACGGAGATCGGGGACAAGATCGAGGTCGTGATGATCCCGAAGGTGGAGGGCGCATGGGACATCCACTACGTGGACAGGCTGCTGGCGCAGCTAGAGGCCAAGGCGGGGTTGGAGCGCCCGATCTTGGTGCACGCGATCCTGGAGACGGCGCTGGGCGTGGCAAACCTCGAGGAGATCGCGGCGGCGAGCCCGCGCATCCAGGGCATGAGCTTTGGCCCGGCCGACCTGGCGGCGTCCAGGCGTATGAAGACGACGCGCGTCGGCGGCGGCCATCCCGGCTACCGGACGATCGCGGACCCCGACCCAGAGAACGAGGACCTTCCGCGCCCCAGCTATCAGCAGGACCCGTGGCACTACTCGATCGCGAGGATGGTGGACGCGTGCACGGCGGTGGGCGCGCTCCCCTTCTATGGGCCATACGGCGACATCAAGGACGTCGAGGGCTGCGAGACACAGTTCCGCGCCGCCTTCCTGCTCGGCTGCGTCGGCGCCTGGTCACTGCATCCGGTGCAGATCGGGATCGCGAAGAAAGTGTTCTCCCCCGAGCCGGAGGAGGTCGCCTTCGCCAAGAAGGTGATCGAAGCGATCCCGGACGGCAAAGGCGTGCACATGATCGACGGCAAGATGCAGGACGACGCCACCTGGAAGCAATGCCAGGTGATGGTCAAACTCGCCGAGATGCTCGCCCGCAAGGACCCGGAGCTGGCAGAGCTGTACGGGCTCGTTTCCGGCGACGCCTCGCCCGCGCCTGCCGGCGCGTCCGTATAGGCTTCCGCGCCGCATGAGATTCTTCGAGTACGAGGCGCGTGAGATCGTCAAGCGCGCAGGCATACCGGTCACCGACTACGGCTTTACAACCGACGCCACCGAGGCCAAGGAGATCGCGCAGCGGATCGGCGGCCCCACCGTCATCAAGTCCCAGGTCCTCACGGGCGGGCGCATGAAGGCGGGCGGCGTCAAGTTCGCCGACACCCCTGAGGAGGCGCAGGCGCACGCCAAGGACATCCTGGCTCTGGAGATCAACGGGCATATGCCGCGCGGCGTGCTCGTGGATCCGAAGGCGCAGGTCGAGCAGGAGTACTACGCGGGCGTCGTCTGGGACGGGACCGCCAAGAAGCCGCTGATGCTGTTCAGCGATATGGGCGGCATCGACATCGAGCAGGTCGCCGAGGAGCACCCCGACCATGTCGGTCGCGGCCACTTCTCGACGCTCGAGCCGTTCTCCGACTTCCAGGCCAAGCAGGTGATCGCCGCGGCGGGCGTGACCGGAAGGGCGCTGCAGCGCGCCACCCCGGTGCTCGCCCGCCTCGCCCGGCTGTTCCTCGAAAATGACATGACGCTCGCCGAGATCAACCCGCTCGCGGAGCTCAAGGACGGCTCGTTCGTCGCGCTCGACGCTCACATGGAGATGGAGAACGAGGGCATGCCGCGACAGAAGGCGCTGCTGGGAGCGCTCGGAATCGGCGCGCAGGAGGGAACGCGCGAGGGCCACACCCCGACCGCGTTCGAGGAGGCCGTGAAGGCGATCGACGCGGCCGACCACCGCGGCGTGATCCAGGGCAAGGACACGGGCTTCACCGGCAACATCGGCCTCGTGATCGGAGCGGGCGGCGGCTCGCTGACGCTGACCGACGCGGTGCGCCAGCAGGGCGGCAAGCCCGCCAACTATTCCGAGATCGGCGGCAACCCGTCCGTCGCGAAGGCCTGCGGTCTGGCCAAGCAGGTCCTGCGGTTAGAGGGCGTCGAGAAGATCGCGGTGATGATGTCGATCGTCTCCAACACGCGCGTCGACATCGTCGCGCGCGGCGTGATCAAGGCCTGCTTGGAGCTCGGCAAGGACCCAGGCGAGACGATCGCGATCTTCAGGATCCCCGGCGCCTGGGAGGAGGAGGGCTTCAAGATCCTCGACTCCTACGGGATCGAGTACTGCGACCGGTCGGTGTCGCTGTGGGAGGCCGCCGGCCGGGCGGTTGCCAAGATCGAAAAGGCAGCGGCTTAGCGATGTCGATCCTGATCGACCAGAACACGACGTTCATCATCCAGGGGATCACCGGGCGCGAGGCGGTCAACCTGACGCGCGAGTGTCTCGACTACGGGTCGAAGATCGTCGGGGGCGTGACCCCCGGCCGCAAGGGCCGCGAGGTCCACGGCGTGCCTGTCTTCGACACCGTCGAGCAGGTGATCGAGCACAACGGCGGCGCCGTTCCGGACGGTTCGGTCGTCACCGTTCCGCCGGCAGGCACGCGAGACGCGGTGTTCGAGGCGCTGCACGCCGGGATCAAGACGATCGTCGTCGTCACCGAGCGGATCCCGCGCCGCGACGTCGCGATGATGGTCGAGCTCGCCGACGCCAAGGGCGCGCGGATCATCGGCCCGAACTGCCTCGGCGTGATCGTGCCCGGCGTCGCCAAGATGGGTGGCATCGGCGGCCCGGCGCGCAACGCCGCCGTCGCCTACCAGCCGGGCTCGGTCGGCGTGATGAGCCGCTCCGGTGGCATGACGACCGAGATCTCATCGACGCTCACAGCCGCCGGGCTCGGCGTCTCCACCGCCGTTTCAATCGGCGGCGACGCGATCATCGGCTCGACCTACGCCGAGCTGATGCCGTTCTTCGAGGCCGACGAGCAGACCGAGGCGATCGTCATCTACACGGAGCCCGGCGGCCGCATGGAGGCGCAGCTCGCGCAGTGGGTCAAGGACAACGATTCG
This sequence comes from Solirubrobacterales bacterium, assembly GCA_027306855.1. GTDB lineage: Bacteria > Actinomycetota > Thermoleophilia > Solirubrobacterales > Solirubrobacteraceae > Palsa-744. The sequence continues at coordinate 4,349 of DAHUYZ010000033.1, read as the reverse complement.
CGCCTGCCGATCATCGCTTTCATGGCCGGCAAGTTCATGGACGACGAGGAGATGCAGGGCATGTCCTTCGGCCACGCCGGCACGATCGTGGAGGGTAAGGAGGACAGCGCGACCGAGAAGATCGCGAGACTCGAAGCGGCCGGCATCCCAGTCGTGCAGCGAATCGACGAGATCCCCGACTTGGTGAAGGCGAAGATCGCAGAGAGGAGCGCGGCGTGAGAAACGACGGCCTGTTCATCGCTGTCGAGATCGACGACACGATCACCGCAGACGCTGAGCTCGCGAAGAAGCTAACCGAAGCCTGCCCGGTGGACATCTTCGCCGTCGCCGACACCGGCGGCGTCGAGCTCGTGGAGGGCAACATCGACGAGTGCGTGCTCTGCGGCCTCTGCCTCGCCGCCGCGCCCGCCGGCGCTGTGAAGATCATCAAGATCTACGACGAGGAAGCGCTGCTGACGCGCTGAGAAGGGCCGTTGCGCGTCGCAGCCGGCGCCCGGGACGGGCGATAAGGTATGAGCGTGAGCGAAAACTTCTCGCTGATAGTGATGTGCATCTTCCTGCTGGCCTCGCTTGCCTTCTTGGCCCAGCAGATCACCAGCTATCACTAAAGATCCGCCGTCTGGCTCACGATCGTCGGCGGGCCGTCTTCGTCCGTTCCCTTTCCTGCTGCTTCTCGACGACACTCGAGATGAGGCGCAGGAATTGCGATGGGCCGGTCGCCTTGGCCTGACCGTACGTGAAGGCCTCGATCCAGTCGGGAACCTTGCCTTCCTTGGCCATCACGTTGAAGAACTCGCGACGCATCTCAACGTTGATGCGCCCGTCTGTGGCAGGTCCCTTGGTCACGGCTATCTCGGGCATGGCCAGGCGGAAGTGCTGGACGTCACCGCGCCCGCGCAGCTCGACGGCGACGACGATCTTGATCGGGGCAAGCGCAGGGACTTCTTCGACGAAGCGCCTCGTCGCCGTCTCGATCAGCGTCTTGGCATCCTCGGCCATCAGATCTTGTGCCGCTGCAGGAGCTTCTTGCCGATGACCATGCGCTGGATCTCCGATGTTCCCTCCCCGATCAGCAGCAGTGGCGCATCGCGGTAGAGACGCTCGATCTCGTACTCCTTGGAGTAGCCGTAGCCGCCGTGGATGCGGAAGCACTCCTCCACGCAGAAGCGGCCGGCCTCGGAGGCGAACAGCTTGGCCATGCCTGCCTCCAGGTCCGAGCGCTCGCCGGCGTCCTTCAGGCGCGCGGCGCGCAGCGTCAGTAGGCGGGCGGCGTCGACCTGTGTGGCCATGTCGGCGAGCTTGAACTGAATCGCCTGGTGCTCCGCGATCGGCTTGCCGAACGTCTTGCGCTCCTGCGAGTAGCGCAGCGCCAGCTCGAGCGCTCGCTGAGCGATGCCGACGCCGCGGGCGGCGACGTTGACGCGGCCGACCTCCAGCGCGTCCATCATCTGTGCGAAGCCCTTGTTCAGACCGGCCTCCTCCCCGCCGAGCACGTTCTCGGCGGGGCACTTGTAGCCGTCGAACACGAGCTCGGTCGACTCGACGCCCTTGTAGCCGAGCTTTTTGATCTTGGGCGGCACGTTGAGGCCCGCGTGGGGACCGGTGTTCTCGCTGACGCCCCCCTCCTTCTCGGCGATGAAGCACGTGAAGCCCTTATGGCGCGGTTGGGCGTCAGGGTCGGTCTTGACAAGCACGAACACGAGCGAGGACATAAGTCCGTTCGTAACCCACATCTTCTGGCCGTTGATCTCGTAGCTACCGTCGTCGATCTTCTTGGCGGAGGTCTTGATCGCCTGCACATCAGACCCCAGCTCGGGCTCGGACAGCGAGAAGGCGGCCCTGATCTCGCCGGTGGCCATACGCGGCAGGTACTTCTGCTTCTGCTCCTCTGAGCCGAACTTCATGAGTAGATACGAGCCGATGAAGTGGGTGTTGATGACGCCCGAGATCGAGATCCAGCCCCGCGAGAGCTCCTCGACGATCATCGCGTAGGTCGTCAGGTCGAGGCCCATGCCCCCGTACTCCTCGGGGATCGTCACGCCGAACAGGCCGAGCTCCTTCATCTGCTCGACGATCGGCCCCGGGAAGAGGTCCTCGTGGTCGTAGTGCTCCGCGTTCGGGAGAATCTGCTCGTCGGCGAACTGCCGGACCATCTCGGTGATGGCCTTCTGCTCGTCGGTCTTCTCGGTGTAGGGGGCGGGGGCTACGGCCATGGTCTGGAGCGCTCCAAGGGGTCGGGGATCGGTGTTCTTCTCAGCTCCCGGCAGGATACTCGCGAGCACTGGTCGGGCGCTTCGGCGGCTCGGCCAAGATCGGCCTGACAGACTGCGGCGCTGTGAACTTCGCCCGAGAGGTCCTTCAGACCCAGCCGCCTGAACGCCTGGCGCTGGTTGAGCTTGCGCGCAACGGGACACGACGCGAGTGGACGTTCGCTCAGATCGAGCGGGCAACCGGTGGCATGGCGCGCACGCTCGTCGATCACGGTGTCGGCCGTGGCGATGTAGTGATGACGCTGATCGGCAACCGGCCGGAGTGGGTGCTGAGCATGATGGCCTGCTTTCGGATCGGCGCGGTCGCGCTGCCGTGCAACGAGCAGCTGCGCGCCAAGGACCTACGGTTGCGCTTGGCGGTCACTCAACCGTCGGTGATCGTCGCCGCCGAGCGCAACCGCACTGAGCTGGACGCGGCGACGCCGGACTGCGAGGTCCTTTGGGCGCCGGATGAGACGCTCCTCGGCGAGTGGGATGCGACCGCTGTCGACCTCAGCGATGACGACTCCGCCCCCGTCATCGCAGATCTGGCCGAGAGCGACCCCGCCCTGATCACGTTCACGAGCGGCACCTCAGGCGAGCCGAAGGCGGTCGTGCACGGGGTGCGATACCTGTACGGCCAGCGTCTGCAGGCCGAGCATTGGCTGGGAGCGCGCGAGGGCGATCTCGTGTGGTGCACCGCGACGAGCGGCTGGAGCAAGTCGGCGCGCAACGTGTTCATCGCACCGTGGCTGATGGGCGCGACGGCGCTGCTGCACGACGCGCGCTTCGATCCCAATGAGCGCTTGGAGCTGATCGAACGCGAGGGCGTAACCGTGCTGTGCATGGCGCCGACCGAGTACCGCGTGATCGCCAAGCGCGCGACCCTGCGTCCGCTGCCCAGCTTGCGCGGCATGGTGGCGGCCGGCGAGGCGCTGAATCCTGAGGTGCTGAACACGTGGAGACAGGCGACCGGACTCGACATCCGCGACGGGTATGGGCAGACCGAGACGGGGCAGATGACGGGCATGGAGATCGGCGTTCCGGCGAAGCTCGGATCGATGGGACGGGCGCTGCCGAGCGTGCGATTGAGCGTCGAGGACGGCGAGCTGGTGGCCGACCCGGAGAGCGTGCCGACGTTCTTCTTGGGCTATCTCGGCGAGGGCGTGCGCTGCCGTTCTGACGGCGGCTGGGACATCGAGGACCGCCGAGATAGCGGGCCGTGGCGGACGGGCGACAGGGTCACACGGGACGGCGACGGCTATCTGCGCTTCGAGGGACGTGCAGACGACGTGATCATCTCGGCCGGCTACCGGATCGGACCGTTCGAGGTCGAGTCGGCACTCGTCGCCCATCCCGCCGTGGCCGAGGCCGCGGCGGTGGCGGCGCCTGACGAGGAGCGCGGGGCGGTCGTGCGCGCGATCGTCGTGCTACGCGACGGTCACGAGCCATCGCCCGCGCTCGCACGCGACCTACAGGAGCACGTCAAGCGTGAGACGGCACCCTACAAGTACCCGCGGATCGTCGAGTTCGCCACGGAGCTACCCAAGACCGCCAGCGGCAAGATCAAGCGCGCTCAGCTGCGGGACTGAGCGCCACGATCGCGTCGATCTCCACGATCGCGCCCTTTGGCAGCGCGGCTACACCGACCGTCACGCGCGCCGGGGGCTCATCCTCGAAGAAAGACGCGTACACCTCGTTGACCGCTGCGAAATCGGAGAGATCGACCATGTAGATGGTCAGCCGTACCGCGTCCGCCAAGTACGCCCCAGCGGCGGCGCACACCGCGTCGAGGTTGAGCAGGCAGCGCGCGGCCTGCTCAGCGGCCGTTGCGCCGACGAGCTCGCCCGTATCGGGATCGAGCGGGATCTGACCCGAGCAGAACAGCAGGGACCCGGCGATGACGCCATGGCTGTACGGGCCGATCGCGGACGGCGCATTGTCCGCCGTGACTGTGCCGCGGTGGCTTGCCATGCGGCTTGCAGCCTACATCGCAGTCCTTCGCGCCCTGCCAGCCCCGCCCCTAACCCGGACTATGCAGTAAGCACCGCGCCCCCGGGTTGAGCGGGGGCGCGGATACGTCCGGTGGAGCAGGGATTC
>DAHUYZ010000032.1 GCA_027306855.1 Solirubrobacterales bacterium | reverse complement strand
GACTTCATCGATCAGGCGATTCGAGCGCCGCCACCCCACCACTCTCCAGCTCTGCGTCTGCTCCCCGGCTTCCGGCGCGAGCGGGACTGCCTGGACGATCCACGGGCGTCCGAGGAGCGTCCGACCGACGATACCGAGCGCCACCACCAGTCCGAGCAGGATCAGCTCGATACCGAACAGGAGCAGCGGGACCACGACGACCGCGACGACAACCACCGCGAGCAGGGCGAGCACAGCAACGCCCAGATCATCGAGGCCTCCGATGTCAGGCACCGTGAACAGGGCTTCGCCTGCGTCCCTCGCGCCGACACTCCCGACACGAGCTCTGCGCCACCGCGGCAAGCGACGACTGCTCCAGCGGCGCCCGACTTGCCACTGCTCACCAGACGGCGTTCGTATCGAGCGCGCTCCCAGAGCAAGCCTCATAGCAGCGGCAAGTCTACGCAGAACCCTCCCCACGCCGGGCCCGTTTGACCGGCCGGGCCGGATAGTACGATCAGATGGCGAGCACACAGAAGATGAGCACAACGAGCAACGGACGCTTCGACACTCCCCTGTACACGGTCGCTGAGGCCGCGCGCTTCCTTGGCGTGCCCACATCGACCTTCGCCACGTGGGCGAAGGGGTATGTCCGCCGTCCGCCTAGCAGGTCTACGGTGGTCGGAGCCCCGATCGTGACGAGCTTCGGAGCCGAGCGGGGGTATCCGTCGATCCCCTTTGTCGGCCTGGCTGAGGCTATGGTGCTCGCGGCGTTCCGTCGCAGCGGCGTGAGTCTGCAGCACATCCGTCGGGCGGTCCCGATCATCGAGCGGGAGATCGGCGTCGAGCACGCCCTCGCGTCGCAGCGGCTGTACACCGACGGCGCCGTCATCCTCTACGACTTCGCCGAGGCGCAGCATGACGAAGAGCTCGGTGGGCTGACGGAGGTCGTCTCCCGCCAGCGCGTCTTTGCCCGCGTGATTCGGGAGTACCTGAAGCGCATCGAGTACGCAGGCGATGGCTGGGCGGCCAGGCTCGTCTCGCCGGCCACCGCACGGCCGGTGGTTATCGCCGATCCTGGTCGATCGTTCGGTCAGCCGATCTTTATCCACGGTGGCGTGCGGGTCGAGGACGTGCTCGACCGCTGGCATGCAGGCGAGCCGCTGGTGGGAGTAGCGGAGGATTTCGGCGTTCCTCCCGAGGACGTCGAGGACATTCTCCGTGTCACGCTCCCAGCGGCCGCTTGAGTTCTTCATCGATCGAAGCCTCGGCCGTCACCAGGTTCCCCAGGCTCTCCGCGAGGCAGGCTGGACTCTGCGCACACACCACGAGGTCTATGGCAAGCGCGACGAGGTGGTGCCCGATGTGGAGTGGCTGAAGATGTGCGGCCGCGAGGATCTACCGGTGCTCACCAAGGACCGGCGGCTGCGCTACCGCCCTGCGGAGATTGCCGCGATCCGGCGCTTTGGCGTGCGGGCCTTTGTAGTCACGGGCGGTAACCTGCGCGCGGAGGAGCAGGCGGCCCGCTTTGACCGTAGCCGGCAGCGCATTGAAGAAGCATGCGCAGGCTCGGGGCCGTTCGTCTACGCCATACAAGCCGATCGCATCGTAAGGGTCTTCCCCTGACCCCAGTGCAAGAGCTTTGCTTCGGGCACCCCCTTCGGCGCGACGATCGCCAGCACCTCTTCGGTCGGCGCGATGTTGTCGATCCGCAGGCGCGACTTCCGCGACGCGAGATCGTCAACCCGGGACCGATGCTGCCCGGCCTGACGACCGAGGACATCCGCAACGGCCGCTCGAAGATCCGCAACCGCGGCATCGCCAGCGTCCTACGACGCATCCACTACATGGAGCGCTTCGGCACCGCATGGGAGAAGATCGAGGCGGAGATGGCGGCAGGCTATCCCGAGCCTTCCTTCGACGGGGATGGGCCGCTGTTCTGCACGACGCTGTGGCCTCATCCCTCGTTTGCCGGCTCGCGTATCCCGCCATCCCGCCAACGTGGCGAGATAAGTGGCGAGATAAGTGGCGGAATAAGTGGCGAGATAACGGGCTTGGGTAGAGGCACTGTGGCCCGGCGCCGCCGAACCATTCTCGATGCTCTGGCCCAGGCGGGAGGCCTAGATGCCGGTGCATTGCAGGCGCAGCTCAAGATTGCACCGCGGACCCTCGATCGAGACCTTGCGGCGCTCCGGAAGGCCGGCCTGGTGGTGCGAGAGGGATCGCGTAAGACCGGTGTCTACCGAGCAGTCGAGTAGGCGTAGACGAGCGCGGCAGGCAGAACTTCCTACGCGGGCGATGACGACCCCGCTCAATTGGTCATGAACCCCCGATCCATGACCAATAACCGTTCAAAACCCCTGCAAATGGATTGCACGCAGGTCGAGCCCGCTACCAATAGAAGTCCTGCAAATCGGCCTCCGCGAAGGGGTCCTGAGGCGCTCCTGAAAATCGTGGTGTCCCCAGTTCGAATCTGGGTCTGGCCATGGGATCGAAGGACGGGCTTGCTGCTGCCGCGACAGCGCAGCCTGAGCAGATCGGACGATCCCCATCCTGCAGCTCACTCCGAGCGAAGTATGAGGCCGTCTCCCGGGACAGCGGTCGGTAGATTGCGCTGACGGTGGCAGCGATCGAAAAGACCGACCCAGCGTATGCGGGCCAGGCGCTGTACACGCGCCGCTTCTTGAAGGTTTACGACGCCGTGATCTATGGCTTCAACAGTCCGGTGGTGTGGCGCTGTCCGAAGGCGAAGCTGATCGGGCTGTATGACGCGCACGTCTCGGACTGTCATCTCGACATCGGGGTTGGGACGGGACTGCTACTGGATGAGTGCCGTTTCCCTGTGCCGGCGCCTCAAGTCACGTTGATGGACCTCAACCCCAACTCGCTCGACGCGGCGGCACAGCGCCTGACGCGGTATGCGCCGCGCACGCACCAGACGAACGTGCTCGACCCCTGGGGCTTGCCGCAATGCTCGTTTGACTCGGTCGCGATGTGTCACGTCGTGCACTGCCTGCCGGGGACCATCCGGTGCTCTGCGTGATCGACCGCGAGGCCGGCGGGGCAGAGAACCTGGCGGCCGAGGGTCTTCAGCTGCGTTCGCTGTTCACGATGGGCGAGCTCTTGGATACCGCGTCGAACGTTGGCGAACGCTGATGGTTCGGTCTGCTCAAGCTCCGCTGGCCGATGGTGCTGGTCGCCGCACCATGAGTCGCAGGGGCGGGCTGCCGGCTACTCGCAGCTCGCGGGTGACGCGGAACCCGAGCCGTTCATAGAGCGCGGCGCTGCGCTCGCTGGAGGCCTCCAGGTATGCGGGCAGTCGCTCTCGGTCGCAGCGGTCGAGGGTGGGTCGCATCAGGGCGCTGCCGAGACCCTGGCCCTGGGCGTGCGGAGTGACGCCGATGTGAGCGAAGTAGTGGTGCGGCTCGCGCAGATGGTGTCGCTCGACGGCAGGCAGCAGGAGCGCGGCCCGAGCAAGGTGTCGACCGAAGAGCTTGCCCTGCGCGAGCATGACCCGCGGCGGTACGCGCCAGGCGCCTGGTGGCGCGCTGATCGCGGCGCCGAGCAGTTCGTTCGACGTCCACGCGTGGCCGCGCGTGAGGCCTACGTGACGCAGCTCGATCGCATAGAAGCGCCGTAGCCGCGCGAGCCTCGAGTGATCGTCCGGCATCAGCCATCCAAAGATCGGGTCGTCATAGAAGGCATCAGCCAGCGCGCCGGCGAGCGTGCGTACATCGTCAGGGTCCGCCATCCGCAGCCCGCGATCCGCCGGCATCGACATGCCTGCTGTCCGACCGTCCGCGCGGGGTTGGCTTTCAGTCATGAGCGCGATCCTTTCGTCGTGTGGGAGGGAGCCCGAGCACGCCCGCGACAGCTCACTCCGCGAGTAGTTCGTCGTGCGGCGCGCGTCCCGCGAGTGCGTCGCGCTCTCGCTGCAGCGAGACGAGCAGCTCCTGAGCCGCGGCGTCCTCGAGGCGGTCATCGCCCCAGAACAGCTCACCATCGATCGCGACCGTGGGTACGCCGAAGACTCCGAGCCGGTGCGCAGCGTCGGTGGCGTTGCGCAGGGCGAGCTTGACGTCGGGATCCTGGGTTGCTGTCTCCACGACGCGCGGATCGAGACCGGCGTCCTGCGCCGCTCGCAAGACCTCCGCGGGGATGCCGAGATCGCTGCCTTCTTGAAACGCGTTGCGGAAGGCTTGCATGGTGAACTCGTGGCCCTTCCCGTCTTGGTAGGCGAACGTGGCGGCGCGCATCGCCATCAGGTAGTTGCTCGGCCAGGGATCGGGCCAGCGAACGGGCGGCAGTCCATATAGGTGTGCACGACGTTCGACCTCGGCCATGCCGGCCTGGCGGCGCTCGGGGTCGCCCAGCGACCAGGAGGAGCGACCTGTGAGCTTGAATAGCGCGCCGAGCGACACGGGCTGCCACTCGACCTGCTCGCCGAGCACGTCATGCATGCGCTCGGCCGCAAGGTACGCAAACGGCGAGCCGAGATCGAAGTAGAAGATCCGCTTCGACATAGCGGGAATTAGACCATCCCCCGCCCCGCCACGTGAGCCTGCCCCGTCGCGCGCGGCAAGGCTGGCGGCTCGGCTGACTGATGGCCAGAAACGCCGCGAGCGCGCTCGAATGCTCGAGACGCCGGCAGCACCGACTGCTTCAGCGACGCGACGCTCGCGCCGTGGGCTTGGACCGCCGCGTTCAAGCGCTTGCCCGCAAGCTCGACGGTGGCCAAGTGCGCAGTCAGGCGCGAGTGCAGCTCACGGCCGAGCCTGACGACTTCGCTCGCGTTCTTGCTCGCCCGCTCCCCGCTCCACACGTGCGCAACCGTCTTCAGCAATGCGATCAACGTCGTCGGTGTCGCGATCGTCACGCCCTGAGCCTGCGCATACTCGAGCAGCCCGGGATCGACGCGCAGCGCGGCGCTGAACAGGTGCTCGCCCGGCAGGTACAGCACCACTAGCTCCGGGGTCGACGAGAGATGGGCGGTGTAGCCACGCGTCGCGAGTTTGCGCACGTGCGCGCGCAACCCCCTGGCGTAGCGGCGCTCCGCGTCGGCGATCGTCGTCTTGCCCGGAGCGTCGAGCGCTTGGCTATACGCCGACAGCGGCGCCTTCGCATCGACCACGACCTGGCGATCGCCCGGCAAGCGAATGATCAGATCAGGGCGCACTACCTTCGTCCCGGAAAGCGATACCTGCTCGGCAAAGTCGCACACGCCGCTCATGCCCGACACCTCGACGAGCCGGCGCAGATGAAGCTCGCCCCATCGACCCCGCACGCGCGGTTCACGCAGAGCGCGACCGAGAGCTTGCGTATCGAGCCGTAACTGGTCCTGAACGCGAACGACCCCCTGCAAGCGCTCCACCATCTCCACATGCGCGCGCCGGCGATCTAGATCCGCCCGGTCGAGCGCGTCCGTCATCCGCGTAAGCGTCTCTTTCAACTCCTCAGCGCCACCGCCCTGCGCAGGCCGGCCGCGGTCACCGTCGCGCGCCTTCCGATCATCGCGGACGCCACCACCCCCCGCGAGCATCACGCCGAGCGCGAAGCACACGAGAGCGACGATCAGAACCAGAACGAGCACGACGGCACCGCTTTCGACGTCCGCGCGTCAACCCACCCGCACTCGATCCGCCTCCGGCGAAGCGTGCGAGAGTGTCCCTGTTGAGCCGCGTCCTCTGACCTGCCCCGCCCCCGACGGCCCCATCAGCCGCAACACCTTCGGCGAGACGAGCGGCCTGGAACACGGTAGCTCGCATGCGGGCGACGATGACTGGTCGGGCGGGCAGTCCGGGAGAGCGACCACCCCAGGCTCAACTTGCGCGGGCCCCCCGGCGACCACACCGGTCTCCCCGTGCGCAAGCCCAGCGACCACTACTGGCGCGGCGGCCGGGCTGAGCTCTCGTGGGGGCGGCTCTGGCGCCGGATCGGGCGGACTCGCCTGGGCGCGCACGGCCGACTCATCAGGAGTCCCTGTATACGTGTCGCACTCCAGCGCCTTCAGGTCGGCCCGCAGCCGTTCGCACTCCTCAACTGCGGGCCGCAGCGACCGCATGCGCTCCTCCAGTTGGCTGGTGATCGTGCTCAACAGATCGTGTGTCATGAAAACTCACATCCTTTCTAGATTGCCAAGGACACCGACCGGCGACGCCGGCGTCTCACGCGACAGCCGCAAGCGGTCGATCGATCGTCGCGACCGGTCCCGCGACCGCTGAGTCCGCCAGCGCTGAGCCCGTGACTCTGTGGATGTCCTGCTCGATCCTGCTCGCCACGTCTGGGTTGGCTTGTAGGAACGCCTTTGCCCCTTCGCGACCCTGCCCGAGACGGTCCGTCCCGTATGAGTAGTGCGCGCCGGCCTTCGCTACGACATCGTGCGCGACCCCCACATCCAGCAGGCACCCCGCTCTCGAGATGCCGCGCCCGAACTCGATGTCGAACTCGGCGAGCCTGAACGGCGGGGCGAGCTTGTTCTTGACGACCTTCACCCGCACCCGGTTCCCGACAGCCTCTCCGTCATGGTCCTTGAACGACCCGCTGCGCCGGATGTCAAGACGCTGGGAGGCATAGAACTTCAACGCCTTGCCTCCCGGCTGGGTCTCCGGGGAGCCGAACGTCACGCCGATCTTTTCGCGCAGCTGGTTCGTGAACAGGCACAAGGTCTGCGTCCTGTTCAGGCTCCCGGCGAGCTTACGCAGCGCGAGCGACATCATCCGCGCCTGGCCGCCCACAGTCAGCTCGTCCATGCGTCCTTCGAGCTCCCGTTGCGGTGTCAGCGCCGCGACAGAGTCCACCGCGACCACGTCGACCGCGCCCGAGCGCACCAGGACATTCGCGATCTGCAATGCCTGCTCGCCGTAGTCGGGCTGGGAGACGAGCAACTCCTCCACGTCCACCCCGATCGCACGCGCATACGCGGGGTCCATCGAATGCTCGACGTCGATGAACGCGCACACCCCGCCCAACTGCTGGGCCTGCGCGAGCACGTGATAGACGAGCGTCGTCTTGCCTGAAGACTCCGGGCCGTACACCTCGACGATCCGCCCCCTCGGCATCCCGCCGATCCCGAGCGCTAAGTCCAAGGACACCGCGCCCGTGGAGATCGCTTCACAGCCCCCCTGCCCATCTTGCCCCATCCGCAATACGGCGCCATGCCCAAACTGACGCTCCAGCTCGCCCAAGGCGCTTCGCAACGCGGCATCCCGCTCCGCAAGCGCCCGCTCCTGCTCCTGCTCGACCACACTCAAACCAGGCACGACGAACCTCCTTGCTCGCTCGACGATCAACGACCAAGCAAGCTAGGCCCCGACGGGGATGGTTTTTTTGCGGCAGATGCTCAGCAGGCGCCGCTAGTGCTTCGGGCAAGGGACGGTCGGGTTGACCGTGACCGTTTCGCCGCTCAGGAACGTCAGCTGCACCTTGCCTTTGAAGCCCCCCTTCGGGCACTTCTTCGGCACGGTGCCGTACGGGATCAGCTTTTTGCCCTTCATGTAGGCCGCGCCGACCTTGCCCTTGATCGAGAAGACCGACGCGTAAGGGGCGCCGGGGACCGTCGAGACGAGCGGGACCGGCACCGTCAGCTTCGGGCCGAATGGAGGAGGGGCGGTCGAGAAGCTTCCTGTGGCGAGCACTTCGATCGACACGGGGGTCGTGCCTTCGGTGAAGAACGCGATCTCGCCGCCCGGTGCGAAGAACGCTCTGATCGACGCTTTCTCGCGCACCGGTTCGCCCGCTCCGAAGCGCACCTCGCCCTGGACTTCGCCGGGTGGGCCCGCCCATGACTTCTTGGGACACTTCTGTACTTCGTGGCTTTCGAGGATCGCGGCAGGGCAGGTCGCAAAGCCCTGGGGATGCAGCTTGACGCCGGCCGGCAGCTCGATCACCACGTTCGTGATCGGCGACGGGAAGCCGTCGTATTCGGTGCCGCTGATCGTCAGGAGCGCTTCGAGCGCCGCTCCCGCGCCGAGCAGGTTGCCCGTATGGGGGTAGCTCTTGCTGGTCGGCGAGCTCGGTTCTACGGGGATCGGCACGATCTTCGCCGTGACCGTCACGGTCGGCGCCGCACAAGCCGCCGCCGGCAGCGCAAGCGCCGCCAGGGCGAGACAAGCCGCTACCAGACAAGTCCTCCTCCCGAACATCGCGCCGCCAGTATATGGATCGGCCGTCGCCCGCGCACTCGTGGAGCGCCCGATCGTCGTGCGCTCCCACAGCGAATACCGTTAGCCGCGATGGCGAGCCCCATCGAAACACAGCTCATCCGTGTCCAGGGCCTGCGCACCCGCGTGCTCGTGCGCGGCGCCGGGCCTCCCGTGCTCGTGCTGCACGGCTGGGGCGCCCGCATCGAGACGGTCTATCCGATCGTGGCGGGGCTCGAACGGATCGCCACCGTCCACGCGCTCGACCTGCCGGGCTTCGGCCAGACCGACTCGCCGCCACAGCCGTGGGGGGTGCAGGAGTATCAATGTTTCGTCGAAACTTTTATGGACACCTTGCAGATCGGCCCCGCGACGGTGATCGGCCATTCCAACGGCGGGCGGATCGCGATCAGGATGGCCGCCACCGAGCCGGCGCGTGTCGATCGCCTCGTGCTGGTCGACTCCGCCGGCATCCGACCGAAGCGCACCCTGCGCTGGTACCGGCGCGTCGCGATGGCGAAGATCGGCAAGCACGCCGCGCGTCTGTTTGGTCGTCCAGGCGAGCGTTTGCGCGACGCGCTGATCGGCCGCGCCGGCTCAGCCGACTACCTCGCCGCCGGCGAGATGCGCCCTACGCTCGTGCGGCTCGTCAACTCCGACCTGCGCGAGCACATGCCGAACATCGCCGCACCGACGCTGTTGATCCACGGCTCCAACGACACCGACACCCCGCTGTCGGCCGCGCGCGAGATGGAGCGCCTGATCCCCGATGCGGGTCTCGTCGTGCTGGAGGGCGCCGGCCACTACTCCTACCTCGACCAGCCAGCGAGGTTCGTGAAGATCGTCGGCCACTTCATCGGCTCATGAAAACGTTCATGGGCATAGCGGCGGCGGTGGCCCTGGCGGCACTCGCGGTCAGGGTGGCGGGCCGGCAGCACCGCCTCCTGCACCTGTTCCAGCTCGAGCACTACGAGGGCGCGCGGCTGCTCTTGTGGCTGAGGCGCCGCTCGGAGACGTGGGCCCCACGCGAGCTGATCGCGCTCGGAGCGCTGTACGCGGCGGCGGTCGCCGACTCGGGCGCGGGCCTCGAATGGGTCGCGAGCGCGCTGCTGTTGCTGAGTACGCCGATCGCTGCGATCGGCGTCGCGGATTGGCGCCGTCCCACGGTCAAGTCGTTGGTCTTCACCGGTCGGGCCAAGCGGCTGTTCGCCCTGGCGCTGGCGCCCTCGATCCTCGTCGCGCTCGCCGCGCTCCTCATTGCGATCCTCGGCATGAGCACCGCCGCTCTGGCGATCGTGTTGGCGCTCGGGCTGGCCCTGCTCGCGCTCTCCCCTTGGCTGCTCCTCGGCGCAAACCGCGTGCTCGCTCCCGTACAGGCAACGATCAACCGTCGCTACGAGACGAACGCACGCCGGACCCTTGACGACGTCGGCCCGCTCGTCGTCGGCATCACGGGCAGCTACGGCAAGACGACGACGAAGTTCTGCGTAGGCGAGGTGCTGGCAGCCGACCGTCCGACGCTCGTCACGCCCGAGAGCTTCAACAGCTACCTGGGGGTCATCCGCACCATCAACGAGCGCCTGGAGCAGCGTCATGAGGCGTTCGTCGTGGAGATGGGGATGTTCAGGCGCGGGGACATCCAGGAGCTGTGCGAGCTCGTCAAGCCGACGATCGGCGTCATCACCGCCATCGGCCCTATGCACCTCGAGCGGCTTGGCTCGATCGATGAGATCGCCGCCGCCAAGGGGGAGCTGCTCGAAGCCTTGCCGGCCGACGGCCACTTCGTCACGAACGCCGACGACCCGCGCTGCTTGGAGCTCGCAAGCGCCGCGCACGTGCCGGTGACGCTGTTTGGGATCGACAACCCCTCCGCGCAGGTGCTCGCGCGCAACGTCGCCCTCGAAGACGGGCACACCAACTTCGAGCTGCACCTCGACGGGCCTCAGAGCCCGGCGCTGGCGATCCGCGCGAAGCTGCTCGGCCGCCACAACACCCTCAACCTGCTCGCCGCGGCGGCGCTCGGCAGGGCGCTCGGGATCGATGCGCAGCGGATCGCGCGGGGCCTTATGAGCGTGAGCGCGCCTGAGCACCGCCTCGCCCCGATCCACAATCGAGCGGCGGGAATCGTCGTGATCGACGACGCCTACAACTCGAACCCCGCCGGCGCAGCACACGCGCTCGAGGTCCTGCGCGAGCACCCCGCACAGCGCCGCCTGCTCGTCACCCCCGGCATGGTCGAGCTGGGCGAGCAGGAGCAGGACCTGAACCGCCGCTTCGGAGAGCAGGCCGCAGAGGTGTGCGACCTCGTGATCCTGGTCGGCCGCTCCCGCACGGCGCCGATCCGCCAAGGCCTCCAGTCCGCCGGCATGGACGGGGAGAGCGTGCACGTCGTGGACGACATCCACGAGGCGACCGACGTGCTCGGCCGTCTGACCCGCTCGGGCGATGTCGTGCTGTTCGAGAACGACCTGCCGGACACGTACGCGGAGCCCGGCAAGGCCGGCTGATTCTCTTGGATGTGACCACTCCGGGGTCCGGCGGCGGCGCCCGCGGACCGCGAAGGCCCGGGCGCATATCCTTCGCCCTGCATGCCGCCAAGGAATCTAAGAGTCGGCGTCGCCTTCGGCGGGCGTTCGGTCGAGCACGACGTCTCGATCATCACGGGGCTTCAAGCGCTTTCGGTCCTGGAGGAGCGTCACGCGCCGATCCCGATCTACATCTCGCGCGACGGGCGCTGGTTCACGGGCGAGGCGCTGCGGACGCTCGAGGCCTACCAGTCGGCCGGCCCCGTCGAGGAGGGCGGGCAGGCGCAGGAGATCCACTTCGACCTGCACAACGGCCGCCTGCTGCGCGCCTGCGCCGGCGCGTCGCTGTTACGCCGGCGCTCATCGCCCGAGCCGATCGAGCTGGACGTCGTCGTGCTCGCCACGCACGGCACCCAGGGAGAGGACGGCTGCCTTGCCGGGACGCTGGAGCTCGCCCGGCTGCCCTATGTCGGCCCACCCGTCGGAGCGGCCGCGGCGAGCATGGACAAGGTCATGACCAAGGCCGTCCTATCCCAGGCGGGGCTGCCCGCTCTCGGCCATCTCGCCCTCCGTCGCGAGCAGTGGGCGGCAGACCCTGCCGCGAGCGCCGCCGAGGCGCACCGGCGCCTATCCCTCCCCATGTACGTCAAGCCCGCGTCGCTCGGCTCCTCCGTCGGAGTGAGTCGGTGCGAGAGCGAGGAGCAGGTCATGCAGGCGCTCGAGCTTGCCTTCGAGCTCGACCGTGTCTGCCTGATCGAACCGGCCGTCGAGGACGGCATCGAGGTCAACTGCTCGGTCATCGGGCGCCCGGGGATCCGGCCGCGCGCCTCTGTCTGCGAGCAGCCGGTCGCGACCGAAAGCTTCCTGTCCTTCGAGGACAAGTACATGCGGGGAGTCAAGGACGAGGGGGGTGCGACGCAGGGCATGAAGGGCGCCCAGCGCCTGATCCCCGCTCCCCTCGACGCCGAGACGACCGAGCGCGTCCAGGACCTCGCCAAGCAAGCGTTCGTCGCCTTCGGCTGCGCCGGCGTCACCCGCGTTGACTTCCTCATCGACGCCGCCGGCTCCATCTACGTGAACGAGCTCAACACGATCCCCGGGTCGTTCTCCTTCTACCTGTGGGAGCCCTCCGGTCTGCCGTTCGTCGAGCTGATGGACGAGCTTCTCGACCTCGCGCTCGAAGAGCAGCGCGAGAAGGACCGCACCACCAGCGTGTTCGCCACCAACCTGCTCGCGCTTCGCACGGCGGGCGCCAAGACGGGTGAGAAGCGATGAGCGACACCGTCATCGTCGCCATGGGAGGACGCTCGCTGGAGCGGGAGATCAGCCTGCGCAGCGGTCATCGCGTCGAGCGCGCGCTCCGCTCGCTCGGCTACAAGGTCCAGTCGCTCGACGTCGGTCCCGACTTCATCGAGCGCGTCATCGCCTCCGAGCCCCGTTTCGTGTTCGTTGCCATGCACGGCCGCGGCGGGGAGGACGGCACGCTCCAGGACCTGCTCGAGACGCTGTCTGTCCCCTACACCGGCTCGGACCCGCTCTCGAGTGCCCTGTGCATGGACAAGATGCTCTTCAAGCGCATGCTGCGCTTGCACGGCATCCCTACTCCCGCCTTCCACAGCTTCAACGAAACCGCGTTTCGGGAGATGGGCGGCGCGAGCACGTTCCGATTGCTGCTCGACGAGCTCGGCCTGCCGGTCGTCGTCAAGCCAGTCGCTCAGGGCTCGGCGATTGGGATCAAGTTCGTTTCTAACGCCCAAGAGCTTCCGAGCGCGATCCTCGGCGCGTTCGGCTACGGCGACCGCGTGATCGTCGAGCGGCGGATCGTCGGGCGCGAGCTCGCCGTCACGATCATGGGCCCTTCCGGCGACTCCGAGACCCCGCGTGCGCTGCCGATCGTCGAGCTGTTCACGCCCGAAAGCTTCTACAGCTACGAAGCCCACTACACGATCGGCCAGCTTCGCATGGAGGTTCCCGCCGAGCTGCCTGCCGAGGTGCGAGCGCGCGTCGAAGAGACCACCCTCGCCGCCTACACGCTGATGGGCTGCCGCGACTTCGCGCGCGTCGACCTGATCCTCGACGAGCAGGACGAGCCCCAGATACTGGAGATCAACACGATCCCAGGCCTCACCGAGACGGGCATCACGACCGCGGCGGCCGAGGCGGACGGCATGACCTTCGCCGAGTTCGTGCAGCGGATCGTCGGGCGCGTCGCCGCCGGCTCCTGACGAAGAGACCGCCCGAGCGCGGCTGTGGACGGCGTTCGGCATATCAGGACGATGTTCGGCGTATCGTGTAGTGTTTAGCCCACAGACGTTTGTACTCTAGAAAGACCGACTACTTGTGCGAGTCGGATTTTCGGGTAGGGATGCGTGTGCGTCTGTGGAGTCGACCGAGAGGTGGCCTGCTATGAGCAAGGAGGCACAAACCGGGGGCCGAGACGAGCGGCCCGTGAGCGCCGAGGAGGGGCCTCGTCCGCACGGCGGGACCAAGGAGCTTTTGCGGCGCTCTCGCGACGTGCGCATCATCGAGGAGGCCGACCCTCGCCTTTCGCGCTCGCTGGAATTCGGGCTGGCGATCCTCGAACGCTTCTCGGGCGATCGCCCGTCGATCGGCATCGCCGCGCTTGCCGACATGATCGGGTCGAGCCGCTCGACGACACACCGCTACGCAAGCACGCTCGTTGAGCTCGGATACCTCGAGCAGGGCGCCAAGCGCAAGTACCGGCTCGCTCCACGTGCCGCCAGCGCCGGAATGGCCGCCCTCGGCGCGTTGCGGCTGAGCCCATCCGCGCGCTCTGTGCTTGCTGCGCTGCGTACCCAGACGGGATGCACGGTCGGCGTCGGTGTCCGCGACGTGGCGCGCGCGCTGTACATCGACCGTCTGCCCGGACACGGCGCCGGCCAGGCCGAGGTAGACGCGGGATTGGGTGTCGGGGTGCCCGTGCCGCTTCACTGCACCGCGCTCGGCAAGGCCATCCTCGCGGGTCTCGGCGAGAGCGAGCTGGCGCAGTTGCTGGGCAGTCCCGAGCTCGACGGCGGCGGCTCTCGCTCGACAGCCGAGATTCCTGAGCTGGAGGCGCAGCTGGAGCGCATCAGAGGGGGCGAGCTATCCCACGGCGACGAAGAGCTCAGGCCCGGCGCCCGATCGATCGCCGTGCTCATCGAGTGCTCACGAGCCCGTCCGATCGCCGTCGACATCGTTGCGCCCGCTTCACGGTTCTCAATGCGCGAGCTGACCGACAAGCTGGGCCCCATCCTGCGCCGCACCGCCGCACGCGTGGCGGAGATCGAAGAAGCGGCGAGCGCGTCCTAGGTTCCGGCGCGCTCAGAGCCGCAGCATCCCGCGCTGCAGCGCGTACTGCACGAGTTCCGCTCGCGTTGCGAGGCCCAGCTTGCGATGGATGCGCGCGCGGTGGGTCTCGATCGTTCGTGGCGACAGCCCAAGGCTCGCCGCGATCTCGACACTCGTATGCCCGAGCGCGATCAACCGCAACACCTCCTGCTCGCGTGCGGTCAGCCTTCCCTCCTCGCGCACCCCCCGCGCCCCGGCGAGCCTGGCGGCCAGGACAGGGCTCACGTAGCGACGGCCAT
The DNA here is from genome assembly GCA_027306855.1 of Solirubrobacterales bacterium. Taxonomy (GTDB): domain Bacteria; phylum Actinomycetota; class Thermoleophilia; order Solirubrobacterales; family Solirubrobacteraceae; genus Palsa-744. The sequence continues at coordinate 8,011 of DAHUYZ010000032.1, read as the reverse complement.
GCGAGGCCTCGCGCACCGCGGCGGGCAGGTCGGGATCGGCCATCTCCTTCAACACGAGCCCAAGCGCGCCCGCCTCCAGGGCTCGTCTTGCGAACGCCGGATCGTCGTTCATCGTGAGCACGACGACGTTCATGTCGGGCGCCTGCCTGTGCAGCGCCGCAAGCGTTTCGATCGCAGAGCGCTCTCCGAGAAGACCGAGATCGAGGACCAGCACGTCAGGCCGGTGGGCACGCATGTGCGCCATCACCGAGCTGAGGCTGTCCGTTTCGGCGATCACTTCGAGGTCGGTCTCGCCCCCCAGCAGCATGCGCAGGCTCTGGCGCATCGCGGCATGGTCGTCGGCCAGCACGATCGTGATCGGGTGGGCCGGCGCCGCGCCCTGACGTGGATCCGGGACGGACGCAAGGCGCATGAACGGGAGCATGCCTCGAAGCTATACGCCTGCCCCAGACGCGCCCAGCGGGCAAAGCCGTTGATAATCCTCGGCAAAGCACGGAAGGTCGCGTTTTGCTGGTATTTCTGCACCTCCCAGCGCTACGCCCAACGCCGGAAATCAGATCAGGTGCGCAAAGACGGCTGGGGACGGCGCGGCGGCGGCGGCGCTACGCGGACGCGCGCGTCGAGGATCAGCGCACGCTCAGGCCCCGCCGCGACGGGGTTGGCGTCGAGCTCCGCGATCTCGGGGTGCGCTTGGACGAGCGCGCTCAAACGCAGCAGACAGTCTTCCAACGAAGCGACGTCGCAGAGCGCCGCTCCCCGGTAGCCCTCGAGCAGCGGGAACGTGCGCAGCGAGCGCAGCATCGCGTGGGCGTCGAGATCGGTGAGCGGCGTGATCCGCACCGACACGTCGCCGAGCAACTCGGCGTTCGTGCCACCCGCGCCGCACGCGATCACCGGCCCGAAGCTCTCGTCGTGGACGACGCCCATCAAGAGCTCGACCTCATGCGGGAACATCGGCTGGACGATCAGCCCCTCGAGTCGATGGCCGGCGCGTGCGAGCGCCAGCCTTATCTTGCGAGCGCCCGCTCGCACCGCGCCCGGGCCGTGCAGGTTCAGCAGCACTCCCCCTGCGTCGCTCTTGTGGATCAAGCCCGGGGCGATGGCCTTCAGCGCGACCGGCCCGTCGATCTGCGCCGCCGCGGCCAGCGCTTCGCGCGTGGTCCTGACCGTGTAGGTCGGTATCAGAGGAAGCCTATAGCAGTCGAGCAGAGCGGCCACGTCCGCGGGGTCGAGCCAGCCGCCGCCGGTCGCGAGCCCTCGCGCGATGATCGCCGCCGCCGCGCCTGGACGAGCGCCGGGCGGGTCCACGACCGTCCCTGCGGGGCTGCTGCGCCAGCGCGCGTAGCGAACGGTCTTTGCGAGCGCCCTCGCCGCGTCCTCAGGGAACTCGAAGCCCGGGACTCGTAACGTGTCCCCCCCAAGCTCGGCGGGCATCGACTCGCCCGTCATGAAGACGGCAAGCAGGCTGACCCCCTTGCAGCGGCGCGCCACCCGCTGGATCTCCCTCGCCACGTCGCGCGCCTGCGTTACGAGCGGCGGCACGAAGATCGCGACGATCGCATCGCACGCCTTCGCTTCGAGGAGCGTCGCGATCGTACTCGCGTAGCTCTTGGCCGGCGCAGTCGCGATCATGTCGATCGGGTTGCCCAGCGACGCCTGCGGATCGAGCGTGCGCGCGAGCTTGCGTCGCACCGAGGCGCTCATCTCGACCACGTCGAGCCCCGCCGCCCCGCAGGCGTCCGCGCACAGGATGCCCGGGCCGCCCGCGTTCGTCACGATCGCGACCCGGTTTCCCTTCGGGATCGGCTGGGCGGAAAGCAGCTTGGCTACGTCGAACAGTTCGTGAACCGTATCCGTCCGGATCACGCCCGCCTGCTCGAACAGAGCATCGACCGTCACGTCCGAGGTTGACACGAGCGCACCGGTGTGCGAAGCGCCTGCCCTCGCCCCTGCGGCGGAGCGCCCGCTCTTGACGGCGACGATCGGCTTGCCAGCGCCGATGCGCCGGGCGATCCGCGCGAAGCGCCGCGGGTTGCCGAACGACTCCAGGTACAGCAGGATCACATCGGTGTCGGAGTCCTGCTCCCAGTAGCAGAGCAGGTCGTTGCCGGAGATGTCGGCCTTGTCGCCGATCGAAGCGAACGAGGAGAGCCCCAACCCGAGCCGCTGCGCCCCGTCGATCATCGCGATCCCCAGACCGCCGCTCTGCGAGAGAAAGCCGATGCGCCCCGCCGGTGGCGAGCCCGCCGCGAACGTCGCGTTCAGGCGCACCTGCGGCGCCGTGTTGAGCACCCCAAGGCAGTTCGGTCCGATCAGGCGCATACCCGTCTGGCGACACACGAGCAAGAGCTCACGCTGCCGGCGCAGGCCGGCCGGCCCACTCTCGGCAAAGCCGCCCGATATCACCAGCAGAGCCCGGGTGCCCGCCGCGGCGCATTCGCGCGCCACGCCCGTCACCTGCTCGGCCGGGATCGCGATCACCGCCAGATCGACCGGCCCCGGCACCTGAGCGATCGACCGATAAGAGCGGCGTCCCTGCACAGAGCGCGCCTTGTTGTTGACCGCGTACAGCTCCCCCGCAAAGCCGGCGCTGATCAGGTTGTGCACGATCTCTCCGCCGATCGTGCGCCTGCGTCGCGAAGCTCCGATCACCGCCACCGAGCGCGGCGAAAGGAAGCTCCGCAGCGCCGCCACCGCCGCCGTACGCTCGCGCGCTTCGACGTGCTCGAGCGCCTGCTCTGACATCGACGTCGGCAGTTCGATCTCGATGACGTCCTGCTTGACGTGGCGCTTCACCGGGAAGCCACTCTCGCCGAACACGTCGATCATGCGACGGTTGTGGGGCAGCACCTCCGCGAAGAACGTCGAGATGCCGTGTTCCTGCGCGGCCGCGGCGAGGTGGGCGAGCATGATCGTTGCGATCCCGCGCCCCTGCCAGGCGTCGGAGACCATGAACGCGACCTCAGCTCTCCGCTCGTCGAGTCGCACGTACGCGCCGTGTCCCACGATCGCGCGCTCCGGGCCGGTCGCTGCGATGAGGGCGTAGCGGTCGGCGTAGTCGACGTCCACCGACCACTCCACGACCCAGTCGAGACTCGGCGCGCCGAAGAAGCGAAAGCCGATCGACTCGGGCGAGAGCTTCTGGAGGAACGCCTTGATCGCCTCCCCGTCGCCCGGGCTCACGGGACGGATTTCGAGCGTCGAGCCGTCCCTCAACGCCACATCCACGACGTGCGTGCTCGGATAACTGATGCTCGCGCTCATCCCGCGCGCCGATCCTGAACCTGCGGCGAGGCGCCTTCATCAGTGAAAGGCCGCACCGCTTGGCGGACTCGCACGGATGAACGGCGCCCACTCGAGCGCGAGGGTGTCAGCGTGTCCACGCACACCGGCCTGGCTGGGGGAACCCTCGAGATCCGGCCCTTCTCGGAGCTGGGGCGCGAGGACGTCGCCTACGCCGGAGGAAAGGGGGCGAACCTCGGCGAGCTCACTCGCGCCGGGCTGCCAGTCCCGGCAGGCTTTGTGATCGGAGCTCCCGCCTATGCCGCCTTCTGCGAGCAGACGGGCGTGCGCGAGAAGCTCGAGCAGTTGCTCGAAGGGATAGACGTCGAGGATTCGGTCGCCCTGGAGCAGGCGGCGTCGGCCGCGCGTAGAGCCGTGCTCGACGCTCCGATCCCGGCCGACCTGGCGCACTCGATCGAGGTCGCGCTCGCGACGCTGCTCGGCGACAAAGCAGATCTCGCGGTCGCGGTGCGCTCTTCGGCAACGGCCGAGGACACCGCCTCGGCGTCTTTTGCCGGCATGAACGAGACGTTCCTGAACATGCGCGGCTCGGACGCCGTGCTCGACGCCGTGAAGCGCTGCTGGAGCTCGCTGTTCGGCGCGCGCACGATCTACTACCGGGGCCGGCGCAGCTTCAGCCAGGCAGACATGGACATAGCGGTTGTCGTGCAGCTCCAGATCCCCTCGACGCGCGCAGGCGTGATGTTCACCGTCGACCCCTCGAGCGGAGCGAACGAGAAGCTCGTGATCGAGGGCTCCTTCGGCCTCGGCGAGGCCGTCGTGTCGGGCAGCGTCTCGCCCGACCGCTACGTCGTCGAGAAGCCGACGATGACGATCGTCACGCGCTCGGTGCGACCCAAGGAGCTCGTGATCGAGCCGGCGCCGCAGGGCGGCACGCGCACGCGCAAGCTGAGCGCCCGCGAGAGCGCCATGCCGGTGCTCAGCGACTCAGAGGTGCTCGAGCTTGCCCGGCTCGGGTTGCTGATCGAGCTCCACTACGGCGCGCCCCAGGACACCGAGTGGTCGTTCGATCCTGGCGGTCATCCCTGGATGCTCCAGAGCCGGCCGATCACGACTCTTCCTCGCGCCCAGCCGGACGCCGCGCCCGCAGAGGAGCCGGCGGGCGAGCAGCGCGTCCTGTTGCGCGGACTGGGCGCCGCGCCTGGGCTATCCGGCGGGCCCGTGAGAACGCTGCGCGACCCTCACGACACAGCCGGCTTCAAAGAGGGCGACGTGCTCGTCGCCCATATGACCACGCCCGACTGGGTGCCGCTCATGCGCCGCGCCGCCGCGATCGTCACCGACTCGGGCGGAATGACCTGTCACGCGGCGATCGTCTCGCGCGAGCTCTCGATCCCCTGCGTGGTCGGGACGGGAGAGGCGACCCGCACGCTGCGCGACGGGGAGCTCGTCACAGTCGACGCCACGCACGGGATCGTCCTCGAGGGCCAGACCGAGCCCCAGCGGCAAGCCGCTGAAGCGCCTACCACGCAAGCGCTCACGATCGGCGTGCCACCGCCCACCGCCACGAAGCTGCTCGTCAACCTCTCAGAGCCCTCCCAGGCCCGGGCTACGGCGGCGCTCGACGTGGACGGCGTCGGCCTACTGCGCGCCGAGCTGATGGTGATCGAGGCGCTCGACGGCACGCACCCCAAGCAGCTGATCGAGGAGGGCCGTGGCGAGGAGTTCGTGACGCGCATGGCTGGCGCCCTGAGCGAGTTCGCCGCGGCGTTCGTCCCCCGCCCGATCACGTACAGGACGATCGACTTCCGCACGAACGAGTTCAGGGGCCTGCGCGGCGGGGAGCGCTTCGAGCCGCAGGAGGCCAACCCGATGATCGGATACCGGGGCGCGCTTCGCTACATCCACGAGCCCGACGTATTCGCCCTGGAGATGCAGGCGGTTCTGCGCGTGTGGGACTCGGGCGCCGACAACTTCCACGTGATGCTCCCGTTCGTGCGGACGGTCCCCGAGCTCGAACGTTGCCGCGCGCTCATCCAGCGGACCGGACTGCTCGAGCGGCGAGGCTTTCAGCTGTGGATCATGGCCGAGGTCCCCTCTGTGCTGTTCAACCTCGAGCGCTACGCCCACCTGGGCATCGCGGGGATCTCGATCGGCTCCAACGACCTCACCCAGCTCTTGCTCGGCGCCGACCGCGACTCAGAGCTCCTGGCGGAGACGTTCGACGAGCGCGACCCGGCCGTCGTCGACTACCTCTCACAGCTGATCCCGCGCGCTCGCTCGCTCGGGCTGGCGACTTCGATCTGCGGCCAGGCCCCGTCCGTGTACCCCGAGTACGCCGAGCTGCTCGTACGTCTAGGGATCGACTCGGTGTCTGTAAGCGTCGATGCGGTCGATCGTACGCGTCGCCTGATCGCCTCTGCCGAGCAGCGCGTGCTGTTGGAGGCGGCGCGAGCCGAAGCCAAGCCCTTTGTAGATGCTGCGTGAGTCTCAGTAGCGGCTACGGATGACGCATAGCGGTAGCTCCCGATGCGCCCTCCCCGATGCGCCAATACGTTCAGATGCGACCACTCCCTGCAGATGAAGGAGCTGTGAGATGGCTGGAACACTTACACGCTGGGACCCGTTCGCCGACTTCGCGCAGGTCCGTCAGCGCATCGACCGCATGTTCGAGGACATGACCGACGGCGAGCAGGCTACGACACGGGCGAAGGTCGACCTGATCGAGAAGGACGACAAGCTGATCGTGCGGGCGGACATGCCCGGGATCAAACCCGAGGACATCAAGGTCGAAGTCAACGACGACGTACTCACCATCAGGGGCGAGCACGAGGAGGCCAAGGAGAAGAAGGACGAGCACTTCCTGCGCCGCGAGCGCAGCTACCGCAGCTTCGCCCGCTCGCTTACGCTGCCGCCGAAGACCGACCCGAAAGCGATCGAGGCGACGACGCACGACGGCGTGCTCGAGGTTGCGGTACCTGTGCCCAAAGAGGAGGCGTCCAAGCCGGTCCTGATCAAGCCGACGGCGGCCTAGAACGCAGCATCGAAGTAGAGCGCGGCACCGACCGGAGCATCCAGGCCCTGAGGTAGCGCCCGCCGCGCGGCGGCGCCAACGAGCGCAAGGCGAACGAACGAGCGCAAGGCGGGCGCCGTCATCCGCGCAGCGCGCGCAACGCGTTGACGATAACGGCGACGTCGATCGCCTCCTGGAACAGGGCGCCTGCGACCGGCACGAGCAGGCCGACGGCCGCCAGGGCCATCCCGAACGTGCTCAGCCCGATCCCCCACAGCACGCTCTGGCGCGCGATAAGGACCGTGTGGCGTCCGATTGCGATCGCGTCCGCTACGCGGTCGATGCGATCGACGGTGACGACCGCGTCGGCCGTCTCCGAGGAGACGGTGGCGCCCACACCGCCCATCGCCACCCCGACATCGGCGAGCGCGAGCGCCGGCGCGTCGTTGACGCCATCGCCGACCATCACGACCGGGGCCAGCGCAGCGGTCTCGCGCATCGTGCGAACGACGCCAAGCTTGTCTTCAGGGCTCTGGCGCGCATACACCCGGTCGAGTCCCAGCTGGTCAGCGACCGCATGCGCGACCTCGGCTCGGTCGCCCGTGACCATCGCCACGTGACGGATCCCGATCGAGCGCAGGCGCCGCACGAGCTCGTGCGCATCGGGACGGAGGTGATCGCCCATCACGAGCACGCCGACGAGGCGCTCGTCGATCGCCACAAGCACGGTCACGCCACCGTCGACACCGTACGCCGATTGTGAGGGTCCGGCGTCCACGCCGTGGTCCTCGAGCCACGAGGCGCTGCCGACGAGCACCCGGTGGCCCTCGATCTCCCCCTCGATTCCCTGACCAGGCATCTCTCGCGAGCGCTCGGGCCTTGCCAGCGCGATAGCTTCGCTTGCGGCGTGACGTACGATCGCCGCCGCGAGCACGTGACTGGACAGCTGATCCAGAGATGCGGCCATGCGCAGGACGCCGTTTGCAGAGACACCGTCGAGCGCGATCACCTGCTCGATCGCCGGCACGCCGAGCGTGAGCGTGCCCGTCTTGTCGAGCAGCACGGTGCGCGCCTGGCCAAGGCCCTCGATGGCGACGCCGCCCTTGACGATCACACCGGCGTTCGCGGCGCGCGAGAGCCCGGCGACGAAAGCGATCGGGGCGGCGAGGATCAGCGGGCAGGGGGTCGCCACGACGAGAACGGCGAGCGCTCTGACCGCATCGCCGCTCGCAAGCCAGGCGATCCCCGCGATCGCGAGGGTCGCGGGTAGGAAGAAGACCGCATAACGGTCGGCCATCCGCACAAACGGGGCGCGGCGGCGCTCGGCCTCTTCCACAAGCCGAACGAGGGCCGCGTAGGCGCTGTCGGCGGCGCGCTGGGTCGCTGACAGCTCGAACGCCTCACCGGCGTTGGCCGTGCCGCTACGGATCAGCTGACCCTTCACATAGCTCGCCGGCAGCGGCTCACCTGTGAGGCTCGACTCGTCGATCACCGCGTGCTCGGAGTGCAGCGCCCCGTCCGTGGGTATCACCTCGCCGGCCCTGACGAGCAGGATGTCGCCGACCTGTACTTCATCGGCCGGGATCTCCTCCCAGCCGTCTCCCTTGCGCCTGCGGGCCGTGCGCGGCGCGCGCTCCACCAGCGCGGTCAGCTCGCGACGGGCGCGCCTAGACGCAAACGCCTCGAGCGCGTTTCCTCCGGCGAGCATCAGCGCGATCACCGCGCCCGCGAGATACTCGCCGAGCGCGAGCGCTC
>DAHUYZ010000031.1 GCA_027306855.1 Solirubrobacterales bacterium | reverse complement strand
TGCTGCGCAGATGGAGATGGCGGGGCGCTCGTTGAAGGGCCAGCTCGGGCACGCGAATCGCCTCGGCGCCCGCTACGTCGCGATCGTGGGGGAAAATGGGACGCTGCTCAAGGACATGCAGGGCTCACGTCAGGAGACGATCGAGACGGACGCGGTCGTGCACGCGGCGCTGCGCGGCCTTCGCGATCTCGCCTGAGAAGACCGGCTCTCCGCCCGATGCGGCGCGGCGCAAGGGCGCGATGAACGGGCGCTTGCGAGCGTCCAGGGCCTTGCGGGCCGTTCAACTCTGCCGCCTGAAATGCCGACGTTGTCTGTGTGAGTCAGCTTTCGCGCCCCTACCAGATCGCGCTTGCGGCGGTTGCCGTGCTCGGCCTCGTGTGGCTCGTAGCGCTGCGCGGTCATGGATCTGGCCCGAGCGAACCTGCTCCTTCCAAGCCAAGCGCAAGCGCACCCTCGAGCTCGAGCGCAAGTGGCTCGGCGGCGTCTTCGCCCAGCGCCTCGCCCTCGAGTCAATCGTCGAGCGGGGCCCCGCAGACGCGCTCCCCGGGCGCTCCAACGCCGATCTACCACGGTCCCGCGCCGGGCGTGGAAGGGCTGACCAGGGACATCGCCAAAGCCCACGAAGCTGTTGGAGGGTCCGAAAAGGAGGCAAAGCGCTTCGAACACGCGTCGGCACAGAGCCCCGCGAGCGCCGCAAAAGCAACCGGGGCGCCCGCGCGTGCCGGCGTCCCGAGCACGCCTGCACTCACGGTCAGCACGGCTGCGACTCCGCGACCCAACGACCCGACCGCAGCGAACACACGGCCGGCGCAGCAACTCGCCTTGGAAAAGGCGCTCCTGCGTCATCAGACCGTGTTGCTCGTGTTCTGGAACCCCAAGTCGAGCGTCGACGCAAAGGTGCGCGGCGAGGCGGACGGCCTCGCGAGGGGATCGAAAGGCCACGTAGTCGCGTTCGACGCGCAACCCAGCCAGGTCGGCTTGTTCGGACCGGTAACGGAAGTCAGCCACGTCTACGAGACGCCCACGGTGCTGATCGTCAACGGCCACGGCGTCGTCAGCACCATCACAGGGTTGACAGACTCGTTCTCGCTGAAATCGGCCGTCGCGGAAGCCCAGCAGGCAAAGTAGGTCGCGGGAAAAGCCGCACGCAGGGCGCATACACTCGACGAGCGATGGACAGCCAGGCGCTCGCCAACCACATGCGGCATCCGCTCGGACGTGGGCACACGCCCGCCGAAGCCTGCACGGGAGCCGCGGGAGGCGCAGCGTGCGGCGATCTGATCCGAGTGTCGCTCACCGTCGACGCCGCCAGCGATCGAGGCGTCATCTCGGACGTGGGATTCGATGCCAGCGGTTGCGGCGCGACGATCGCCGCCGGCAGCGCGCTGGTCGCGCTCGTGCGAAATCGGGGCCTGCTCGACGCGGCGCGGATAGGCGCCGATGACATCGGTCGCGAGCTAGGGGGGCTGAGCCCGGCCAAGCGGCACGCCGCCGAGCTGGCTGCCGACGCTATGCACCGCGCGCTCGGCTGGGCCGCACGCACGCAGGCGCGTCTGTCTCTGCGCGCGGACCGCACGCTCGTCGCGATGAGCGGTGGCGTGGACAGCGCCGTCGCCGCCCTGCTGATCGCGGGCGAGCAGAGCGACACGGTGGCGGTGACGCTGGAGCTGTGGGCCGATCGGGAAAACGACGGCGAGCGCAGCTGCTGCTCGGCCCAGGCGGTGCGCGCCGCGCGGCAGATCGCGCACGGCATGGGCCTCGCGCACCTCTCGATCGATCTGCGCGAGGAGTTCAGGGCAGGCGTTGTCGACCACTGGCTCGAAGACCACGCGGCGGGACTGACTCCCAACCCGTGCGTCCGCTGCAACGGCAACGTACGGCTCGACGCGATGCTCGACCTCGGAGAGCGGCTGGGCGCACCGACGCTCGTCACCGGCCACTACGCGCGCGTGTACGAGGACGACCGCGAAGCGGCCGGTCCGCTGTTGCGCGTCGCTCGCGACGAGAGCAAGGACCAGAGCTACGCGCTCGCGGCGCTCGCGCCGTCCTCGCTTGCCCGCATCCGCTTCCCGCTCGGCGACCACACGAAGGCGCAGGTGCGCGAGCTTGCCGAGCAGGCGGGACTGTCGGTGGCCAAGCGCCCCGACTCCCAGGACCTGTGCTTTCTCGCAGGCACGCGTCGCGCCGCGTTTCTGGAGCGCCATGGGGGGCTTGGCCGGCGGCCGGGCGAGATCGTCGATCGCGCCGGGCGAGAGCTCGGCTCCCACGAGGGCGTACACACGCTCACGGTCGGCCAGCGACATGGTCTCGGGATCGGCGGGGGCGAGCCCCTGTACGTGCTCGCGACCGACGCGCCTGCCGCGACAGTCACGGTCGGGCCGCGCGAGGCCCTCTCAACAGACCGCGTGCGCGTGCACGAGCTGACTCTGCACCGCGACGGGTCGTCGATCGACGGGGTCAAGATCCGCTATCGAGGCCGGCGATCGCCCTGCCGCATGACGCGATCGCTCGCTGCCGGATCGCACGAGTCCGCGGAGATCAGCCTGCTTGCGCCGATCGAGCGCACCGCTCCGGGGCAGGTGGCATGTCTGTATGCCGGTGACACGATCGTCGGCTATGGAACGATAACCGCGTGAACACGGACGAGATCAGGGAGCGCTTCCTCGCGTTCTTCGAGAAGCGCGAGCACACGCGCATCCCATCGGCCTCGCTCGTGCCCTCCGCGCACGACCCGTCCGCGCTGCTGACCGTCGCGGGAATGCATCCGCTAAAGCCCTACTTCCTGGGACGCGAGACCCCGCCTTCGCCGCGCCTGACGAGCTGCCAGAAGTGCTTCCGAACGATCGACATAGACAACGTCGGCAACACCAACCGGCACCTCACGTTCTTCGAGATGCTCGGCAACTTCTCGATCGGCGACTACTTCAAGCAGGGGGCTATCGAGCTGGCTTGGGAGCTGTCGCTGCAGGTGTTCGGCTTCGACGCGAAGGACATCTGGGTCACCGTGTTCGAGGGCGACGAGCAGCTCGGCGTCGGGCCCGACGAGGAGGCGATCGCGCTGTGGGAAGGGCTCGGCGTCCCCTCCGAGCGGATCGTGCGCTGCCTGCGCTCGGAGAACTTCTGGCAGGCGGGTCCCACCGGGCCGTGCGGGCCGTGCTCGGAGCTTTACGTCGACCGCGGCGCGCACATCGGCGAGCCGGGTGACCTGCCGGGCGGCGAGAATGAACGTTTCCTCGAGTACTGGAACCTCGTCTTCATGCAGTACGACCAGGTCGAGCCCAACCGGCTGCAGGAGCTGCCGGCGCGCAACATCGACACGGGGCTCGGCCTGGACCGGATGGCCGCGATCATGCAGGGCAAGCGATCGGTGTTCGAAACCGACGGCTTCAAGCCCCTGATCGAGCTCGGGGAGGAGCTGTCAAGGAGCTCCTACGGGGAGAGCTTCGAGGTCGACCGGGCGCTTCGGATTCTCGCCGACCATTCGCGCGCGATGACGTTCCTCGTGGCGGACGGGGTCGTTCCGTCAAACGAGGACCGCGGCTACGTCCTGCGGCGCGTGATGCGCAGGGCGATCCAGCAGGGCAGGACACTCGAGATGGCGCCAGGCTTTCTGATGCGCTACTCGCAGCGGGTCCGCGAGCTGATGGGCGCCGTCTATCCCGAGCTCTCAGAGCAGCGCCACGCGATCGAGACGTGGCTGGCCGCCGAGGAGGAGAGCTTCGGGCGTACGCTCGAGCAGGGGATGGGAGTGCTGCGCTTCCACATCGACCACGCCCGCGACCATGGCCTCGACCACGTGCACGCCGAGGACGCCTTCAAGCTGCACGACACGTTCGGCTTCCCGTTCGAGCTCACGCGCGAGCTGCTCGCCCAAGAGGGGCTGGGTGTCGATGAGGCGGGTTTCCGGGAGCTGATGGCCGAGCAGCGGGCTCGCGCGCGCGCGGCAGGCACAGCCGGCGCCACGGGCGCCGATCCGCGCGAGCAGGCGCGTCTGTTTGCCGAGCAGGCGGGCCTTACGACCCGCTTCACCGGATATGAGATCGAGCGTCAGCCGACGAGCGTCGCCGCGGTCGCGTCTACAGATGGGCGTTTGCTCGTCAAGCTCGCCGAGTCGCCCTTCTATCCGGCCGGAGGCGGCCAGGTCTCCGACGCGGGCGTGATCGAGTGCGAGCACGGCGACTGTCTCGCGCGTGTGGAAAACGTTTATAGGCTCGGCGATGACCAGGCGCTCGAGGTCGTCGTCGAGCAGGGCGAGCTGCACGCCCAGGAGCGTGTATTCGCGCGCGTCGACCATGGCGCGAGGCGCGCGACCGAACGCAACCACACGGCCACCCACCTGCTGCATGCGGCGCTGCGCGAGCGTCTCGGGGCTCACGTGCGTCAGGCCGGCTCCTACGTGGGCCCCGACAAGCTGCGCTTCGACTTCAGCCACGCTTCGGCGCTCACAGGCGATGAGCTGCGCGACGTCGAGGACCGCGTGAACGAGTGGATCGCCCAGGGCGATCCCGTCAGGCCGATCACGACGACGCTCGACGAGGCCAAGCGCCTCGGGGCGATGGCCCTGTTCGGCGAGAAGTACGGCGTTCTCGTGCGCATGGTCGAGATCGGCGAGGGTGAGTACTCGCGCGAGCTCTGCGGCGGCACACACGTGCGCAACACCGCCGAGATCGGGGCGTTTCTGATCTCCAGCGAGACCTCCAGCGCAGCCAACGTCAGGCGCATCGAGGCGCTGACGGGGCCGGCGGCCGTCGAGTTGTTGCGCGAGCGTGGTCGCGCTCTCGATGAGATCGCCCTCACCCTGCGCACCTCCCCGGAGCGGGCCGTCGGCGTGGTGGCCGAACGCGAGCAGGAGCGCAAGCAGCTGCAGAAGGCGGCGCGCAAGCACGAGGACGCGGAAACGCTCGACATCGATGCGCTGGTCGCGGCCGTCGAGCAGATAGATGGGATACCGGTGCTCACCGCCCGGATCACGGTGGCCGACCCCAAGGCGCTCCCCGAGATCGCGGATCGCGTGAGGGGCCGGCTGGGCGGCGACGGCGTGCTCGTGCTCGGCGCGCCCATCGGCGAGCGCGCCGCCCTGCTCGTGAGCGTCGCGCCCTCGGTGGTCGAGGAGGGCGTCAGGGCAGGGGAGGTCGTGAAGGCCGCGGCCGCCCTGGTCGGCGGGGGCGGGGGAGGCCGCGACACGATGGCCCAAGCGGGAGGCCGCCACCCCGAGAAGATCGACGAGGCGCTTGCCAGAGCGCGGGCGGTGATCGAGAGCGCGCTGGCGAGCTGATGCGGGTGCTCGCGCTCGACTATGGCAGCGCGCAGTGCGGTTGTGCGATCAGCGACCCCACCGGCACGATCGTCACGCCGATCGACGCAGTCGCCGCTCCCGACACGCGCAGGGGCTTGGCGGCGCTCGCGTTGCTCGTGAGAGAGCGCGAGGCGCGGCGCGTGGTGGTGGGACTGCCGCTCTCGCTGCGTGGCGAGGACACTGACCAGACACGCCAAACGCGCGAGTTCGCCACGCGGCTGTCGGCTCGCCTCGGCGAGAGCGTGCCCGTCGAGCTGTATGACGAGCGCTTCACGACCCGTATAGCCGCGCGCGAGAAGGACGCACAGGCAAGCGAGCACTCGCGGGCGGCGGCGGTCCTGCTGGAGGGCTGGCTCTCGCATTCGCGATAGGGTCGCAACCGTTGAGCGAGCAAGAGCGCACACGCGCCGGTGAGCGCACCGAGGAGGAGCGCGAGCGCGCCCGCGACGAACGCGAACGACGCCGGCATCAGCGATTCGACACGCCGCCGAGCGTCGCGCACGATCCGCCTGTTGCGCCCGCCATCGAAGAGCCAAGCGCCGCCGACGCTGAGCCTCGGCAGCCTCCGCGCGACGCGAACAGCACACCCGCCGCCCCGAGACGGGCTCGTCTGCCCCGACCCCACCGGCCGCACGTCCCTCACCCGCACCTTCCGCAGCGCCCCCAACGCCCCCACCTGCACCGACCACACCTGCACCCGCCGCATCTGCGCCGCCGCGACACTCCCATGCGTACCGCCCGTCTTGCCGTTCTGATCGGCATCGGGGGCGTCCTGCTTGCGCTGATGGCGGGCGCGGTTCTGCTCGCGACGCGCAGCCATCCGAAGGCCGCGCCCGGGCCGCAGATCGTCACGGTCGTGATCCCCGAGGGCAAGACCGCCGCGCAGATCGCGCAGATCGCGCGCTCGGATGGATTGACGGGCAACTACCTCGACGCGGTCAATGCGGCCGTTGCGTCAGGGTCGAGATCGGCGAGTCAAGCGCGGCTGCGCCCTTCCGACTATGGCGCCCCGGCCCATACGCCCAGCCTCGAAGGCTTCCTGTTCCCGGCGACGTACGAACTGTATGCGGGCGCGCCCGTCTCGCGGTTCGTCTCAGAGCAGCTGGAAGCGTTCAGACAGAACTTCGGCGGGGCGGAGGCAGCGCGCGCAAAGACGCTCGGCGTCACCTCCTATCAACTGTTGACGATCGCGTCGATGATCGAGCGAGAGGCCAAGCTGCCCGGCGATCGCGCGCTCGTCTCGGCCGTCATCTACAACCGTCTGCGCCTGCACATGCCGCTCGGGATCGACGCCACGATCCGCTATGCGCTGCACGACTACTCGGGACCGCTCACCGAAGCGCAGCTGAAAATGAGCTCCCCTTACAACACGCGTACGCACGAGGGATTGCCGCCGACGCCGATCTCCAACCCCGGCCTCGCGTCGATCGAGGCCGCGGCGCGACCGGCGAACGTCAAGTACCTCTACTACGTCGCGGGCGCCGACGGCTGCGGCGAGCTGCGCTTCTCGACGACGTACTCCCAGTTCGAAGGAGACGCCGCCGCCTACAGGGCGGCCGTGAGTCGCAACGGGGGCAGGGAACCGACGTGCAAACGGGGTCGGCGATGATGGTCCGGCCCCCCCGTCTGGATCCGCTGATGAGGCGTCTTGGGGTCATCGGCTGGCCTGTCGCCCACAGCCGCTCTCCGGCGATGTTCGAGGCGGCGTTTGGAGCGTGTGGCCTGAAGGACTGGGCCTATCAGCGCCTGCCGGTACCGCCCGAGCTCCTCGAGCAGACCACCCGCGCTCTCGGCGCGGCGGGCTTCGTGGGGGCGAACGTGACGATCCCCCACAAGCAGGCGGCGCTTGCGCTCGCGGACCGAGCAAGCGAGGCGGCGCGGGCGATCGGCGCGGCGAACACGCTGACGTTCGCCGACGTCGGCGCGATCGAAGCGCAGAACACCGACGCGCCCGGGCTGCTCGCGGCGCTTGGCCTCGAGCCGCCGCTCGAGATCAGCGCGCTCGTGCTCGGCGCGGGCGGCAGCGCGCGCGCGGCCGTGTGGGCGCTGCTCGGGGCCGGCGCCGGCAGCGTGTCTGTCTGGAATCGCACGCCAGAGCGTGCCTCTGCGCTTGCGCGCGAGCTCGGCGCGCAGGCCATGGCCGAGCCCGGCGAAGCCGATCTGCTCGTGAACTGCACCTCGGTCGGACTGGAACGCTTGGCCAATCCGGTTGCCGCGCTCAACCAACTGGCCTTGACCGCCGATCAGGTCGGTAGGTATCGCTATGTCGTCGACCTGGTCTACAACGATGAGCCCACGCCGCTGCTCGAGGCGGCACTCGAAGGCGGCGCTCACACGGTCAGCGGCCTGGATGTGCTCGTCGCCCAGGGAGCGCTCAGCTTCGAAGCCTGGACCGGCCTTCCAGCGCCACGCGACGCCATGCGGCGCGCCGCCGGCGCTCCGGTGCTCGACACAGACGCCCCCGGCCGGTAGGCGCCGCGCCGCTGTCTGCGGGCGGCCAACGAGCGAGAGGCGCTCGCGTGGCTGAGCACCAGCGACAACCGCACGAGGGGGCGGCCGAAAGCGGTCGCGAGGACTACGCGCCGTTCGAGGATCTCGGCGATCGCGAGCCCCAGGTCGAGATCGAGATCGACCGCGATCCGCTCGCCGAGGCGGCGCCCGGGGAGGCCGATGGGCGTCCACTGGCCGAAGAGCCTGCGCACCGTAACACCGGCAACGCCGCACAAAGCGCACCGGGCGAAGCGAACGACGCGCCGGACGACGCCTTTACAGGCGTCACGCACCCGACCCGCCGTGGCTCCTCCTCGCGCTTTCTGACGGACGTGATCATCGAAATGGGGCTCGTCCCGCGCGAGCGCGTCGAGCAGGCGATCGAGTCTTCGCGCAACGAAGGCATGACCCCGGAGCGCGTGCTGCTGGCAAACGGAGCGATCACGTCCGACGGGCTTTCGCGTGCCCTGGCTGAGCGCTACGGCCTCGACCACCTGGACCTGGACATCTTCCCGGTCGACATGGGCGCGGCGAACCTCGTCGCAAGCACGGCCGCCAAGCGCTACCAGGCGGTCCCGGTCGCGTTCGTCGACAAGCGCACGGTGCTGCTCGCGATGGCCGACCCGTCCAACGTGCTGGCCGTCGATGACGTCGCGATCATGACCGGCTACGAGGTGCGGGTCGCCGTCGCTTCGCCGGACGCGATCGGCGACCTGATCTCGCGCATGAACCGCTTCGACGATGTCGTCACGGCCGCCGACGCTCACGAGGAGGCGGGGGAGAGCAGCGCGGAGATCGTCAACCTGCGCGAGACCGCCGATGACGCGCCGGTCGTCAAGCTCGTCAACCAGATCGTCGCTCAAGCGGTCGAGCGTGGGGCCTCGGACGTGCATCTCTCTCCCGACGGCCACGAGCTGAGGGTGCGCGCGCGCATCGACGGCATCCTGCACGACCTCACGACCGTGCCCCGGCGTATGGCTGCCGGGGTGATCTCACGCATGAAGATCATGGCCGACCTCGACATCGCCGAGCGACGGCTTCCCCAGGACGGGCGCGTTGGGCTGAACGTCGACGGCCGTCACGTCGACCTTCGTATCGTGACGCTGCCGAGCGTTCACGGCGAGTCGATCGTGATGCGCATCCTCGACAAGGACTCCGTCGTGATGAAGCTCGAGAAGCTCGGCATGGCCGACTCAGAGCGCGAGCGCTTCGAAAAGGCCTTTCACGAGACCCACGGCGCGGTGCTCGTCACGGGCCCGACGGGCTCGGGCAAGTCGACCACGCTGTATGCGGCGCTGCTGGAGCTGAACACGCCCGAGAAGAACATCATCACCGTCGAGGACCCCGTCGAGTACCAGATCGAAGGCCTCACCCAGGTCCAGGTCTCCACGAAGGTCGGTCTGACGTTCGCGACCGGGCTGCGCGCGATGGTGCGCGCCGACCCCGACGTGATCATGGTCGGTGAGATCCGCGATCGCGAGACCGCCCAGATCGCGGTGGAGTCCGCGCTGACCGGCCATCTGGTGCTCTCGACGCTCCACACGAACGACGCCCCGTCGGCGATCGCGCGCCTGACCGAGATGGGGATCGAGCCGTTCCTGGTCGCCTCCGCGGTGGACTGCGTGCTCGCCCAGCGCCTTGCGCGGATGCTGTGCGCGAACTGCAAGCAGCGCACGATCGTGCCAGCCGAGGTGCTGCGCGAGAGCGGCTACAAGGCGCGCGTGGACCTCGAGGCGTACGAGCCGGGCGGTTGCAGGCGCTGCGGCGGCACGGGCTATCGCGGACGGGTCGGGGTCTACGAGGTGATGCTGCTCTCGCCGGAGATCCGACGATTGGCGCTGGAACGGCGCTCGGCCGACGAGATCCGCGAAGTGGCGATCCGCGAGGGCATGCGCCGCCTGCGCGACGACGGTCTGGAGAAGGCGCGTCAGGGCCTGACGTCGGTCGCGGAGATAGCGCGTGTCGTCGGCAGCAGTTGAGGAATCGCATTCGCCTGCCGATAACGGCCCCATGAGCGCCAAGCGATTCAGCGGTGCCTGCGCCGAGGCCAGTTGGGACGTGCGATGAGCATCGACTTCGCCGACCTGCTGATGGAGGTCGTGGCGCGCAGGGCGTCCGATCTGCACCTCTCCGCCGGCGCTCAGCCGACTCTGCGCGTGCGCGGACGCTTGGAGCGCGTCGAGGGCTATCCCGTCTTGTCGGGCACCGACACGCGCGAGATCGTCTACTCGATCCTCAGCGGCGACCAGCGCCAGCGGCTGGAGACCAACTGGCAGCTTGACTTCGCGTACTCGATCCCGGGGCATGCCCGCTTCCGTGTCAACGCCTACTACCAGCGCGGCGCGATCGGGGCGGCCTTCCGTCTGATCCCCTTCGACCTGACCGCGATCGACGACCTCGGACTGCCGCCCGCCGTACACGAGTTCACGCGCAAGCCGAGAGGATTCGTGCTCGTCACCGGACCGACCGGCTCGGGCAAGTCGACGTCACTGGCGGCGATGATCGACGAGATCAACTGCTCGCGCGAGGAGCACATCATGACGATCGAGGATCCGATCGAGTTCCTGCACGCCCACAAGAAGTGCCTCGTCAACCAGCGCGAGCTCGGCTCCGACGCGCAGAGCTTCGCCGAGGCGTTGAAGGCCGCGCTGCGCCAGGACCCCGACGTGATCCTCGTCGGCGAGATGCGCGACATCGAGACGATGTCGACGGCGCTGACCGCTGCCGAGACCGGCCACCTCGTATTCGCGACGCTCCACACCCAGGACACGGCGCAGACCGTCGACCGCATCATCGACGCGTTCCCGACAGGCCAGCAAGGACAGGTGCGCATGCAGCTGTCGGTCGCGCTGCAGGGGATCATGACCCAGCAACTGTTGCCGACCGCGGATGGGTCGGGCCGTGTGGTCGCGTGCGAGTTGCTCGTGCCGAACCCGGCCGTGCGCAACATGATTCGCGAGGGCAAGACCCACCAGATCTATTCGGTGCTTCAGACCGGCGCCGCGCAGGGGATGCAGACGATGGACGCAGCGCTCGCGACGCTCATCCGAGCGGGCAAGATCTCCCAATCCTTGGCGGAATCGCGCTCCTCGGCGCCCGAGGAGCTGCGTCGTCTGATCGGCGCGGGGGCGATGGCGGCATGAGCACGTACGTCTTCAAGGCGATGGACCTTGCCGGCGCCAAGGCCCGCGGGGAGATCGAAGCGGAGTCCAAGCAGGCGGTCTCCGATCAGCTCAAGTCGCGCGGGATGATCGTGCTGGAGATCGCCGACAAGCACTCCTCGCGCGAGATCGAGCTGAGCTTCCTCAAGCGCGTCAAGCCCGCCGAGCTCGCCGTCGTCTCACGTCAGCTCGCGACGATGAGCGCCGCGGGCCTGTCGATCTTGCGCGCTCTGTACGTGCTCGAAGAACAGACCGAGAGCAAGTTCCTGAAGGAAACGGTCGCTCAGGTCCGCAAGGACGTCGAGGCGGGGCTCGCGTTCAGCGACTCGATCGAGCGCCATCCGAAGGTCTTCAACCCGTTGTTCGTCGCGATGGCGCGCGCCGGCGAGGCGGGGGGGCTGCTCGAGGAGTCGCTCAAGCGCGTCGCCGACCAGCTCGAGAAGGACGCTTCGCTGCGTCGCCAGATCCGCTCGGCGATGATCTACCCGACGCTCGTCATCACGTTCGCGGTCGTCGTGATGCTCGCGCTCGTCGCGTTCTTGGTGCCCGTGTTCGAGGGGGTTTTCAAGCAGTTCGGCGGCGAACTGCCGGCGATCACGAAGGTGTCGGTTCTGATGTCGAAGGTCGTCACCTCCTACTGGTACGGCATGTTTGCGACCGTGGGTCTTGCGGTGTTCGCGTTCGTCAAGTGGAAGAAATCCTCGTGGGGCCGGCCACAGTGGGACCGTTTCAGGCTGCGGGTCCCGATGAAGATCGGCGCGATCGTCCAGCAGGTCGCGGTCGCGCGCTGGTCGCGCACGCTCTCTTCCCTGACTGCCGCGGGCGTGCCTTTGCTGCTCGCCCTCGACATCACGGGCAAGACGGGCGGCAACATCGTCGTCGAGGAGGCGATGGACGGCGTGATCGAATCGGTCAAGCGCGGCGGCACGATCTCGGAGCCCCTGTCAAAGGCGCCGATCTTCCCCAGGATGGTGACCCACATGGTCGGGGTCGGCGAGGAGACGGGCGCCCTGGACGCGATGCTCGGCAAGATCGCGGACTTCTACGAGGACCAGGTCGAGGCGTCGGTGAAAGCGCTCACCTCGATCATGGAGCCGATCATGATCATCGTGATCGGCTCGATCGTCGGCTTCATCGTGATCTCGCTCTACATGCCGATGTTCACGATGTACAACCAGATCAGGTGAGCCCGGCGCGCGGGGCGAACTACCCGACCGGCGGTCGGGAATATACCTATGGGGGGTATGCTAGCCTTCGCGTCATGGAGGCGACGACGCCGCGTGGCTACAGCGCGAGCAAGGAGCAGCTGAGAAACCGCTTGGCGCGTGTCGAGGGCCAGGTGCGGGGTGTGGCGAAGATGGTCGAGGAGGACCGCTACTGCATCGACGTGCTGACGCAGATAGCGGCGATCCAGGCGGCGCTCGAGAAGATCGCCCTTGGCCTCGTCGACGGGCACGTGCGCGTGTGCATCATGGGAGATGGCCATGCGCACGGCGGCCCGGACGAGCAGGTCGGTGAGCTGATGGATGCCGTCGGGCGGCTCGTGAGGCGATGAGCGCCACCCGCACAACCGCGCCGCCCCCTTCCCCGAAGCCCACCGGCTCCGAGCCGCAGGCAGCCGCGACAGCACGGCTGGGCGTCGAGGGGATGCACTGCGCGAGTTGCGTGGCGCGCGTGGAGAAGGAGCTGCGGGGCGTGCCGGGCGTCGTGGCAGCGTCGGTGAGCCTTCCGAGCGAGGAGGCCCGCGTGAGCTTCGCGCCGGCCGCCGTGGACCTGGCGGCGCTCGAACGGGCGGTCGAGCGGGCGGGCTTCAGCGCTCACGCCAAGGACGAGCAGCCGCTGCAGGACGAGCTCGAGCGCCAGGACCTCGACCGGGAGCGTGAGCATCGCGCGTTGATGCGCAAGTTCTGGTTCTCCGCGACGGTCGCGGTGCCGGTGCTGGTGCTCTCGAACGCCTGGATGGTCCCCGGCCTCGACAGCGTGTCCTGGCTTGCGCGTGGCAGCGACGGCCTGTACTGGGTGTGGCGCGGCCTTGCCGTGCTGACGCTGCCGGTGCTGATGTGGGCGGCGCGCGAGTTCTACGCGAGCGCGTGGCGAGCGCTGCGCCATCGCGCAGCGAACATGCACACGTTGATCGCAACCGGGATCACCGCCGCCTATGCCTACTCGCTGGTGGCGGTCGCCGATCCGAGCATCTTCCCGGCCGGCAAGTACGCGGACGTGTACTTCGACGTCGTCGCGGTCGTTACCGCGCTCGTAACGTTGGGGATGGCGCTCGAAATAAGGGCGAAGGGCCGCTCTTCGCAGGCAATCCGCAAGCTCGCGGGCTTACAGACCAAGACCGCGCGCGTGCTGCGCGAGGGCGCTGAGGTCGAGATTGCCGTCGAGGACGTGGCGGTCGGCGACATCGTGGTCGTACGTCCTGGTGAGAAGGTCCCGGTGGACGGTCTGATCGTCTCCGGCGAGTCGACTCTCGACGAGTCGATGCTTACCGGCGAGTCGCTGCCGGTCGACAAGCGTCAGGGCGATCAGGTGATCGGAGCGACGATGAACGAGACCGGCTCTTTCCGGTTTCGCGCTACCAAGGTTGGCAGGGACACCGCGCTCGCCGGCATCGTGCGGATGGTCGGCGACGCGCAGGCGAGCAAGCTGCCGATCCAGCGTCTGGTCGATCGGGTCGCGGGCGTTTTCGTCCCGGCCGTCGTCATCCTCTCGATCGCGACATTCGTGGTTTGGTTCGACGTCGGCCCGACCCCAGCCCTCTCCTACGCGGTCATCACGGCGGTGACCGTGCTGATCATCGCGTGCCCGTGCGCGCTCGGGCTGGCGACGCCGACTTCGCTGACGGTGGGCATGGGAAGGGCCGCCGAGCACGGCGTCCTGTTCCGCGGCGGCGAGGCGCTGCAGGCCGCGCGGCGGCTTGAAGTGCTGGTGCTCGACAAGACGGGCACGATCACTCATGGCACACCGGCGCTGACGGACGTGATCGCGGCCCCCGGCTTGCGCGAGACCGACGTGCTCGCGGCGGCGGCGGCGGTCGAGCGAGGCTCCGAGCATCCCCTTGCGCGCGCGGTCATAGACGGCGCCGCTGAGCGGGGGTTGAAGCTGTCCGAGCCCGAGCGGTTCGCCGCGATCCCCGGTCACGGCATCGAGGCGCAGCTCGACGGTCGCCGTGTGCTGCTTGGCAACCGTCGGCTGATGGACGACCGTGGCGTCGCGGTCGATGCTCTGGATGAGCAGGCCGGGTCGCTGGCCGGGGACGGCAAGACGCCGATGTACCTCGCGATCGACGGGAAGGCCGCCGGCCTGGTCGCGGTCGCGGACACGATCAAGCCCGACTCGGTTGCCGCGATCGGGCGCTTGAAGGCGCTCGGGCTGCAGGTCGCGATGATCACCGGCGACAGCGAGGCGACCGCTCAGGCCATTGCCCGGCAGGTCGGCGTTGAAAGGGTGCTCGCGGAGGTGCTGCCGCAGGACAAGGCGCACGAGGTTCACAAGCTCCAGCTCGAAGGTCATGAGGTCGGCATGGTGGGCGACGGCATCAACGACGCTCCCGCTCTCACCCAGGCGGATGTGGGCTTCGCGATCGGGACCGGCGCCGACGTGGCGATCGAGGCGTCAGACGTGACCTTGGTCGGCGGCAGCCTCCAGAGCGTCGTCACCGCGATCGCGGTCTCGCGCGCGACCATGCGCAACATCCGCCAGAACCTGCTCGGCGCATTCGTCTACAACAGCGCCGGGCTGCCGATCGCCGCGGGCGTGTTCTACCCGGTCTTCGGCGTGCTGCTCTCTCCCCTGATCGCCTCGGTGGCGATGGCGTTCAGCTCGGTGACGGTCGTGTCCAACGCGAACCGTCTGCGCCGTCTCGAGATCAGAGAGGCGTGAGGCGGTGGCCGTCGACCAGGTCGTCGTCACGCTCGCCGGTCTGGCCGGCATCGGGGTCGTGGCGTGGTTCTTCTGGGGCCCGCGGTCGTCGGGCGTCAAGGCAGCGCTGACGCCCTCCGGGCGCCAGGAGGCGACGATCGTCGTCAAGGGCGCCTACATCCCCGATGTGATCGTCGTCGAGCACGGCAAGCCCGTGAGGCTGAGCTTCCTGCGCCAGGAGACAGCCGCCTGCTCCGAGGAGGTCGTCTTTCCCGACTTTCACCGTCGCACTCAACTGCCCGAGGGGCAGCTCGTGCCGATTGACCTCACGCCCGAGCGTCCGGGCGAGTACGAGGTCACCTGCGGCAGGGGGCTGCTGCGCGGCAAGATCGTGGCGCGCTAGGCGCCGGCCGCCCCCGACCGAGCCGAAGCGGACGTTTCGCCTTGAGTGCGGGCCCTCAGCTACGAATCGCGCAGCCGAGGATGTGCGGAATCGTGGGGAGCATGGGGCTTGGCTTGAACGCGATCCGCTCCTCGCGGTCGATCTGAAAGCCGACTGCGCGGATCGCGTCGCCGGTGGCGCGCGCCGAGTGGCAGCCGCCGGCGAGCGGGGGGTAGAAGGTGGCGTCGAGAGCGCGTTGGACGCGTGCGGCGAGCGGCCGGTGCGAGAGGACGTGCTCGTAGTAGCGCAGCTCGCCTCCGGGGCGCAGGACGCGTGCGATCTCGGCGAGCGCTCCCGGCTGGTCGTGTACGGAGCAGAGCACGAGCGATGCGACCGCGGCGTCGAACTCGCCGTCCTCGAACGGGAGCGCTTCGGCGGCGCCGTCGGCGACCGTCACGGGAACGGGAGCGCTAGCGGCCGCTCGGCGGGCGAGCTCGTGCAGGCGAGGCTCTGGCTCGACGGCGATCACTTCGGTCACACTCGACGGGTAGTGGGGGAAGTTGAGGCCGTTGCCGGCGCCGACCTCGATTACGCGTCCTGCAAGCGCGTCGAGCAGGCTGCGGCGGTGTTCGGCCACTCCGCGCCGCTCGGCGGCATGGCCGATGCGCGGGTACACCCGGGCGAAGATGGGATGGCTGCGAGGGCCGTTTCGAGATGGGCGGCGCACGCCGATCATCGTAGCCTTGGCCAGAGAATCATCGACCGCTGATGCTGCTACCGCGGTTGGCCGATGCTCCGCCCATGTCGAGCTTCCGAACACTTGCGGCGATCGTGGGACTGGCGGTCTGCTGTGTGGTGCTCTCGACAGGCACGGCCGGCGCGGCCACGGCTTTGCCAAGGGTCATGGAGATATAAACCTTGAAGCGAACACGGTCTCCGGGGTCGTCTGCCAGCAGGATCGGGCCGGTGTGATCATCATGACGGTCGAGCGCCATCTCGTCTACCACTCGCACCTCGCGGTCTCCAAGCGGCTCACCCACTGACCGGCGTCAGCTCGATCCACTCCTCGTAGGCGGCGATCGTGACGTTGAATCGATCGAAGAAGCCTGTCAAGCCGAGCAGCCCGAATGCGGGGCGCCACGGCTCACAGAACCATACGGGCGCGACCCACCGATAACTCTCATCCCCGTCGGACAGTTCGAGTGCCACCTCGGCCATTCGTCCGGCGACGAGCGCTCCGCCGACGGCGATCGTGGTGTGCGGCGCGTCGGTCAGGTCGAGGCCGATCAGCTCCGCCACGTACAGGCCCATTCGCACCGCGCTCGCACCGCTGTCGAGCAGGCATGCCTGAGGTGCGAGCTCCAGGCCCTCGACCACGACATCGATGATCGGTCTCGGCCGGACCGCGCCCGCGGTTGGGTCTGGGATCTGCTTGAAGGGGAGCTTCACAGCGGCGCGAGGCCGCCGACAGCCAGCTCGTCCTCGGGAACGCGAAACATGCTGTCCGCACGGCGATTGTGCCTCGCGAGCCACTCGACCATCTCCCGGGGCGTCGCTGTCGCAACGAGCACCTCATCGTCCTTCACAGCCACCCAATGACCTCTCAGCGATCCCAGTGTCTCGCTGAGCTCGTCGGAAGCGGCGCGCGATGAGAGCGGTGTCTCGGGCAACGATGGTCCCCGGGACCCAGCTGGATGCGAAGGTCCTTGATCCCCAGCAACAAGCGGCGCGTTATGGCTCGTCTTGGAGGAGGCGGGTCTGCGCAGGCCGACCGCGAATCCGAGACCCATCAGAATGCGCCGAGCCTGGTGCGAGGTGAAGTCGGCCCGGTCGAGCCCGGTGACGAGCCCGATCACCTGCTTGGGCGGGTAGCGCCGCTGGCCGATCACCACATAGTGGCTCGAGATCGGCTCGGGCAACACACGCCGCGCGGCACGTTCGACGCGGTCACGGCGCAGGTCGAACCGGCGCTTGGCGATCATCACGGTCTTTACAGGCGTCTCCGACATGGTTTCTCCGATCTGTCTCTGCACGCTAGCCGAGCGGCGGCTCAATGTCAAGGCGCCAGGCGACAGCGTCCAGTTCTTCTTTCCGCCCGCCTGCAAAGACCAGGACCACCTCTACCACGGCACCCAGGTCAACAACCAGGTCCCGCCGCTGTAGCCGCGTGCTACCTCGAGGTCTTCGCCTTCGACGATGCGCGCCTCCGGCACGGGCTGGCGCTGGCTCAGGCCGTGCGCGTCATCATGGCCAGAGGCTATCTTCTTGCAGCGCGTCGAGGAGGGTGGCGATCGGCCAGAGCTCGATGCCGTCCTCGGTTCTGCCGGGGCGCTCGCCCTGGTGTACGAGCACTCGGCGTGTGAGTCCGGGTAGGGGGGCGATCGCGCGTAGCCCGGCGAGGTGCTGGGACTGGACGCGCGTTGCCGTCTTTATCTCCAGGGCGCAGTGCTCGGTGTCGCGGGTGAGCAGGAAGTCGACCTCGGTTTCTCGCGAGCCGGCGGGGGACCAGTAGGCGATCTCCGGTGCGAGGTCGCGCTCGGCCATATAGGTGACGAGCAGCGTATGGATGAAGCCCTCCAGCAACGCTCCGCGCTCCTCGGGCACGAGGGCGCCGTGGGCTCCCTTCGCGGCGCGCGCGACGCCGGCGTCGACCCAGTAGAGCTTGGGGTGTTTGCGCTCGCGCACGCGCAGGCGGGCGGTGTACGCCGGCAGGCGTCGTACGAGCAGCGTGTCTTCGAGGATCTGGACGTAGCCCTCGACGGTGGTGCGAGCGACGCCCGCGTCGCGGGCGAGACCTGAGATGTTGATCGTCTGGCCGTGGCAGAGCGCGGCGACGGGCAGGAAGCGGGCGAACCCGGGGAGGTTTCGCACGAGCGCCTCGCCCTTGATCTCCTCGCGCAGGTACAGCTGCACGTAGGCGCGCAGGGTCTCGTGCGGTTCTGGGGAGGCGAGCACGAGCGGCAGCGCGCCGATCTGGAGCGTGGCCTCCAGGTCGAGCTGCCCTACCAGCTCCTCGGGGGTGAGCGGGAACATCTCCCTCCACAGTGCGCGGCCCGCGAGCAGGTTGACGCCGGCGGCGCGGAGCTTGCGTGCGCTGGAGCCGAGCAGCGCGAAGCGCAGCCTGCGCTCCTCGATGAAGCGATGGACCTCGTTGAGCAGCCCGGGCAGGCGCTGTATCTCATCGACCACCACCCAGCTTCCGGGCGCCAACGTGCGTAGCTCGGCGGCGAACGGCGAGGGGTCGGCGAGCAGCCCCTGAAACAGCGTCTCGTCGAGCAGGTCGAAGCGCGGCGCGTCGGGCAGTCGCGAGCGGATCCACGTGCTCTTGCCGACGCCTCGCAGGCCGAACAGGAAGAAGCTCGTCTCCGGCAGGCGATACAGGCGGGAAACCGGCGGCAATGACATCATCCCGTCATTATACCGCGCAGAATGACGGCGTACTCTCGATAAATGAAAGTCACCGCCACCGTTGAGATGACAACCGAGCGCCTCCCGGGCCACTTACGGCCCGGGAGGCGCCGCTCGAGCCGCCGCTACGTTCGCGGCCAGCGCGGAGCGAGCGGCGGCACCCGTGCCGCGGCCCGCGCCTCAAACGTTGCTCGTGGGAGCCGCGGCTGGCCCGACGTCGACGCGCCCACCGGCCACCGATAGGGCGAGGCGGCCGTCCAGCAGCTCCAGGAGCTGGTCGCCGACGAACTCGCGGCGCCAGCCGCGCAGGGTGCGCACGTCGGCTACGCCGCGATCGGGGCGCGAGGCGCCGTCCTCGCGGGGGGCGTCCCCGTCGAGTCGGGTCTTGTTGAGGAGGGTGGCGTCGGCGCGGGCCTCGCGATGGGCGGTCACGATCGTCTGGAGATCGGCGCGTGAGGCGAGCAGCTCGTACGCGAGGCCCGCTTCGCGGGCGCGGGCGCGCACCAGCGACTCGCACAGCGCCACGAGCGGGGCGTCGTTCGGGTCGTGCGGCGCCGAGCGCGGCTGCTCTGTCACGGGCTCGGGTGGGCGCTCGAGGCCACGCCTGACCGCCTCGAGCAGCTCACCGGAGCGCCGCTGCGCGGCGGCCTGCCCAACACCCCTGATCTCGCGCAACTGATCGAGCGAGGAGGGCTTGCGCTTGGCGATCTCCACGAGCACCGCATCGCCGAGCACGCTCTGCACGGGACGGTCGCGCTCCGCGGCGCTGCGCTCACGCCACTGCACCAGCTCGCGCGCGACGGCGCGGGAGACGGCGTTGAGGTCTCTGATGCGCGGCAGCTTCTCGAAGACCGCGTCGAGGTTGCGCTCGTCGCTGATCCTCTCCAAGTACTCGCACTCTTCGCTCGCCCACTGCAGCCGTCCGGCTGCGCTCAGGCGGCGCTTCAGCTCATCGGCGAGCGCGAGCAGGTGCTCGACGTCCTCGCGAGCGTATGAGATCTGCTCGGCCGACAGCGGCCGGCGGTCCCAGCGGGTGAAGCTCGCGCTCTTGTGCACACGCGTACCGAGCGTCTGTGCCAGAAGGGTCTCATACGAGCATTGGGCCGGCAGGCCCGTGAAGCCGGCGGCGATCTGCGTGTCGAACACGTTGCGCGCATCGCACCCGAGGTGCCGTCGCAGCAGCGCGATGTCCTGGCGTCCGGCGTGTACGACGATCTCGACGTCGGGGTCCCCGAGCAGGACGGCGAGCGGGGCGTCATCGCTGTTGTCGGCGTTCTCGCGCAGTGGGTCGAGCACCTCGATGCGTTGCGCGCCGTCGGTGTCGGTGACCGTGAGCTGGATCAGGCAGAGCTGCGTGCGGTAGCGGCCCTCGCCCATGAACTCCGTGTCGAGCCCTATCCGTCCCGTCGCGCGCGCGATGCGGACGACCTCGGTGAGCGCGCTCACGTCGACTCGCCGGCCCGCGCCGCGGGCAGTCGCAGGACGAAGCGCGCGCCCTTCTCGTTCTCGGGGGTATGCAGCAGCTCGAGCGTTCCGCCCATCCGCACCGCCAGCTCGCGGCCGATCGCAAGCCCGAGCCCGAAGCCGCTGCGGGCCCCTGTAGTCGAGCCGCGCTGGAAGCGCTCGAATATCCTGGCGCGCTCCTGCTCCGGGACCCCCGGGCCGCTGTCGCTGACCGTCGTCTGCGCGCACGCGCCATCCGTGGAGGGCTGCATACGGATGCTCGAGCCGCCGGGAGCCACGTCGATCGCGTTGTCGAGCAGGATGCGCACGATACGCGCAGCGGCGCCAGGGTCGCAATCGGCCCATGCAGGGCTCGGCGCCGCCAGCACGTCCAGCTCCACGCGCTTCTCGTGGGCGCGACGCTCGAACTCGGCGGCTACCGCACGGCACAGCTCGCCGAGCTCGACCGGTTCGCGGCGCACCTGCACGTCGGCTTCCAGGCGGCTCAGGTCGAGCAGGTCGGTGGCCAGATGCGAGAGCCGGCGTGACTGCTCGCGCGCCCGCCGTGTGCGCTCGCGGGCGTCGTCGAGATCGAGGCGCGCCGTCGAGAGATCGTCTTCGAGCAGCTCGAGCGTCCCGTCGAGCGAGGCGAGGGGGGTGCGCAGCTCGTGTGAGGCGGTCGCGACGAACGCCTTGCGCGCCTGCTCCTGGTGGCGTAGCCGGGATTGCATGCCCGCGAAGGCCCTGGTCAGGTCGCCGATCTCGTCGCGATGGCGATCGAGCGGTAGCGAGGCGTCGAGTCCGCGCTGCATCAGCTCCCGGGCGGCGTCGCGCAGCCTCTCCAAGCGCCGCAACAGCGTCGTCGTAAGCGCGATTCCGAGCACGAGCGCGATCGCAAGCCCGGCGGCGGCCGCGTCGATGAAGGCGCTGCGCACGACCGCCACCGCCGAGCTCACGTACTGCAGGCGGCGCACGAGCACGACGCCGTACACGGCCCCACCGTCGCCGATACGCATCGGCTCGGCCACGACCAGCTCGTCCCCGATGAGCGTATGTACGCCGCGATGGCTCGCAAGCGCCTGGCGCACCTGGGCGTAGTAGTCCGGCACGTTCAGATCCTGATTGGCGGGCGCGTAGATCGTCGCGAGCCGGCGGTCGAGCACGCTGACCTGCGCGCCGCCGGCGCGGCGGCGAAGCAGCGAGATCGCGCCGGCGAGTTCGTTGTAATCAGGGAGCCCGGTCGCGCGGTTGACGCCGATGTCCCCGAGCTCCGCGCGCGAAGCCGCCACCGCGCTGAAGACGGTCGCTTCGCCGTCGGCGCGCAGTCTGTGCTCCAGCGGGGAGAGCAGGGCGAGCGCGGCGACCGCCAACGTGACGGCGCTGGAGAGCAACAGCGCCGCGAGCAGGCGCGTGCGCAGGCCGAAGACCGGCCTGGCCATCAGGGCTCCTGGAAGCGGTATCCCGCGCCGCGCACGGTCAGGATCAGCTTGGGGTCCTCGGGGCGCTCCTCGATCTTCTCGCGCAGGTGCCTGATGTGGACGTCGATCGCGCGGGGGTCCCGGTAGGCGGAGTCGCCCCAGATCGCGCGCAGCAGCTCCTGGCGGTTGAAGAGCCTGCCTGGTTCGGACATGAGCTGGGCGAGCAGCTCGAACTCGGAGAAGGTGAGCTTCGCCTGCTCGCCCGCGACGGTCACCTCGCGGTGGCCGCGGTCGAGCGTCACGGGGCCGAGCTCGAGGATCTCGTGTCCCATCGCGCGCGGTCCCGCGCGACGCAGCACGGCACGGATGCGGCTGCGCAGCTCGGCGAGCCCGAAGGGCTTCGTCACGTAGTCGTCGGCGCCGGCCTCGAGCCCCTGCACCGCGTCGGCCTCGGAGTCGAGCGCCGTCAGCATGATGATCGGCACGATGTTGCGCCGCTCGCGCAGCGTGCGGCACACGTCATAGCCGCTCGGGCCGGAGCCGAGCGCGACGTCGAGCAGGATCACGTCGAAGTGGCTTCCGTCGATGCTGGCGAGCGCCTCCTCGCCGCTGGCGACCGCGGAGACGGCGTGGCCCTCGCGCGCGAAGGAGCGCACGAGCATGTCGCGCAACGGCTGCTCGTCGTCCACCACGAGGATGTTCAGCTGCGTATTGCTCTCCATCACAGTCGCCAGAGTACACCGGGCCTGGACAGGCCGGCCGCCGCTGAGACGTCGGTTGCGTGGGCGCGGATCCAGCGCGCGGCCGGCGCGCAGCCAGCGCTCGTGGCCGCCGAGCGAGGGTCGCATGAGGAGTCGAGGAAGGCGTAGCGCACTTCGCCCGCGGCGATCAGCCGCTTCAGATTCGCGAGGCTCGCGAAGGGCCGGCCGTTGTACGTGGTGAGCATCAGGACGGGCCTCGAGTCGCTGACTATCAGCGAGGCCACGCTCGTCGCGGAGCCCGCCGCCAGCTCGTAGCGGGCGCCGCCTTGATTGGCGCGCAGGTAGGCGCTGAGCGCGCGCTGCTCGGACGGGCGCAGGGCGCCCACGTTGCCGGCGTCGCTGGAATGGCTTTCGATCGCCCGCACACTCGTCGCGAGCCCGATCACGAGCAACGCCGCGAGTGGCGCCGCGAGCCAGCGCGCATTGTTCTTCGCGCCGGCAAGCCACGCGAGCCCCATACCTAGCATGCCCGCCACCGCGGGCGTGAAGCCCTCCACGTAGCGGGGGTGAAGGCGCGCCATCGCGCTGAACAGGACGAGCCCCGTCACGAGCCATACGAACAGGCCGGTCGCGACCGCGCGCCGGGAGTACGCGTTCCGATCGGGTGGGCCATTCGACTGCTCAGCCCCTGGGCGTACGCGCCACAGCGAAAGGGTCGCGCCCGCTCCCAACAGCAGCGCCGCCAAGGCCTCCCAGCCGAGCCACGTGCCGGGCAGCTCGCCTTTGCGTGCGAGCAGGCGCGTGGGGGAGGGGGGCGCGATCGTGCTCGCCGCGCCCGCGGCGCTCTGGCCGGGTTCCATCGCTTTGCCCGTGATCCGTTCGGTCCCGTTGAACACGAACGCCGCGTTCCATGCGCTGCCGTTCGTTGAGCCGATCGCCCACGGGCGCTGGGCGGCGGGGACGGCGAGCGTGACCGTCAGCCACGAGAGCGCTACGACGACGTAGACGGCGGCCGCGGCGCCGAGCAGGGCCAGGCGCCTTCGCGTCGCGGGCCGTTGCCGAGGGGCGCGCGCGGACAGGCCGAGCC
>DAHUYZ010000030.1 GCA_027306855.1 Solirubrobacterales bacterium | reverse complement strand
TCGCGATATAGGAGCATAAACCGAGCATGCCCAGTTTGAGCCAGAACCACAGGGCGGCGAAGTGGACGTACAGGCGACCACCTTCGTGCTCGATCGGCAACGGGCGAGCGGTCGCTTTCCACGGAATCGTCATTCCGATACCCGTTATCGGCTGGCGTTCGATTTCGGCGATCACGTTCGCACGCTCGTCGAGCCTGTAGCGATCTTCGACATTGGCATCGAGCTTCGACGTTTCAATCGAGACGAAGCGCTTGACGATCGGCGACTGCGACTGGAAATGAATCGACCCGAGCAGCCAGATCGCGAGCACGACGAGCAGACCGACCGGCAGCAGCAGCCGCCGCCCCATCGGAGAGGTGCCGAGCAGCAGCACCAGCAAAAAGCCGAGCGCCGCCGCGATCCAGAACGAGCGCCTGTAGGAGAGCAGCAGGCACGCAAGCAGCAGCGGAACTCCGAAGAGCGTCCAGCGCGGCGACTTGGCGCGTGCCAAGAGCATCGCGGAGATCCCGAGCAATACCATCATGATCAGCCAGTTGGCGGTCGGTTCGTAGTAGGTGATCGGCGTGCTTCCTTCCACGAGCTGACCGTGCCCGCTCGCCACCTCGGCGAGCCCAAGCCCGGCCTTTACGATCGCCAGCGCGACCGCGCCCGCCAGCAGCAGCTTGAGCTGTCGGCCGTCGAGCTTGAGATTGACGACGGCCAGCGGGAGCAGCAGTAGGTACAACAGCACGTTCTCCGAGGCGACCACGAAACGGATGCTGGACCCGTTCGCGCGGCCCTCCAAGGCGCCCGCGACCATCGCCAGCAGCAGGAGCAAGAGCGGCAGGCGCAGGGGACCCGGGACGTACAGCGGCCTGCGATCGCGGATCAGGTCGAGAAAGACGGCCAAGACCGCGAGGATCACGAGCACGTCGAGCAGGCTGACGTCTTTGTAGACCTGCGCGTACAGGTGCGAGGCGAACGTGAAGATCCCGAACGTCGATCCCTCGCACAGCACCGTAAGCGCAACGACGAGCGTGACCGCCACGACTGGCCGCAGCAGGAACGCCGCGACCAGGGCCAGTGCCAGCGGGGCGAACAGACCGGCGGCGCCGAGCTTGTGGGCGGCGAGCAGCGCGATCGCGACGGTCGCGGCGCTTAGGGGCAGTCCCACGCGCAGGTCGACTCTGAGATCCGGCGCTCGCACCCGAGTCGCGACCATCACCGTGCGTCCTCAACGAGTGGCGCGCCGGCTGGTGGCGGCGCCGTTGGGCCTCGACAGCGAGCTCACCTTGGGGTCGAGCTTTGGACCCTCGCTATCGGTCTCGTAAGTTTCGTATCCGTAGCGCCCGGCGTCGCGCAGACCGGTGACGACGAGCCCGATCGGGGCGACTGTATGGCGATCGAGGATCGCGCGTGCGCGGCGCACCTCCTCACGCGTGGTCTTGTCGACCCGCGCGACGATCACAACCCCGTCGATCGAGGTGTGGTTCAACAGCACCTGCGCGTCCGCCACCGGGTTCAGCGGCGGCGCGTCGACGATGATCGTCGTCTCGCCACGACTCAGCTCGGCGAGGATCTCGTCGATGCGCTCGGAACCGAGCAACTCCGATGGATTGGGGGGAAGACGGCCGGCGGGCAGCACCAAGAGGTTGGGCAGTTGCTCGAACGGGACGTGGAGCAGCCCTCCGAGGGCGTCCTTGTGCATCAGAGCGCTCGTCAGGCCCCCGTTTGAGCTCAGCCCGAGCTGCCTGGCGAACGTGGGGCGACGCAGGTCGAACTCGACCAACGTCACTTTGCGCCCCGTCAGCGCCAGCGCGTGTGCGAGATCTATCGCCACTGTCGTCTTGCCCTCGTTAGGCACGGCGCTCGTGATCAAAAGCGTGTTCAACGACCTGGCCAGCGCCGCGAAATCGAGTGAGCTGCGCAGTATCCGATACGGCTCGAGCATGCTCGTGCGGTCCGACGCGCGCTCGGGCGCGAGCGCGGACTGCGGAACGCCGGTCAGCGCGGGCAGGCGGTACTCGCGCTCGAATTCCTCGATCACCTTGACTCTGCGATCGATCGACTCGAGCACGAATACGACGGCGAACGCGATCGCAAAGCCGATCAGGATGCCGACGATCGCGGTCGTCGTGAGGCTCAAACCGGACGGGCTCGTCGGCGGCACGGCGAGGCTGATGACGTTCGCGCCGCCGCCCGTCACCGCTCTCAAGCCCCCAAGGCGCTGCTGAGACTGTTCCAGGGCAGCGCGCGCCCCGGAGCCGGCCGGCAGCGCAGCGATCTGTTCCTGCAGGCGGCGTTGTGCTTCTTCGATCGTCGCGACCTGCGCCGAAGCCTTGAAGGCGATGTACTGCTTGGCGAAGGCGTTCGCGAGCCGCGCCGATTCGCGCGGCGAGCCCGTAGTAGCGACGATGTTGAGGATGTCGGCGTTCGGCGCGGCTTCGACCTTGACCTCTTCCAGCAGTTCCTTGGCGCTCGCGGAGCTACCGAGTTCCTTGCGAACCGATTCCGCGACCTGGCTCGAGTGCGCGATCAAGACCTCCGTGTCGGCCGTGCGCTGCGGTTCGCTGCTGCCCCCCGGGGACACCTGGAGCGCGGCGTCGGGCAGGGTAGCCGCCTGGAACGCAACGCTCGCCGTTGCGCTGTAGGACTTGGCGGCGCGCGCGTGGTGGACGACCGCCACGAGCAGGCCGGCTGCCGCGAACAGCGCGATCAAGAACCAGCGGCGCTTGAAGACGACGAACGCGCTCGACAGGCTGTCGCTCTCGCGCACCGCATCCACTCTCTCAGGCACGGTCATGAGTCGCCGATCGGTTGTCCGGTCCGGCGAGCGCCTCGGCGCGGCCGAAACGCGACGCGACTCCATGCCTCGCGGTTATGCGTACCGTCCAAATCGGCTTTCTCGATCGCCACATCACTCCCATCGTCGGCCCGGAACACCCACTTGAGACGAGCCCTGCTCTGGGCGAAAGATGAGACGGGCCTTGCAGCCATGGTAGGAGCGCAATCCCCGGCGCGATAAGGGCTGAAGCGAGTAGCGCAGACCACGAACCGCACTTCGCCGCCGCGCCGGATCGTCCTGCACCGGCGAGTCCCCACGCGACTCGACTGGGCACACCTTGCCACCCGCGCATAGTGCCGGGCCGGACCGGCCAGCACATCCGTCCAAACAGCGGACGAACACTCAGCAGCCAACTGCGGACTCCGATACGTGACCTGCCACCTCAAGTATCGCCGCAGGCCGTCGATGTCCAAGTAACGGCGCTCAGGCGCCAATCAGGAACCACGACAAGGGCACACCCGCCGCGAGGCGGGGCCGCAAAGCCAGGGGTCTCTCCGAGACAGCCCAGCCACCGAAGGAGTCCCGATGTACGCCGCCCCAATCTCCCGCCGACTGCCAGTAGCGGCACTCACAGCCCTCAGCGTCCTCTTCTCTCTCGCAGGCGTCCTCCCCGGCACGGCAAACGCCCAGCGCGCCACGTCTCCCGCGCCTGTGGCGACGGCGGCCAGGCTCGAAGTACAGGCCCGCACCTCCGAACGCCAGAGCCGCCGGCTGCGCTTCGTCATGCGACGTGTGTGCGTCGCCCATAGGCGCCCAAGCGCACGCTGCCTGCACATCCGACACCTACTCGCCCACGTAGACGCGCGCACAGCTCGCCTGCACAGGCTCGCGACGCCGAAGACCAGCAAACACGCGTCGACGTCCACGTCCGGCTCAGGCTCGACGACCACCGGCACGACATCATCGACGCCCTCCACCGGGTCGAGCTCGACGACGAGCGCGTCGAGCACGGAATCGACGCCCGCATCGAGCGGCACCCAGACGACAACCGGCGGCGAACCTACGACGACCGGCACGACGAGCACCGCAGGCACGACGGAAGGCGCCTCGGGAACGGGCTCGGGCAGCGGCTCGTCCTCGGACGGCAGCAGCGAATCGCCGTCATCCGCGCCAAGCTCGTTCCAGCCGGGTCTCGACTCCGGCACGGAACCCAACGACTACACGGCGACGACCCAGCTCGGCGCGAAGCTCGTGCGGATCGAGTTCTCGATCGGGACGACCGCCGCTCAGATGCAGCCGGTGATCTCGAGCTACGCCGCCATCGGCGTCCGCGTGCTCCCGCTCGCCGGCTTCTACGGAACCCTGCCGACGGCGGCCCAGGCGCAGAACCTCGCGAGCTGGGCCAAGGCCTACGGCCCTGGGGGAACGTTCTGGGCGGGCCGCACCGACGGCTCACTGGCGATCCAGTCGATCGAGTTCGGAAACGAGACCTCCTACGGCTATCAGTACGGCGACTCGGCCGAAAGCGCAAGCTACACCGAACGCGCGGAAACGTATGCACGCCGGTTCAAGGAAGCTGCCGAAGCGATCTCCGCGACCGGCATCAAGGTCGGTCTGCTGGCGCAGGCCGACGACTGGACGGGGACATGGGTGAGCGGCATGTTCGCGGCCGTTCCCAACCTGGGCAGCTACGTCGCCGGCTGGACGATCCATCCCTACGGCACCTCGTGGGAAGGCAGGCTCCAGGACCTGCTCGAACAGACCGCCGCACACGGCGCGCCGTCGAGCATCCCGGTCGACATCACCGAGTGGGGCGTGGCCACCGACAACGGCCGATGCCTGAGCGACAACGACGGTTGGAACAAGTGCATGAGCTATGCCGAAGCCGCGACAACGCTGACGAACACCGTCGGCGGGGTCCGCCATCTGCTGGGGAGCCGGCTGGGGATGTTCATCCTCTACCAGGTACGAGACCAGCAGGCGACGGGAACAACGACCTACAATCAGGCGTACTTCGGCGCCCTCCAGAACGAACTGCAGCCCAAGGGCGCCTACACAACCGCGGTCGAGACGCTGCTTTCGAGCTCCTGAGCCGACCGTTGCGCCGGCCTTGCCGGCTGACATAATCCAGGCGTGGGCTCGAGCTCGCCGAACGACCGGTCCGCAACGACTGTCGCCGCGCCCTCCTCCCTCGCCAGAACGTCGCGATCCGCGAGTTCCTGGCGGCCCGGCCCGCTGCTCGTCGTGCTCCTGCTGACGATCGCGGCGGCCGCGCTGCGGTTCGGCACGCTCGACGTCCAGAGCGTGTGGCTCGACGAGGCCGCGACGATCTCCCTGGTGCATCGCGGGTTGACTGGGATGCTCGCGCATCTTGGCTCCAGCGAGTCGGCGCCGCCGCTCTACTACCTGCTCATCTGGGCGTGGACCAAAGTCTTAGGGGCAGGCCCACTCGGGTTCCGTTCCTTCTCGGCCCTGATGGGCGCTCTGACCGTGCCCGTCCTCTATATGGCCGGACGCCATGCCTCCACACGAATCGGTCTCTGGGCCGCCGCGCTGGCGACCGTGAGCCCCGCCCTCTACTACTACTCCCAAGAGGCTCGCGGCTACGCCCTGCTGATCCTGTTGAACGCGGCCGCATTCGTCGTTTGGCTCGACGCGATGCAGGACGCCACACGCAAGCGCCTGGCTCTGTGGTCCGGCCTATCCGTTCTTTCGCTCCTGACGCACTACTTCGCCGTGTTCATGTTCATCCCCGAGGCCGTAATGCTCATCCGGCGACACGGCTGGAGGCGATTGACGATCCCTGTATTGCCGGTGATCGCGGTGGGTATAGCGCTCGTTCCCCTCGCGCTGAAACAGCGCACCGGCGGTCAATCCGATTGGATCCAGACGACCTCGCTCGCCTCGCGCATCGCTCAGGCCCCGAAGCAGTACTTGATCGGCCTCTACAGCCCGCAGGAGATCGTCACCGCCCTCCTCGCCGGGCTGCTTGCGGCCGGCGCTCTCGCCCTGATAGCCAGGCGCGCGGAGGAAAAGGAAAAGCAGGTGGCAAGACTGGTCGCGCTGGTTGGCATCGGCGCGCTCGCGATCCCGCTGGCGCTTGCCGTCACGCACATCCAGGACGTCTTCAACGGACGCAACGTGATGGCGGCTTGGTCCCCGTGGGCGGTCCTGATCGCAATCGGCGTGGGCGCCGCCGGCGCACGACGCGCCGGAGCCACGCTCGGTGTGGCGCTATGCGCGCTCTCCCTGGCCGTCATCGTCGCCGTCAACGCCGAGCCCGGCTACCAGCGCGATGACTGGCGCGGCATCGCGAGCGCTTTGGGAAGCGCCACAAGCGGACGCGTCCTCGTCACGGGTAAGAACAGCGAACTGCCCTTGAGCGTCTACCTTAGCGGCATCACAACCATCCGAGGTAGAAGTGCGATAGCCGCCGAAGTCGACTTTCTCGCGCTGCGCACCGAGCGAACGGGGAGATCTCCAACCCCGCCCATGGTCTTCACACGACCACCGCCAGGCTTCATGCCGGCGGGCATACAGCACACTGACACCTATGCGATCTCTCGTTTCGTTGCGTACAAAGCAGCGATTGTAGTGGACACCAGAACGCTCCGCCGACTTGCCGGCGACGCCGAGGCGGAAGTGCTGGCTCAGCGATAGTAAGCGGCCGCAGCTAGCCAGCCATCTCTCCCGGGCGTTTCCGCACGATGTCCACAATCTCCCCATAACGGACCGCTTTGAGCCAAAGAACGGCCGGTGGGTAAGTGAGCGCCGCGACAAGCGCCATGACTCCAAGCGGTGCGCCTGCCTCACGAGAGAGCCACGTCATAAGGCCCATTATGGTCGCCGCTCCAAGGATTCGGACAAAACGTCCGAGGCGAAAACTCATCTCCAAGGCACGCAGAACCACATGCATCGAGAGCAGCATCACCATGATCTCTGTCACGAGCGTAACCCATGCCGCAGCGACAAACCCGTAACGGGGAATGAGTAGCACGTTGAGCGTCGCGTTGACCAGCAGCCCGAGCGCAGCATACGAAGCGAATCGGCGCTGCAGCTCGAGTATGACGATCATGTTGCCCGCCAGGTAGCCGAACGATATCGACACAAACGCCCCGGCCAAGACCGGCAACGCAGGCGCGCCGGCAGCGAAGTGAGAGCCAAAAAGAAACGTCATGATCGGCAGCGCAGCCACGATCGTGAATGCCAGAATCGGGAGCGATGCCATGGTCAGGTACTCCCCGGCCGCCTGGAGAAGGTCACGGGCACGCGAGCGACTATTCGCATATGCGGCGGCGATGAGCGGGAACAGCGTTGTCATGACGGAGATTGGGATGAATTGAATCTGATCCAGGAGGCGATAGGCCGCACCGTACAGTCCCGCTTGTCGACTGCCGGCGAGCTCCAACACAAGAACCTGGTCCAGTCTCACATAAGACGTAACGAATACGCCCGCAATCCCCAGCCCTACGCCGACGCGTAACAATGAGCCCCACCAACGCCGTGCTCCGCGTAGCTGGACCGGCGCCAGCCTGAGCGCAGCAATCATCGTCAGCATCGAAGTGACCGTTGACGTAGCGAAGAAAACCATGGCGAACGCGATGATGCTGCTCGAGAAGCTCGCGACGATCAGGGCCGCAGCCGTCCATATCAAGCTGTTCAGTGTCATGATCCCCATCGGAATGTAGTTGCGTACGCGCAGCTGAAAGACGATCGTCAAGCAGGTTGGGACCCCGATGATCGTCAGAAGCGTGAGCAACACCCCGGCCGCCTTAGCGTCGTGTCCAGGTGCGATCAGCAGGATGGCCACCGCGGACAGAAGCATGATCGGGAGCGCAAGCAGCAGACGCAACGACAGCAGCGCCCCGAGCCAACGCGGCTCCTGATCGGGATCTGCCGCCGCACGGTTGAGCGCTATCTGGTTGAGACCCAGATCGCCAAAACTGCCGGCGATCTGACCTATGGCAAAGATCGAGGACCAGGCTCCAAAGCCACGGCTGCCAAGCGTTCTGACCAGTACGAGCGTCACAACGACACCGAGGGCCAGATTGAGGATGCGGGCGGCGATCTGGATTGCTACATCCGCCGTCGCACGCCGGGCACCTATGTCGCCGGCCACGCCCGGCGCATTCGGTTGGTCGTCAGGCTCCGGCACGGCGGCTATCCTAGACTGACGCCGAGTCGCGAGGTGACGTGTCGCAGAGCATGCAGGATAGGCTTCCCGTGTGGGCGACTGCGCATCCGATCGGATCACGCTGGTGATCCCGACCTACAACCGAGCGGGAGCCCTTCGCGCCAACTTGTCGTCGATGCTGGCGATTAGAGACGTAGCTGAGGTGATCGTGGTGGACGATGGCTCCACGGACGACACACCCGAGGTGTGCGGCCAAGCAGACGACCGTCGTCTGAGGGTCATCAGGCACAACACAAACCGGGGATTGCCGCAGGCGCGCAACACCGGGCTTCAGGCCGCATCCGGCGAGTGGGTCCTCTTCGGCGAGGACGATTGTCGTTTCCCGCCGGACTATGCCGGCGTGCTTCGAGCGGCCGCCCATACGTACTCAGCAGACGTCGTCGGCGCTCCTCTCTTACATGTC
This sequence comes from Solirubrobacterales bacterium, assembly GCA_027306855.1. GTDB lineage: Bacteria > Actinomycetota > Thermoleophilia > Solirubrobacterales > Solirubrobacteraceae > Palsa-744. Next base: position 14,935 of record DAHUYZ010000030.1, on the reverse strand, counting down.
GGCGGCAGCGACGCAGAGGTAGCGGCGCTCGCGCAGAGCGCCCCGCGGGTGCGGGAGCTGTCGATGGAGGACGTTGGATCCTTCCCAGTACGTCCAGTCGAAACACCTTTCCTCCCAGCCCGTGCCCTGATCCGCCGATCTATATTCGAACGAGTCAGGTTCGATGACGGCTTTCGTGTCAACGCATATCGCGAGGAGACCGACTTCTTCGTGCAGGCTGCGCGCGCCGGCTTTCGGTGCCTGCTCACCGGAGACACCTACTGCTACCAGCCTGAGAATTGGGAGGGCGGCGCGCGACAGTCATCAACGCTTCGCTACGAGTACTGGGCAGCGCGTAACAACTGGCGATTCTTAACGCGACACGCCTCGTGGCTTGCGCAGCAAAAATACATCCGCGGCAAGCTCTCTGCACAGACTCGCTTCGTTCTGCAACGAGCAATGGTCGTCACCCGTGGCGTAACTCGAGCGCGCATAGCCAAGGCGCGACATCTGCTCAGCGCACGGACCGGCTCAACCCGCCACTGACAGCGATGGCTCCCAGGGCGGTCGTGATCTCACCCGACCCCAGCCACGGGTCCGGCGGCGTCGAGCGAATGTGCCTACTGCTGGCTCGCGTTCTCGAAGGACAGGGATGGGATTCGACGATCGTCGGCCCTCGACAAGCATCGACCCAGTGGCAGTTCAGGCTTGGGCTTGGATATACGAGCGTGTCCCGCTCGTCGCTTCATGAGGCCATGGCGGAAGAACCGGATCTGATCGTGAGCAACGGCTATCTCGGAGCCGGGTGCTCGGGGGACGTCCCACGAATTCACGTCTATCACGGCACCATGATCGGCGACACGCGCTCGGAAGCGACCGTCCTCCCGGTGAGGGAACGGCTGCGACGCACACTGAGTGCCGGCGCTACAGAGCTCGTTGCAGGGCACTGCGCAACAAAGCTTGTCTGTGTTTCAGAGTCGGCCGCGAAGGAAGCACGTCGGTACTACCGCGTCAAGGTCGACGCTGTGATCCCCAATGGGGTGGATACGGAGGTCTTTGCACCACGCGATCAGGCAGGCGCCAGAGCCCGGCTTGGACTGCGACGCGACGCCCGCTATGCCCTGTTCGTAGGTCGCCTTCAGCATCGCAAGGGCAGCGATCTCATCCAGGGTGCAGCCCAGCGAGCCGGCTTCGAGCTCCTCATCGCCGGGACGAGCGGGGCGCGCGGGGCGCGACACCTGGGTGTGCTCGACTCCGACGCGCTTGCCGACGCCTACGCCGCCAGCGATTGCGTCCTCTTCCCGACTCGATACGAGGCCTGCAGCTTCGTGGTCCTCGAGGCCCTGGCATGCGGCAGGCCGTTGCTTACCACCCGGGTGGGCTGGATGACGACCTTCTTGCGAGACATTCCGGAGTATGACGCCCTGTGTATAACTCCCACGCTCGAAGACGTCACGACGCGCCTGCGCACCTTTACGGATATCGATACCGACCGCCTTGCGTCCACAGCAAGAGCATACGTATTGGCGCACAACAGCCTGCGGCGCTACGCTGAGGAGTGGCAACCCCTTCTGGGAGGCCTGAGAGTTTGACGCGAGCGGCCGACATCAAGCCCGCCGGTAACGATTTGGCACACAACGGTCGCGAGACCGAGGGACGTCGTGTCGCGAGGGGCCGCAAGCCACGACATCGCGGCGCGCGCAGCCTGCTCATCGTCAACGCCGACGACTTCGGCGGCAACATTCTGGCGACCGACCGGATCGAGCACTGCTTCTCGGCCGGGCGCATCACGAGCACAAGCGCGATGGTCTATATGAGCGACAGCGCGCGAGCGGCCGAGATCGCCCGCTCGCGCGACATGCCCGTCGGGCTGCACCTCAACCTGACCCAGCCGTTCGAGGACCCGTCCGTGCCACCGCCGGTGCGCGAGCGCCAGGCGAAGGCGGCGCGCCACTTCGCGCGCGGGCGTCGCACACGCTTCACGTACAACCCGTTCCTGCGCGACCTCGTCGAATCGTGCCTGGCCGATCAGCTCGATCGGTTCCGAGAGACGTTCGAGCGGGAGCCCACACACATAGACGGCCATAACCACGCGCACCTGAGCCCGACCGTGTTGCTCGCGCTGCCGAAGAGAATGCCGGTGCGAACGGCGGAAAACGACCCGCATATGGCTCCCACACCCGGACAGCTGATGCGCCGCATCAGACATGCGTTCATCGAGCACCGCCAGCTCACAACCGAATGCTTCTTCGCGATCGACCCCGTCGCGGCCGAGCCGTCCATCACAGCCATCGAGGCGCTGCTGACGCACGCCGACTGTCACAGCGTCGAGATCATGACCCACCCCGACCGCGACCTGGACTACGAGCTCCTGACGTCGGACGGCTGGCTGCGCGCGCTGCGCGAGCGGCGACTCGGATCGTTCCTGGACCTGCGGGCTCAACCTGCGAGCACCGAGAGTGACGACAGCGACATATACCTCCTGCCGATCGACGAGAGCACCGCGGCGATGGCAGAGGGACATGCCATCGAGGGGATCGCGACCTTGGAGGACATCTCGAGCGTTCAGGGCTCGCCCTGAACAAACGTCCGGTGAGCCGAGGCGTCCCACGTACGCCTCGTCCAACCGAGCGACCCGCGTCCGCCTATAGAGTTGCCCGGGGTGCTCACCTCCGAGCTCATAACGGACGTCACCCGCTTGGCGGAGCTCCAGGCCGAGTGGGACCAGCTAGCGGTCGCGTGCAAACTGCCGATGATGGCTCCCGGCTTGACGCTCGCCTGGTGGCGTCACCTCGCTCCAAGCGGTGCGCAGCCGCGGACGGTGGCCGTCCGAGACGGTGAGCAGCTGGTCGGGTTGGCGCCGTTTTATGTGGTGCCGGGCCGCATCAGACGCGTCGACTACAGGCTTCCCGGCATAGAGCTCGCGGTCCGGCTCTCGCCGCTTTCCCGCCCCGGCATCGAATGGGAGGTCGCACGCCTCGTCTCGCACGCCCTGTCCAAGGCCAGACCTCGTCCCGATCTGGTGGCGCTTGAGGGCCACCCGATCGGATCTCCCTGGCCGCTTGCGCTGCGTGCCGGGTGGCCGGGACTCGTACGACCAGTCATCCGCCAGTACGTCGTCCACGGCGCGCCGACGGGCTCGCTTGCGGGCATGTCCTATGAAGAATGGCTCGCGCGCAAGAGCTCCAACTTCCGCAGCCAGATGGGTCGGATGCGGCGGAAGTTCGACGCCGGCGGCGGGATCGCGCGTCTGGCCACCCGCGAGACCGTCAGTGCTGACATCAAAACGTTCATCGACCTCCACGCAGCGCGCTGGGAAGACAGGGGCGAATCGGGAATCGTGGCCATCGCCGACAGGCTCGGAGACATGCTCCAGGACGCGGCGCAGACACAGCTCGACAGCGGACGCCTACGTATCTGGATCCTCGAAGTCGACGGCCAGCCAATATCGGCCCAACTCTTCGCGGCCGCCGGCGGCGAGGTCGCCTATATAAACGGCGGCTGGGACGAGCGGTTCGCCGCATTGAAGCCGGCGATGATCGGAATCTTGATCGCAATCGAGGATGCCTGTACGCGAGGCGAGCAGCGCATCGACATGGGCGGTGGGGAGCAGGCCTACAAGTTCCGTTTCGCCGACGGTAACGACCCGGTGGCGTGGAGCATTCTGATGGCGCCGGGGCTGCGACTGCCCATGACTCGCCTCCGCACAGCACCAATGCTCACCGTGCACGTGCTCCGCGAGAGCCTCAAGCAAGGCCTGTCCCCCATGCAGCTCGACCGGCTGCGATCGCTGCGAAAACGCATTAGAGGGTAAACATTCCTCGATGACCGAGTTGACTGGACGAGCGCGCGGGGCAGCCCGACACGCCCGTGGCAAGCTGCTGCGCTGGACGTTCGAGAGTCGCAGCCCGATCGACACGTCCGTCACAGTGCCGCTCGACGAGCTTGGCGTGGATGGTCCCGGCCGGCGCGAGTACAAGCCATCCGGCTGGCGAGCGCTGTCGCGTGGCCTTCGTGGCATTCCAATCAGCGAACGCGACGTCTTCGTCGACTACGGCGCCGGGCTGGGACGAGTTGTCGCCCAGGCGGCGCAAAAGCCGTTTGGCCGCGCTGTGGGGCTCGAGCTCTCCGATCAGCTCGCTGCTGAAGGGCGCCGCTATCTCGCCGGCCGGCGTCGCCTTCGCTGTTCCGCCGAGATCGTCACAGGCGATGCCGCGACGTGGGAGCTGCCCGACGACGCGACGGTTCTGTACCTCAACAACTCGTTTACCGGGGACGTCCTCGATGCCTGTATGCGGCAAATCGGTGCCTCACTGCGGAGGCGTCCGAGAGTCGCATGGCTTCTATACGTAAACCCCTCCGAGCCCGAGCGCATCGTCGGCACGGGCCTGTTCGAGCCGGTCCGCCGCGTCTCGAATCGGGGCCGCCACGCGGATGACATCATCGTCTACCGAACGACTGACAACCGATGACGCGAGCGGTTACGCACCCACACCGAGGGCGCGTTCCCAACGATCGAGCGTCCGCTCAAGGTCGTGGCTCTCGAGCGTTGCCTGTCGCGCTATGCGCCCCTCCCTGACCCTACGGTCCGGATCGTCGCGGTAAGCCGCGAGCGCGAGCGCAACGGCTGCAGGGTCGTGTGACGGCGAGACGATCGTCCCCGCACCGGGGACGATAAGTCCTTCAGCGCCCTCGGCGTCCGTTGCGACGACGGGCACCCCGACGAGCTGGGCCATCACGATTACGCGCGGAGCTCCCTCAGTCGGGCTGGGTGCGAACACGAGCACGTCGCATGCCGAGAGGAACGCCTCGACATGCCCCCTCACATTGGGCGCGAACCTGATTCGCTCGCCCTGCGACTCCGCGCGAGCGCGCAGCGCCGGCTCTTGCTCGCCCTCGCCGGCCATGACGAGCAGCGCATCTCCATCCAGGTGGCTCATGGCATCGATCACGACATCGTTGCGCTTGCGCTCCTGAAAGCGCGAGATGCAGCCGATCACGAGGGTCTCCTCCCCTGCCCCCCACTCCGCGCGCAGCCGCGTCCTTGCATCCGCGTCGAAGCTCACATGCGCCGTATCCACCAGATTCGGCACGACGACGACCTTCTCTGCCGGCACGCCCGTGTCCAGAACCGTGCGCCTCGTGCCCTCCGACACCGCGACGATCGAGCGTGCCCGCCTCGCGGCCAGCGCATAGAGCAGCCGTGCCGGGCCACGCCTCATCGGCATCGGGACCGGGCCCCACTCAGCCCAAACGATCTCCCCCGTGAGCCGTCTCGGCAGCAACGCGCACAGGAACTGCTCCTTCTTGAAATGCAGCAGGAGCACGTCGCTCGGGCGCTGCTTGCGCAGCGCCCGCCTAAGGCGAGCCAAGATAATCGGCGTCCGCAACATGAGCGACAAGACGGTCCTGCGCGCCAGCTTCGGTCCCAGATCGACTCGTTGTGCCTGCACCCGCGTGCCATCCGCGATGTCGGGCACGTTCGTCAACAGCGCGACGCCGTGGCCTCGCACCGCCAGCGCGTCGAGCAAGTCGACGTTCGCGTACTCCGCCCCGCCGCGCTCGCTCGTCGTCTGGAGTGAGACGATGCGCTTGGCGGACACTGGGAGCGCATACTATCCGCGAGTCTCGGCGCCGCGACGGCGCCGCCGCCAACGATGGACGCGACCCAACGAAGCGGACAGCGCGCGAGCGCAGCGCAGCCAAAGCGAGAGCGTGTGAGCGCCTGCCTGATCGTCCAGGACGAGCAGGAGCATCTGCCGGGCGCACTAGGAAGCGTCGCGTTCTGCGACGAGGTGATCGTGATCGACGGCGGCTCCACCGACCGTACCGTCGATCTCGCCCGCGCCGCCGGCGCCAAGGTGATCGAGAACCCGTGGCCGGGATTCGCCGCCCAACGGAATGTCGCACTCGATGCGGCAAGCTGCGATTGGGTGCTCGAGCTCGACGCAGACGAGCGGGTGACGCCTCAGTTGCGGGCAAGCATCGAAGGGCTGCTCGCCTCGCCCCCCACCGCACAGATCACAGTATGCGCGCTGCGCAACACCTTTCTCGGGCGGCCGCTTGGGCCGTCCGCCAAGTACCCCGCCTACCGCTCGCGGCTGTTCCGCCGCGGGGCCTACCGCCATGACGAGACTCGCGCGGTACATGAGGGCATCGAGCCGCGTGAGCGCCCGGCCATACTCGAAGGCGACCTCGAACACGAGCTCGCGGCGACGCCTCGCGAAGCGCTTGCGGACGCATGGCACTATGCCCGCCTGGAGAGCCGCCATCTCGATGCGCCGGACCGCTCAGTCGCGTACGTGAAGGTGATCCTCATGCGACCGATCGCGAAGGCGCTTTATCGCGTGTTCGTCGACGGCGGTTGGCGGGACGGCTGGCGCGGCATCTCCAAGATCCTGCTCGACGCCGGATCGGACTCCTGTGTTTGGCTGCTTGTGCTCACGCGCCGAAACGCAACCACATCCGACTCGTCCAACGGCGAATCGCGATCCGCCGAACGTGGCGTTGACGAGACGGCCGACCGCAGCCAAGAGCGACGCCCCCAGGACGTCGGCCACTTCGGACGGCGCCCCGCGGGCACGCCGCAGATCGTGGCGATCGCCGGCCAAGGCAAGCCCGCACGGGAAGCCACAGCATGGCTGTCTGGGCTGCGCGCCGTTGGCGTCGATGTAGCGTTGATATCGAGCGAGCGGATCGAGGACGAGGAGATACCGGCACGTCGGCTCGCACGCCTGTCCCCGGTCGCCCTCATGCGCGCGATCGACCTCGAGATGCAGGTCAGGACGATTGGGGCGGTCGTGCCGTTCGGCAGGCGAGCCCAGCTTGTACAGCGGCTGCTGCCGGCGACGCTGCGACCCGAGATCCCGGGCCTGGACATACGCGGCGAGCCTACCCTCATCGCCAGGCGCCTGCAAAACGACGCCAACGGCTGACGGGCGAGGCGGGAGCCGATCGTCGAAGGGGGCCGGTCTCCTCGGGCGGATTCGGCATCCTCGACAACCCCTCTGCACAAATAACCGCTGTGCACAAAGCGATCCGGCCCTCAGCCATGCGTGGGGTATGGCGATAACGTCGTATCGACATGACCGGCGCACTACGCAACCCTCTTCTTTGGCTGGCGGCCGCCATCGCGCTTCTGCTCGCGGGAGTGGTGGCGATGAAGGCGGCACACGCCTCCAGCGCGACGGCCCAGCTACCCGATCTTGTAGCCGATCCTCCTGACCACATCAGCCTCGAAGTGAGCGAAACGTCGCCTACGAGCGAACCGACGGAACCAAAACTGCTGCTGCGGTTCAACGGCTACGTTCACAACAGGGGCCCGGGGGCACTCGACTTCAGGGGCTCCCGCCAAGCGCCGGCAAACCCGAGCGAACCGGCCGTGCCGCCGATGAGCGTGTTTCAGCGTGTCTACAACCTCAACGGCAGCTATACCGAAGAACCCAGCAGCGGGCAGATGATCTATGTCGAAGCCGACGGTCACGACCACTGGCACCTGCAGCGGGTCGCGTACTACTCACTGTGGAACGCGCAGAGGACGGGTGAAGTGGCGCCCGCACAAAAGGTCGGCTTCTGCCTCGAGGACAGCGAACGCGTGGAAGCGACCGGGCCGGAACAGCCCGTGTACTCGGATTCGGGCACACCACCACGCGAATTCTGCAGGCGCTACCAGCCTGAAGCCACAAGCGTCTTCGAGGGCATCTCCGAGGGATGGCGTGATGTCTACACCGCCAACCTCGCTTTCCAGTGGGTCGACGTCTCCGACGTGTCCCCCGGCGAATACTGGCTGCGAGCCGAAGTCGACACTCAGCACATGATCCAGCAGACAACCGATCCGAAACCGCCGGCATACGCGTCCGCTCCGACAATCGTCCCGGGCTTTGACGCCCAGCCGCAGGCGACCACCGCGGTGGCCGGACGGCCACTCGCCGTCACGCTGACCTCGCAAAAGTGGTCGGGATCGCAGTCCTTCGAACAACCGTCGGCAAGCCCCTCGTACGCGATCGTGAGCCGGCCGACTCATGGAACCCTGAGCGCCGTCAACGGAGACCAGGTGACCTACACGCCGGCAGCCGACTACTCGGGACCTGACAGCTTTACGTTCGTCGCTCAGGACCCGGCGAGCCGGTTTCCATTGCACCCGGTTGTCGCGACGGTCTCCGTCGACGTCGGTAATCCCCAGTCGGGCTCATCGTCGCAGTCCGAACCGAGCACGACCGAAGGGACGTCATCGCCCCAACTCGAAGGTACGCGGCTTCCCGCGAACGTCCTGATAGCGGGAGCGCCGGCGAGCATGATCGCCGGCACCAGCGTGCAGCTCTACGCGGATCTCACCAACGACACGCCGGGGGTCACGTGGAGCGCCACCTCGGGATCGATCACGGCGTCCGGGCTGTACACGGCCCCCTCCAAGCCGCCGTCGGGCGGAGCGGCCACGGTGATCGCTCAGGCCGCCCAGGGCGCTCGCGACCAGCGAACCATCGCGATTCTGCCCGTTCCCCCACCGCGGGCCAGACCGCGCGCGTTCGCAAGCCTGCAGCGTCCGGCGGCTATCCGCATCGCCCGCAAGCTCTACCTCACGGCGATCGTGTCAAGAGCCGGAACGCTTCGCCTCGGCGCCTACCTCGGTGGACGTCGCCTCGGGATCTGCGTCGTGCGCACGCGCGGCCCTCTGTCGTTCACATGCGTGGTGACTCTGCCTAGAGGCGTCTCCAAGCATGCGCGCATCAGCGTAAGAGCCACCTTGATCCAGGGCCACCGCGCCGTACATACGACTCGTCCCGCCGCGCCCGTGCCCTCGCCGAAATAAGCGCTCGCCAAACGTGTCGGTGGACGTTGCGCAAGAGCCTTTACGCTTCGATCACATGCGTGCGCTGATCATCGACCAGTGCGGCAACCGCGCCGCGCTCCCAGCCGCGCGTGCCTTGCGGGATGACGGCTGGACCGTCGGCATCGGCTCGCCGGGCATGCACAGTCTCGCCGGCAGCTCGCGAGCGGTCGCGGCGACACATGCCGTACCCGACGCGCGCGCGAACGATGCCGAGCTCGTCCAGGCCGTCAACGTAGCGATCGCCGAGCGGGGCTACGAGATCGTGTTCAGCCTGGATGACGTCGGCGTGGTCGCCTTGTCTGGAAATCGAGACCAGCTCGACGCCGCATTTCCCTATGGCGATCACGACGCCGTCGTCCAGGCGACCGACAAGCTCGAGATGACACGCATCGCGAGACGGAGCGGCCTGCTCACGCCACGCACCGAGACCGCCGATGAGGCGACGCTCGAGAGCTTCGGGACAGGCAAGGTCATCGTCAAGCCGCGACGCACCTTCAGCGATGGCGCGATCGGCCACGTCAGGGCGCGGATAGCCACGAATCCCACCGAGGCACGCAAGATCGCCAGCGAGATGCGTGAGAACGGCGGCGAGCCGCTCCTCCAAGAGCACCTCGCGGGCAAGCTCATGGCGCTTACAACCATCAGCGGCCGCGATTCCCGGATCGTTGCACGCGTGCAACAGGTAGCCGAGCGAACATGGCCGCTCGATGTCGGTATCAGCGCAAGTGCCCATACCGTCGAGGTGGATCGGGAGCTGATGGACGCCGCTGAACGATTTCTACAGACGCTCGGCTGGTATGGACTGGCGCAGCTTCAGTTCATCCGCGGGCCCGATGGCATAGCTCGGCTGATCGACTTCAACGCCCGCTTCTATGGCTCGCTCGCGCTCTCCGTGGCGGCGGGAGTCAATCTGCCGGCGATCTGGGCGCGGCTGACCGTAGGGCTGCCTGTAGAGGGCGTCCCGGAGGCGCGCGTCGGTGTCCGCTACCAGTGGTTTGGGGGCGACATGCGTGCGTGCCAGCACGAAGCATCGAACTGGATCGCACGCTTGCGAGTCGGGCTGGGAGTACTGCTGCGAGCTCCCAGAGCGTCGCACAGCATCTGGAGCTGGTGCGACCTGAAACCCACATTCGTCCGTATGGCGTCGAGAGCCGTGGCATGGACTCAGCGGCGCTAGCGGACACGGCGACTCCAGAGCCCGTGGTGGTTATCGGCTCCCCTCCACCGTCTGGACGGGACCTCGATCTGCTCGTGCGGCCGGCGGCGCGCGAGACACTCGCGAAGACGCTCCAGGAGAACGAATTTCACCATCGGCGCGGGCACGTCTGGGTCCGCTTCGGCGACGCCGGCCCCGAGATCGTGGAGCTCATTTCGACCGACACGCTCGGACTGTCGCCGGAACAGCTGGATCGCCTGTTCGCCGAAGCGCAGCCGATCGACGGGTACACCTCGTTGCTGCGTCCGGCGGCGCACCATCGGCTTCTGCTCGCGGCCCGGCGCGTCGCGGGCGAAGGCCGGATCGACGCCAAACGGCGGCGGGCCGCAACCGATCCGGACGACCGCGCATGGCGCCTCGCACGGGAGATCGCTCCTGCGTGGCAGGCAGAGCAGGCCTTAGCCGAGCTGGGCCGTGGCCTGCGAGATGAACCGCCTCGCTCGTGGCGCTGGCGCTCGACCGTAGCGCGAGTCGAGCGATATCGCAGCGGCGCGGTGATCGCGATCTCCGGCCTGGACGGCTCCGGCAAGAGCACGCAGGTCGAGGCCCTGGTGGAGACTCTGACGAAGCTCGGATACCCAACCGTGACCGTATGGACATCGCTCGTGGCGCATCCGTCGTTGGGACGGGTGGCGGCGCCCCTGCGCGCCCTGCTCGGCCACAGGCGCCACCCGGACGGCGTCGAGGAGCTTTGGCCGCCAGCCGGCGAGGACGAGGATCGACTGACGCAGATCCGCGAGAGTCGTCCCCTGCTGCAGTTCGCCTGGGTCACGTTCGTTGCCGCCACGAACGCGTGGTGGCAGGCGCGCGCGGTGCGCCCCCACCTGCTGCGTGGTCGTATCGTGATCTGTGACCGCTATACGCTCGACTCGATCGTTCACCTGCGCTACCGCTATGGCGAGCAGCACCACTACCGAGCGCAGCGGGCGATGATCCGCGCGCTCTCGCCGCGCCCGCTGCGCGCTTATCTGCTCGACGTGCCCCCCGATACCGCGCGCGCGCGCAGGCGCGAGTACACGCTTGCACAGAACGAGCTGCGCGCTCGGCTCTATCAGGAGGAGTACACAGGCCTCGAAGTCAAGCGCCTCGACGGCGAGCGGGCACCGGACGACCTGGCCAGGGAGATCGCGCTGGACGTGTGGTCGGCGCTGTGCGCCGACCGCGACGACGCCCGGCCGCTCGCCGCGCGCGTACTACTCGGCGGGCGTCGCCTTCTGCGCCGGCGCTGAGCTGCCCGGTTCGAGCAGTTCGACCTGCGGTGGGCCGCTGTCATCGACGATCACGCACGCCCCGCGCCATGTCTCGGCGCCGTGCGTCGCGCCGGCGTCAGCGCGCCGTCCGACCCATGACCCGCAGTTGACCAGACGCGCGCCGAGGCGCCCAACCCACTCGTTTGCGTCTTCACCGGGCAGCGGGCCGGCTCGGTGGGTATGTCCAAAGATGACATACGACTCCCCTACTCCCAACCGCGCCGCCAACTCGCCCATCGCGCGCCTTTCCGACAAGACGAGGTCGTGGCCCGATAGGCCGGTCCCTGCTCTCCCGAGGCGTGCGACAACCCGACTCGCCGCGAGCCTGCTGAGCAGCGCGTGCCTGTCGAGCCGTCGATAGAGGGGATCGGTCGCAGCCTCATGCTCGTCGACCGTTCTCAACAGCGAGCGCCGTCGTTTGGACGCGCGGCCGAATGCGGCGATCATCAGCCGTTCGCCGCTCGTGAGCGGCGCATGGCAGTCGAGATAGTGACCGTGCGTTGCGTACACGTCGTTGCGAATCCAGATGCCCGGGTAAGCGACGGTCAGCCGTGCCGGGGCTACCCAACCCGCGAGTGTCGCCAGCAGCGCAGACGCTTCGTGCAAAGCGATGATCTGCTCGAGCCCGAGGCCGTCTGAGCGCCAGACCCTCGCCGAGCGCCCGGGGCTCATCGAGCCAGCGACATTCTCCGAGCGCGCAAGCTCCCTGCGGCGCTCGAGCCAAGGAGCGATCAATGCGTGATCGTGATTGCCCGCGCAGACAACCAGCTCCTTGCCCGCAAGCGCGGCTCCGAGCGCTTCGAAGAGGGGGCGCGCCGCGCCCAATGCCTCGTCGGCCGAAGCATCCCTCAGCTCGAGCACGTCACCGAGCAGCACCATCCGATCGCTTCCGCGAAGCGCCTTCAGCAGCCGTGCTCGCGGTGCGCTCGCGCGCAGGACATCGCCGCCAGAGGGGATGCCGAGGTGCAGGTCTGAGATGAGCAGCGTGCGCATCCGTCAAGCCCCTAGCGACGTAGGAGGAGCCGCCGCGTCCCGCCTGCCCGCAGCGCCCTGTCGAGCGAAGGCGTACACCCGCACCCCGCCCCCCTCAACCGCGCAAGTCCGAACGAGTCCTCGATCAACCGCAGCAGCGAGTAGTGGTCGGCGGGGCTGGTCAGGCGATAGCCGGGGCGTACGGCCGGCCCGGCGAGGATCAGCGGCACACGCCCGCCCGAGGCTCTGCTGCAGCAGCCGCTGTTGCTCGTCCCCTCGTCCCATACGAGCGCGAGCACGCCATGCGGGCCGAGACCGGCGAGCACGTAGGGGACGAGATGCGAAAGGAAATGGTCGACCGTTTCGTTCGAGCAGTCGTGGCCGTCGTCGCACAGGTTCGGGCTGATCCACACGAACGGCGCCAGACGGTCGTGGCGCAGGTCACCGGCCAGCTCGGTGAGGGGAACGACGTTGCGGCAGGCGGCCGGGCTCGAGGCGATCTGGCTGAAGTACATGAACGGGTCGTGCTTCTTCGCGTAGCCGCCCGCCGAGGAGGCGCCCGTATAGCAGGGGCTCGGCAGCCCCTCCATATAGGCGCGCCAGCCGATGTGCGCCGCCTGCAACTGGTCTACGAGCGTCGTCCCGTGGGCTTCGCATTCGGTGCAGTCCGACGAGATCCCAAGCGGATCGCCCGCGATCAGGGAGATGTAGTTCGGCAGCGACGGGTGCGTGATCGCGCGGTAGCTCGTAGCGAGGACCCCCTTGCGCGCGAGCGCGTTGACGTAGGGCATCGAGCGGTCGCCGATCACTTCGCTCGCCTCCCTGTTCTCCAGGACGATCACCACGAAGTGCGAGCGCTTCGATCTGGAGATCTTCGCCGGGCTGTCCGGCAGCGTCAGCGGCTCGACTGGGCTCGCCGAGGAGCCGCAGCCCGCGAGAAGCCCCAACGCGAGGAGCATCGCAAAAAAGGTGACCCGCCGCATCCAGAGAGGATGCCACGCGACCGCCAACCCCGCGTGCGCTTCCCTCAGGTCGTCCTGATGATCAGCACCGAGCAGGGGGCGTGGTGGGAGACCTTGTTCGGGACCGACCCGAGCAAAAAGCGCTTGGCGCCGGTCATGCCCTTGTTGCCGACGACGATCAAATCGGCCTCGCGCTCCTCGGCGACGTCGAGAATCGCGTCGGCGGGATCGCCCTGACGGGGATAAACGTTTACAACGACGCCCTGCTCGCGCACGATGTCGGCCGCCGCCTCGAGCGTGGCGTCGACGTCCTCGCGCGGGTTGATCGCCCACTGCAGGTCCTCCGGCGCGTCTCTGCGCTCCTCGCGCAGACGCTGCGAGGGGACCGGCTCATAGGCGCTGACGAGCTCCACCGTCGCGCCGAGCGCCTTGGCGAGGTCGGCCGCCTGACGCACAGCCTGGCCGGCGGTGTCCGAGCCGTCGGTTCCAACCACGATCGATCTGAACATGACTCCCCTTTGCGGTTGCTGCGGCTACATGCGGCAACGCACGCGTCGCGCGCCGATCATATCTTGGTAGCCGCGTGATCGACCTGCACTGCCACATCCTGCCGGGCATCGACGACGGTCCGCGCACGATCGAGGAGTCGCTTGCGATCGCCCGCGTGGCCGTGGCCGACGGGACCACGACGATCGTGGCCACGCCGCACGTCAGCTGGCGCTACCCCAACGACGCCGACACGATCGATGCGCTCTGCCAAGAGCTCAACGAGCGTCTGCTTGGGGGTGGCATCCCGATCGAGGTGCGGGCCGGGGCGGAGATCGCGATGACCCGCGCGAGCGAGGTCGATCCAGAACAGCTTGCGCGGATGAGGCTCGGCGATGGGCCGTGGCTCTTGCTAGAGCCGCCTTTCACCCCGATCGTGACCGGCCTGGATGGGGTCGTAGCCGACCTTCAGGCCCAGGGGCATCGCGTCATCCTCGCCCACCCAGAGCGCTGCCCCGCCTTCCATCGCGATCCGGATGCGCTCGAGGCGCTCGTGGCGTCCGGCGTGCTCACCTCGGTCACGGCCGGATCGCTGACCGGCCGGTTCGGCGCCGAGGTCAAGCGCTTCGCGCTGCGCATGGTCGAGGACGATCTCGTCCACAACGTCGCCTCCGACGCGCACGACCCTCAGCGGCGTCCACCCGCGCTCGCCTCCGAGCTGCAGCGAGCCGGGCTCGCCGATCTCGGCGAATGGCTGGCAAAGGCTGTCCCTGCGGCGATCCTCAGCGGAGATCCGATCCCCGCGAGACCGCCGATCGCGAGCAATGCCACGGGTGGAGGTCTGCGCCCCAAACGGTGGTGGCGCCGAGGCTGAATCGCTCAGGCGAGCTTGACGATCGCGATGACGATCCCGATCAGCACGAACACGACGATCGCTCCCTGCAGCCAGATCCAGGTCGGAGACATTTCGCGGGAAGCGTAGCGGCGGCTACCGTAGAGGGATGGCACGTTCCCCGTGCGGCGTCGCGGCGACGCATAGGAAGTCGCACTTCGCCCCGGCACCGGTCGGCGCGGCCCTGGCCGCAGCCCTCGCGGCCGTCGCGATCCTGGCGTCTGCCATCGTCCTCATCGCCGCGCCGATCGCGCTTGCGCAAGGGGCGAGCGGGACCAGCGCCGTCAACTCGCCGGCCGGCCCGCCGCTTGGAGGCGTCAACGCGATCGTCAAGCTCGCCTGAGCGAT